>CANQPX010000028.1 GCA_947625915.1 uncultured Clostridia bacterium
TTTGAAGACATTTTTATTCCTCCTTTTTCTGTCTTCTATTATTTCATACTTGTCCACTTTTTTATTATATATCCAGACCGCTTTTACGGCAGGAACCGAAAACGACATCGAGGAGACAACAGCAGCTGACGAAGAAGAGACCGAAGCCGAGACTACTACAGAAGAAACGACTACTACAGAAGCCGAAACAGAACCTCCACTCGAAGTTGTAGAGCCTGCGGCGGAAGAGTTTACATATAACTATGACGCGGCTTTAAAGGGTGCTGTAATTACAGCTTACAACGGCGAAGCGGAAGCTATCCGTATACCTTCGGAGCTTGGCGGAGATACTGTCGTTTTGGTGTCGCTCAAAGGAAATTATCATGTTAAAAAGGTTGAACTTCCCGATGGTATAACAGCAATTGGTGAAGGCGCATTTAGTAATTGCAGTAGTCTTATCAGTATCAATATTCCCGACAGTGTTACAGAAATAGGACAAGATGCTTTCGGTTCATGTTCAAGTCTTGAAAAAATTGAAGTTCCTGCAGGTGTGGAAGTGCTTGACGGCACTTTTAGCAGTTGCACATCTCTTAAAGAAGTTATACTGCATGAAGGACTAAAAATTATTGGCGGTACATATTGGGATTATGAAAGCAATAACGGTTACGGAGACATTGTCTATTTTAATTCGGCGTTTGAATGTTGTTATAGTCTTGAAAGTATAGAGATACCAAAAAGTGTGAATATAATTGGAGAAAATGCATTTAGAGCATCAGGTTTAAAGAATATCACTATTCCTGAAAATGTATCTTATTGTGGTGCATACGTTTTTAGCGAATGCAGTGATCTTACAGATGCAATATTTGAGTGTAAAGAATTGAAAAGTGGTTCAGATTTATTTGATAGATGCATCAATCTTGTGAATGTAAATTTTAATGGTGGAGAAAATATTTTTTATAGAATGTTTGAAGGTTGTACATCACTTGAGAAAATTACGCTCGTTGATGGCATGAATATCATTGGAGATGAAGCATTTGCGGGCTGTACAAATATTAAAGAGGTCAATATACCGGATAGTTTAAAATATATTGGTAAAGGAGGATTACAAAATTGTACTTCTCTTCGTGAACTTAATTTGCCTGATAATTTTGCTTATTCGCTTCAAGAAAGTAGTTATAAGTATGAATTTAACGCAGCTTCTGCATTTTACGGCTGTGATGGTCTGACCGTTACATACAAGGGCAAAGAATATAATTATTCAAACTGGGACGAGTTGACCCAAGCTGTAAAGGATTCGGGAATTGAATGTACGGTAGAATAAAAAACATCTCAATTTTGTGACTATCCTTAAAAATCAAAAACGCTGCCTTAACGGGCGGCGTTTTGCTTTGCGGTTTACGAAAAATTCAGAAAATATTGTTGAATAGCGGGAATTTTTGTATTATAATTGATTTTTGTTAACTGTTGAAACGAGGGCTTGTTATGAACGAAAATGTTACCGTCCGTACGGCGGATCTGTCGGATATCGATATACTTGTAAAATTCCGCTTTCTGTACCAGAGCGATGCGGAGGGCGGACTTACCGAAACGCAGAAAGAGTGCCTTGCAAAGCAGCTGCCCGGATATTTCCGCGAGCATATCGGCAAGGACTTTACCGCCTATCTCGCGGAAACAGGCGGGGAAGTGGTCGCCACCGTTTTTATGGTCCGGCTCGAAAAGCCCGCAAGCGTTCACTTCCTTAACGGCAAGACCTGTTACCTGATGAACGTTTACACCGCCGAGGGACACCGCCGTCAGGGAATAGCTTCCATGCTCCTTGACAGGCTTATTTCCGATGCACGTTCCGAGGGGATAACCTGTATTGACCTTTCCGCAACGGCTATGGGAAAACCTGTTTATCTGAAAAAAGGCTTCATTGAGCGCGGCAACACCGAAATGCGGCTTGAGATAAAAGCAGACTGAACCTTGCAACAGAGTTAAGTGTTAAGAGTTGAGAGTTAAGATATTGCAGTAACGCCTATATCTCAACTCTTAAATCTTATTTTTAGATAGTGCTTTACATAATGCACGGTATATTTATGCGTGAAATCTCAAAACAAACCTTGAATGGGTGCAGGCTCAGCCTGCTCATATCTGCCCTTTTATCTTGCAGAGAGTATTCTTTTCAAGGCGGGAGACCTGCGCTTGGGAAATGCCTATCTCGTTGGCAACTTCAACTTGCGTTTTCCCAAGGAAGAACCGCAGGTACAGAATGTTCTTCTCCCTCGGCTGGAGCATATTTATCGCTTCTTTCAGGGAAATTTCATCAAGCCAGTTGTTGTCGTCGTTCTTGTCGCCAACTTGGTCAAGAACATACAAAGTATCGCCCGCGTCGGAATAAACGGGTTCATAAAGCGAGATCGGGTCGGTTATGCTTTCAAGAGCAAGAACTACGTCCGATTGCTTAACGCCTATCATGTCGGAAATTTCCTTGACGGTAGGCTCTTTTTGTTTCTGTGCGGTAAGCTGCTCTTTTGCCTGCATTGCTTTGTACGCAAGATCACGGAGAGAACGGCTCACGCGGATAGGATTGTTGTCACGCATATATCTGCGGACTTCTCCGCATATCATCGGCACGGCATAGGTCGAGAACCGCACGTCAAGATCGGTGTTGAAATTGTCTATCGCTTTCATAAGCCCGATACAGCCCACTTGGAAAAGATCGTCTGCGTTCTCGCCCCTGCCTATGAATTTTTGTATAACGCTTAAAACAAGGCGGAGATTGCCGTTTATAAGCTTCTGCCGCGCTTGTTTGTCACCCTGTTTGCAAAGCTTTAAAAGCTCCATTTTTTCGGATTCTTTAAGTACCGTCAGCTTGGACGTGTCCACGCCGCTTATATCAACTTTGTTGTAATACATAAACTATCGGCTCCCGACAATAATTTCTGTTAAGATTATTGTCAGAAGCCGATTTTAATATTCATACAGCACTATAAGCAATAATTGGAAATTACATGATAACTTTTTCCAGTTCGCGGCGGAGCTTTTTGATGATCCGCTTTTCAAGCCGTGAAATGTATGATTGTGAGATCCCTATCATGTCCGCAACTTCTTTTTGGGTCTTTTCCTTTCCGTCAATAAGCCCGAAACGCATTTTCATGATACATTTTTCACGGTCGGGGAGACGTTCCACGGCTTCAAGGAGAATGTTTTTCTCCGCTTCGTTTTCTATGCCGCCGTTAACGGTGTCCTCGTCCGTTCCGAGGATATCAGAAAGCAGCAGTTCGTTGCCGTCCCAGTCGATGTTCAAAGGCTCGTCTATGGAAACTTCGTTCTTGTACTGGCTCGTTTTCCGAAGAAACATAAGAATTTCGTTCTCTATGCACCGTGAAGCGTATGTTGCAAGCTTTATGTTCTTGCTCGGGCAGAACGTTTTTACCGCCTTTATCAGCCCGATAGTTCCGATGGAAACAAGATCTTCTATGCCGATACCCGTTGACTCAAACTTTTTGGCAATATATACCACAAGTCTCAGGTTGTGGGTAATAAGTATCTGCCGCGCCCGCTCCTCATCAGTCTCCAGCATAAGGAAAGTTTCCTCTTCCTGCGCTTTTGAAAGGGGAGGAGGGAGAGTCTCGGGACCGTTTATGTAAAAGACATCTCCCGCTTGTTTTGGCGGAAAAAGCCGTTTCAGCCCTGTTTTAAGAAGTTCTAAGAGGTTCATTTGACGATCAGTCCTTTCATGGTTTTGCAGGTCACAGGAGCTTTGGGTTCAATACGGCATATTCCATATCGCGGTCAACTACGCCTATATAAACGTCTGCAGTTCTGCGGACGCTGCTTTCGCGGTCTTTGATAATTACGGCTGAGGGCTTGAAAATAGGGAGCATTCCTCCCGAAGAGATAGTTGAAAACGGTATGAGCCGCCAACCGCTGACATTTTTTTCCGCAGAGACCGCTTCTTCCAGTTCCTGCGGCTCAAAGATCCCCGAAAGTTCCTTTTTCCCGCAGACGATCACGGGTCTGCCTGTGAAAACATCGGTAAGATTGTTGCAGGTATCGCTCACAGCGGTAAATGAAGCTGTTTTCCCGTTTCGTGTAACGGTCACAACATATTTTGCGTCAGACGAGTTTCCGCCGTCAATAAAATATCTGAAAAATGATATAGCCGCATATGATATTATCGTGGATACCGCAAGCGTCAGCAGTGAAATATTTACATAAAGCACCGAATTATGCCAGATCATGTTCTGTCCGCCTGAAAGTATGGATATCCCATACTCTATCCCCGCGAAAATAAAACTTACGAAAAAGAATATAAGTCCCGTTCGGTAAAGTTCTTTTCGGGACATTCCGCTGAAAGCCGTTATTATCATCAGCGCCGCAGAAAGTATGCGTATCATCAGCAAAAGCAGCGTGTTCAGTTCGGGGAGAAGTATGACCAGTGAGAAGAAACTTCCCAGAACTGCCGCAAGCACGCATTTCCCGTTCCTTAACGGTGAATGTATCAGCCGCGCGGTGGTTTTTAGCAGAAAAAAATTAGCATAAATGCTTGTTATAATGAGAATGTCAACATATATGTACATTTTATACCGCCGTTCCGAAATATATTATTTATGTTGTTTACTGTATTAATTATACCTTGTCTCCGCAAAAAAAACTGTCGATTATGGGACAAAGCCGAAAATCGGCGGAATAAATAAAAATGTCCCCCGAGATCCATCGGGGGACAAGCATATTGTAAAAATCATCATCAGTGAGAAAGCAGAGCTGTTAAGTAGTTGATAAGTTCTGTTATCTGAGGCTTAGAGAACTGACCGTCTGCGCCAACGGTTTTGCCCTTGGCGATCATCTGCTCGTTGATGAGCGATGAGAACAGCAGAACGGGGATCTTTTTGAGGGTATTATCGTCTTTTATCAGCTTTGTAAGTCTGTGACCGTCCATTTTGGGCATTTCAATATCGCTGATAACGCAGGCGATATGCGATGTGACATCAGTGCTGTCTTTGTATTGGGATATGTAGTTCCATGCGTCCTCGCCGTTGCCGAAGGAGACGATATTATGGAAACCTATATTGTTAAGGGATTCGGTTATCATTTTATTGAGGAACTTCGAGTCGTCCGCGACAACTATCCTCTTGTTGCCCACATCTTCGTTGGGGCGGAGAGCGTTCTCGATGCCTTCAAGGTCGAGACCTACATTTTTGTTGAGTGCGGAAACTATCTTCTCAAAGTCGAGGATAATGATTATCCTGTCGTCTATCTTTGCAACGCCTGTAGAAAGTCCCACAGCGTCGCTGCCCGTGCCGTTTGCGACGGCGGGAGGATCGGAGATCTCAGACCATGATATCCTCTGTATGCCCTTTACTCTTGTGACGTGGAAAGCCACGTTCATGCGGTTGAATTCGCAGATAATGAATATTTCTTTTCCGGAGTTTTCGTGGGGAACGTGTATGACCTTATGCAGATCTATAACGGAGATCAGCTTATCGCGGGGGATAAATACGCCTTCCACCTCTTCTGGGGCATTGGGAACGGGTGTGACGTCCTGATTTATCATGATCTCCACGACTTTGGAAATATTGATGCCAAAGTTATTGTCGCCCACCTGAAATTCGAGCAGTTCAAGCTCGTTGGTTCCGCTTTCAAGTAAAATGTTAGTATTCATGGGAAAAAACCTCCTCGTTATCTGAGACGCCGCAGCAGAAATTTTTCATCTTAGCGCGGACACAAGTCCTTAGGATATATTATACAACAATTGCTCGAAAAAATCAATAATTTTTTGTTATAAAATGAAAATATAGTGATTTTGCATAATAAATGAGCATTAAATTTCTCCTCTGAGGCGTTTGATGGTGCGGATATCCTCACCGACGAACATTAGTGCGGTAAAAACTCCGAAGATCCTTGAGATGATACGGTCGTTGTAATTTTTCTGGAGTTCGTCTGCGGAAAGGTTCGTACTTATAATAGTAGGCACTCCCGAATTTATGCGGGAATTTATTATATTGTAAAGAGCTGACTCGTAAAAGCTTGTGCGGAACTCCGAGCCGAGGTCGTCAAGAATGAGCAGATCCGCGCCGATGAGCGTTTGCATGGTGTCTGTTTCGTGATCTTCCGCGCGTCCGAAGTGTTCTTTTTCGATGATGTGCAGATAATTTAACAGAGAACCGTATGCAACGGTATAGCCCTGTTCGGCGGCTTTTTTTGCGATGGAAAGTGAAAGATGGGTCTTTCCGAGACCTGTTTTGCCGATAAACAGCAGACTGGGAGAATTTTCCGAAAAAGATCCCGCATATTCCATGCAGAAGTTCAGATTTTCTTCCATTTTGCGGCGGCAGTCCATTCCGCCCGCATCGGTCTTTCCGTCATAATATGACAAGGAAAAGTGCTCAAAGTCACATTCCGGCATATTGGCTTTCTCATTCAGAGAATCCACAGCAAGTTTGTTGAGCAGTTTTTTGAAGCATTGACAGCGTTCGCCGTTTACATAACCCGTATCGCGGCATACATTGCAGTAATATGACGGTTCGAGATAGTTTTCCGGCAAGCCTTTGCTTTTCAGCAAAGCTTTTATCATATCCTGTCCCTGTAAGTTCTGCTCCCTGATCTTGTCGAAATTCTTTTTAAAGTCCTTATCTCTGCGCAGGATAAGCTTTGTCAGCTCTATGCTGACGGAGGACAGCTGGGAATTTATCTCGGCTATTTCGGGGATAAGCTTTTCCGTTTCGCGGATACGGGCGTTCAAAGCGCTTTCGGAGCGCAGGCGGCGCTGTTTTATCTCGTTTTCGGCTTGTTCGTAGAAACGTTTATCGTATGCCATAGAATATCTCCTTTAAAATCGGACAATGCGGGGAGGATCATTTCTTCCTGATCTTAGGTGTGCTGTTCAAAGCGTGTTCTACCAGCAGATCGAGGTTATAGGAATGTTCTTCCGAAGTATTTTTTGAGTTTTCGTTTTTTGATCTTGTTTTTGGAGTTTTAGCGGCAGTTTTGCTGTCGGGGTCAAAGGTATCGGATCTTGCTTCCGATACGGTGCGGATCCCTTTTTCGTACCATGATGAAAGGATCTTATCCATATAGCTGAACTTGACTTTGCCGATGGTATCAACGGTCTTTTCGTATGCGTAAACGATAAGTTCGATGGAAAAGCCTTTTTCAGCCCATGCTTTAACGAATTTTCTTTCTGTCGGAGTAAGAGCGCGGTTAAGTTCAAGCTTGGAAGAAACTTGTCCTTCAAGGGAGAAATAGTTTTGCAGACTGATTATCTCGGCGGAAGCCTGTTCGTGGGTGATGATATTTTTCTCGTGCCAGTTTATGGCAGTTTTTTCAATGTAGCCTATATTTGCCTTATTTAGCTGTTTGGACAGATCGATTATCATCATCAGGATATCGGGGGGCATACCGTAATAGTCATTCAGCCATATAAGGGTCCGCTGTTCGGTGTAATTCAGCATCCTTCCGAAGGAATTTTCCGCGGCGGAGAAAAGGTATTTAAGTTCGCCCGAGTTTTTAACTCTTTTGGCAATTTCCTCGGGCGGGATCATTTTTGTATTCTTTTCGTGGCTGATCTGTGCTTGGGAAACGGCTTCGTTTGCTGTAAAGCTGTTTTGCTTAACAGTATCGGCATTTTTGAATTCTTTCGGGATCGTTCCGTCGGCATAGAGGACTCCCACCTGCTGCCAGTAAGATACTGCGTCTTCCGCATCATCGGCGGATATGCCCACCGCTTCTCCGACGGAAGAAAGATCAATGTCGGAAACTTTATTTTTCAGTATGTAAACAAGTACCTTTACAGCCTTTCCTGAAGCAAGTTTCAGGCAGTCCGCGGCGATATCCGGAACGGCAAACACCCCGTCTCCCCAATTTACTTTATATTTCATGCGGAAGATACCGCTCCTTTCAGAAAATAACGGACTTACGTCCGAACATTCAAAGTCATACAAATCATTATAACATATTTTCGGGAAAAAATCATCAAAAACTTGACCAAATTTTATTTTCGTGATATTCTATAAATATAGCAGTTCAAAAGGGGCAAAATAAACATAATGGGAAAATTTGTCACATATCCGAAAGGAGAATTTTAAATATGGAAGATAATAACAATGATATCGGCGGGATCGAAGAGGGAACTTTGCCCGAAAGATCGGGAACGAACGAAGAGACCGGCAGGGTAAAATATACCAAGCAGCAGAGTTTTATGTATACGATCGCTTCTATAGTGCTGTTTTTTGTGATATATTTTTCCGTTAAATGGATATCGGGAACCGTAAACGCTCCATATAAAATGTCTGCGTTCGGAGAACAGATCTCCCCGGAAAACACGGAGAAAATTTTTGAGATAAGCGGCATTTCTCCCGAAAGCGGTTACGGATCTGAAAATATACACCTTTATAAAGATCCGCAGGGATATTATTTTACGGCACTGTTTTCCTGCGGTGAGATCGAGGAAAATGACGAGGATTACGGCTATATGTCACACGCTGAAGAAGTTCTTACGTTTGAGTTCGGCTCACCGCTTGAGGACGAGAGGATAGAATTCTGCCCATATGAAAATGCTCCTTACGAAGCGGAATATTCTTACGGCGAGCAGTACAGCGGCATAGATGAGCAAAAACTTATATCTTCTGTCAGCTTCTTTGAATGGGAGAACAGACAGTATGCCCTTTACGAACAGCGAGGGGATTATGTTCCCTCGGAAATAAAAAGTTTGTTTTCGGATGCGGAAAAAGTCTATTGAAATTCTTGCAATTTCATTCAGAAAGTGGTATAATATATTGTGTATGTAAAAATATTCAGAGCATAATAGCGATTATCCGATAAAAAAGGAGAATTTTTATTGACAGATCATAAACAAATGATTAAAAATATTCTGGAACAGTCCGAAAAACCTCCATTGTGTTTCCTGCACAGCTTCGGCTGCCAACAGAATGTCAGCGACGGCGAAAAGATCCTCGGTCTGCTTTGCGAAATGGGTTACGGCGTTACAAACGACATAACTGCCGCAGATCTTATAATTTACAATACCTGCGCAGTGAGAGAAGGCGCGGAACTGAAAGTTTACAGCCTTGTGGGGAACCTGAAAAATCTTAAAAAGAAAAACCCCGGACTTATAATAGGCGTTTGCGGCTGTATGGCTCAACAGGAGAAAACCGTTGAAAAACTGAAAAAAAGTTATCCGTATGTGGATATTATCTTCGGAACATTTGCTCTCGGCGAACTTCCGAGGCTGCTGTACAAGGCTCTGACCGAAAAGGAGACCGCCGTTGATATCACGGAATATAATACCGATTTTCCCGAAGATATCCGCCCTGTAAGAAGCAGCAGCTTTTCGGCAAGCGTTCCCATAATGTACGGCTGCAACAATTTCTGCTCGTACTGCATAGTTCCGTATGTTCGCGGACGGGAGCGGAGCCGCCCGCCCGAAGCGATAATAAATGAAGTCAAAGAACTTGTTAGCAGCGGCTGCAAGGAGATCATGCTCCTTGGACAGAACGTCAATTCTTACGGCAAAACATTGGACGAGCCGATAAGTTTTTCCGAACTGCTGAGAAGGATAAACGATATTGACGGAGATTTCCGCGTGCGGTTCATGTCGTCGCACCCTAAAGATGCCACGAAAGAACTTATAGATACTATCGTCGGCTGTGAAAAGATATGCAAACATCTGCATCTTCCGTTACAGTCGGGCAGCGACCGTATACTTGAAGCTATGAACAGGCACTATACCGCGGAAAAGTATCTTGAAACGGTGAGATATGCACGGAGCCTTATACCGGATCTTTCATTCAGTACAGACATTATCGTGGGGTTCCCAAACGAGATTGCGGAAGATTTTGAAGCCACGCTGGACGTTGTGCGGAAAGTGAGATATGATAATATTTTCTCTTTCATATATTCCAAGCGCACAGGCACAAAGGCTGCCGTTATGGAGGACGTTACTCCCGAGGAAGAAAAGAAAGAACGCATACAAAAGCTTCTTGAAGTGCAGAGGGAAATTTCTTCCGAGGGGTTCAGAAGATTTATCGGACGGACGTTAACGGTACTGTTCGATTCTGCGGACGATGAGGGGTACTGTTCCGGAAAGAGCAATGAATTTATTATCGTAAAAGCAAAAGCGGACGCTTCCGTAATAGGAAGTTTTCGGAAGGTAAAGATCACAAAAGCCTTTAACTGGGCTTTAGAGGGAGATATCATCTGACAGTCAATGAAAGGAGTTTATGATATGACGATCACGGGAATAAAAGACGCGGCTGAACTTTATAATTACGTTTCACAAAGTTCAAGAAACGGCGGAACTTCATTTGCAGACGCGGTAAAGGACGCAGAAGCCGCTGCGGAGAAAAATAACGGCAGCTTTGAAATGAAGTCCGATGAGGAGATACTGACGGAAACTTTGTATGAGATATACAAAAGCAAACAACAGAACGATGCCGAAAAAGAAGAAAATAAAAAGGATTTCTGGGAGATAAGAGACAAACGGCAGGAGATCCTTGACGAATATTTCGAGAGAATGAGACTTCAGAGAGAAGCTTTTGAAAAGCTTGCTCTTAAAAGACAGCAGGCAAGAGAATATTTCTTTGACGGCAAGGGAGTGCTGTTCCTTAATTCGGCAGCAAGAGACATTTTCTCACATATGAGTATGTTTTAAAATTTTGTTATAAAGGAGATATTTAAAATGAACGTTATCGACAAAGCAAGAGAATTGGGTCAGCTCATTCAGGCTGATGAAAGGTATGCTGAATATTGCAAAGCAAAGGAAGCAAACGATAAGGACGAGGATTTACAGAAACTCATCGGCGAATTCCAGACCAAGCGGGTCGAACTCAATACCGAAATGTCGAAGGACGACCGCAGTGCGGAAAGACTTACCGCGCTCGATGACGAGATAAAGTCGCTTTACGGCACTATCATGTCCAACAAGAACATGGCTGCTTACACCGAGGCAAAGAACGCTATGGAGCATATGCTTGGACAGATAAATATGATAATCACCTGCTCGGCGAACGGAGACGATCCGCTGACCTGCCCGAGCGAACAAAGCGGCTGCAGCGGAAGCTGCGAATCATGCGGAGGCTGCCATTAACGCTTAAAAAATATGCACATATGAATCGAGAGGAGACTTGTGACCTGCCGCTCCCGCGGCGGGTCAATGCGGTATATTATGACTATGCAACTGGATTATGAACGCCTTTCACCGATGATGAAGCAGTATCTTGCGGTAAAGAAAAAATATGCGAACCATATATTGTTTTTCAGGCTCGGAGACTTCTATGAGATGTTTTTCGATGACGCTATCCTTGCGGCAAAGGAACTGGAACTTACGCTTACGGGACGTGACTGCGGTCTTGACGAACGCGCCCCGATGTGCGGAGTGCCTTTCCATGCCTGCGATCAGTATATAAAACGCCTTATCGATAACGGTCATAAGGTGGCGATATGCGAACAGCTCACGGATCCGAAAGAAACTAAGGGTATAGTTGAAAGAGACGTTATCCGTATAGTTACTCCGGGAACGCTCATAGAAAGCGACTTCCTTGACGAGTCAAAGAACAACTACATCTGCTGCATATATGCGGAAAAAGAAAAATGTGCGATGTGCTTCGCAGACATTTCAACGGGCGCGGTGCATCTTTTCGTAAAATCGGGCAAGGAGACGGAAACTGCCGTAACGGAGGAACTTTCAAGGTTCGAGCCGGCAGAGATACTGTTCAATACGGGATCTCTGGACTATAAAAAGGTGAACGTATTTATCCGCGAAAAACTGGAATGTTCCGTACAGCTGCTGGAAGATGAAAAATATGATGTTTCGCTGAATTCGGACGTTATACTGAAACAATTCGGCGTTTCGGAACTTTGCGAACTGGGACTCAGGGAAGATGCTGCCGAAACAGCCTGCATATGCGGATTGTTCGGATATATAAGCGATACGCAGAAGGCTCTTGTGGGCAGGTTCACGGAAATAAAAAAATATGACGACAGTTTTTTCATGGGACTGGATATCGCAGCAAGACGTAACCTTGAACTTACGGAAACAATACGCGGAAAAGACAAAAAAGGCAGTCTCATGTGGGTGCTGGATCATACGCAGACTTCAATGGGAAAACGCCTGCTCAAATCATACATAGAACAGCCGCTGATAAAACCTGCAATGATAATAAACAGGCTTGACGCGGTGGAAGAACTTTGTAAAAGATCGGTGCTGAGAGAGGAACTTGAAGACGAGCTTTCAAACGTATACGATATAGAAAGGCTCATGACAAGAGTAATGTACAAAAAAGCTTCTCCGAGAGATGTAAAGGCTTTGTCGGTCACGGCACTGAAACTTCCGGAAATAAAAATGCTTCTCGGCAACTTTTCAAGCAAGCTGCTTTCCGAACTGGACGGAAAGATAAGCACTCTGGAAGAGATCTCAAAACTTGTTGAAAATGCAATAGTCGACGCTCCTCCGCTCAACGCAAAGGAAGGCGGAGTCATAAAAGACGGTTTCAATGAAGAACTTGACCGCCTGAGAAATATTATAAAGAACGGCAAAGGCGTTATTGAAGAGATAGAACAGCGCGAAAGGGAACGCACCGGCATAAAAAATCTTAAACTCGGATATAACCGCGTGTTCGGTTATTATATAGAAGTCACAAGATCCTATTATGATAAGATACCGGACAATTATATAAGGAAACAGACTCTTGCCAACTGCGAAAGGTTCATAACCGATGAACTGAAAAAGACGGAATATGAGATCCTCGGCGCAAATGACAGAGTTCTTACACTGGAATACGATATATTCTGCGAGGTGATAGACTTTATCGCATCGCAGCTCGTTCAGGCACAGGAGACGGCTTCTTCAGTGGCGCAGCTTGATGTGTTGTGTTCATTTGCGTATACTTCATTGAAAAATGAGTACACAAAGCCTGATATCGCTATAGACGGGATAATCGACATAAAGGACGGCAGGCACCCGGTTGTGGAACTTATGCTGGACGATGAGATGTATGTCCCGAACGATACATACCTCGATCTTAACAGCAACAGAATGGCGATCATTACGGGACCGAATATGTCGGGAAAATCAACATATATGCGGCAGACTGCGCTGATAGTGCTTATGGCGCAGATAGGCTGCTTCGTTCCGGCAAAATATGCAAAGATAACAGTTGTGGATAAGATATTCACCAGAGTGGGAGCTTCGGACGACCTTGCGGCGGGACGATCCACATTTATGGTGGAAATGAGCGAGGTGGCGGATATCCTTAAAAACGCCACTAAGCAAAGTCTCGTTATACTTGACGAGGTGGGAAGGGGAACTTCCACTTTCGACGGTATAAGTATCGCAACGGCTGTGGCGGAATATATTTCAGGCGCAAGAAATCTTGGCTGTAAAACGCTGTTTGCAACGCATTACCACGAACTTATAAAGCTGGAAAACGAACTTGACGGCGTGAAAAATTACAGCGTCGCGGTAAAAAAACGCGGAGAAGATATAAAATTCCTGCGGAAAATAGTCCGCGGAGGAGTTGACGACAGCTACGGGATAGAAGTCGCAAAACTTGCGGGACTTCCGAAAAAAGTCCTTGAAAGAGCAAGACAGCTGCTTACGGAAATGGAGAAAAATAAGGAAGAAACTGCGGTCAGAAAAGAAGATCAGATATCCTTCGGAAGTATCGGGAACGATAAGATAATCGAAAAACTGCGGAAAACGAATGTTGATGAACTTTCCGATGAGGACGCAAAGTATTTCCTTAAAGAATTATGCGGTATGCTTGAATGAGCGGGGGTGAAAAAATGCCGAGAGTACATCTTCTGAGCAAGGAGACTGCCGAGCTTATAGCTGCGGGAGAAGTTATCGAACGCCCTTGCTCGATAGTGAAAGAATTGGTGGAAAATTCCATAGACAGCGGCGCGGGCAGTATTACCGTAGAGATAAAAAACGGCGGGACAAGATATATCCGCATAACCGATAACGGCTGCGGAATAGAGCATGATGATGTTCCCACGGCGTTTTTGCGCCATGCAACAAGCAAGATAAGCAGCAAGGAGGATCTTGACAGCATACTTACTCTCGGTTTCAGAGGAGAAGCCCTCGCGTCGATATGCGCTGTGTCAAAGGTAGACGTGCTGACAAAAACGGCTGATGAAGAATTCGGAACTCACTATTCCATAGAGGGCGGAACAGAGACAGAGTATGAGCGCAGCGGCTGCCCTGACGGAACAACTATAGTTATAAGAGATATTTTTTATAATGTCCCGGCAAGGCTGAAATTCCTTAAAAAAGATGTTTCAGAGGGAAATGCCATCGCTTCGACTGTGGACAAGATAGCCGTTTCTCACCCTGAGATCGCGTTCAAATTTATAAGAGACAATAAGCAGGAGTTCATAACTTCGGGCGACGGAGAACTGTATTCTTCGATATATTCCGTGTTCGGGAAACAGTTTGCAGCTTCGATGATGCCTGTTGAATATGAACTTAACGGGATAAAAATAGACGGATTTACGGTAAAGCCTATTTTCGGCAGACCTAACCGTTCGATGCAGCATTTCTTTATAAACGGAAGATATGTCAAATCTTCGGTATGTACATATTCTCTGGAACACGCTTATATGAACAGCATCATGGAGAGGAAATTCCCCGCCTGCGTCCTGAGACTGACGATACCGCCGTCTATAATAGATGTAAACGTCCACCCGGCAAAGGTCGAGGTAAGATTTACAGATGATAGAGTTATTGCGGACGGGATATATTTTGCGGTGAAGAACGCTATACTGCTGAATAATTCCCCGGAAGAAATAACAATAAAAACACCGCCTGCCGCAGAAAGCCCAAAGCCGCAGGATCCCGCGGCGGAAAAGCTTCCCGAATATACACAAATGGATATGCCGCAGACAGGCGAGGTAAAGGAGATAGTTCCCGCATACCGTGAGGAAATGCCTTTGCAGTCCGTTGTTCCGAACGAGCATGAGAACATAGGTCAGGGAACTGTCGGCAGTCCGAATAAGGATAAAGATCCCGGTGATGAAATTGACGGGAATAAGAGCGGGTCGGAGAATACAACAGCCGAAACTTCGGGAAATATGGTTTTCAGGTATATAACGGCGGCTTCTTTCGAGAAAAAGGAAGTCCCGACAGCTGCCGCACCCGAACCGCCGAAAGAAATATATTTCAGAGTCATAGGCGAGGCGTTCAAAAATTATATAATCGCGGAAATAGAGAATGATATCGTTTTTGTGGATAAACACGCCGCCCATGAGAGGATACTTTTTGAAAAGCTGAGATCGGGACGCAGCAAACTCATTTGTCAGATGCTGCTCACACCATGTGAAGTGCTGCTGGAATTCGATGAGTTCAACGCATTGATAAACAATACGGATCTTGTCCATGAACTCGGGTTCGATTTTGAGATATCGGGGAATTCAAAGGTAGATGTTACGGGCATACCGAGTATGCTCGACGGCTGCGATCCTGCCGATCTTATAATTGAACTGGCAAAAAATATAAGTGACAATAAAAACGACCCTATGCCGGAAATATTGGACAATATGTATCATACATTCGCCTGCAAGGCGGCTATAAAAGCAAATGATATAACATCACTGACGGAACTTTCCGAGATCGTAAGAACGATACTTACGGACGAAAGGATAAGATATTGCCCGCATGGCAGACCGGTGATGTTCAAGTTGTCAAAACGTGAGCTTGAAAAACAGTTCAAGAGAGTGCTCTGAGGAGGGAAAAACGGTTGGAGAAAAGGAAAATACCGCTTCTTGCCGTTGTTGGACCCACCGCTTCGGGAAAAACCGCCGTTGGGGCTGCTCTTGCGGAGGAATACGGCGGAGAAGTGGTTTCGGCGGATTCGATGCAGATATATAAGGGGCTGGATATCGCTTCCGCAAAGCCTACAAAGGAGGAAATGCGCGGTATACCGCATCATCTGATCGGGATAGTCGATATGGACAAAAAGTTCAGCGTTGCGGATTATAAGGAACTTGCCGAAAAGACGATCGCCGATATAGACAAAAGAGGAAAGCTGCCGATACTTGTCGGCGGAACGGGACTTTATGTTGATTCGCTTATCGACAATATCAGCTTTGACAGCGCGGATACCGACGGCAGCGTAAGGGAACGCCTTTACAGCGAAGCAAATTCCGTCGGAGCGGAAGCACTGCATAAGCGGCTTGCAGAGATAGATCCGGAAACTGCCGCTCTTGTCAGCCCGAACAATGTTGTAAGAGTAGTAAGAGCGTTGGAGATATGGGAACTTACCGGAACAAGGTTCAGCGACTATAAAAGACAAAATAAGGAAAATGAGTCGGGATATAACGTTTGCATGATAGGACTTAACTATAAAGACAGGGAAAAATTGTACGACAGGATAAACAAGCGTGTTACGGTCATGGCAGAAAAAGGTCTTGCAGATGAGTGCAAAGCCGTTTATGACAGCGAAGATCTCGGTACGGTCTGCCAAGCGATAGGGTATAAGGAACTTATTCCATATTTTAGGAATGAAATGCCGTTAGAAGAATGTCTTGACAAAATTCGCCGCAATTCACGCAGATACGCCAAAAGACAGCTCACATGGTTTCGTCGTGATGAACGAATAAATTGGCTGTATTTGGACGAAATAAATAATTTTTATGAAATTATTAAAATATGCAAAAAAATAGTAGCCAAATCAGAAATTTTATGTTATAATAAAATGTAAGTATTTTTTTGACTTGCAAAAGTATAAATTATTGTCCTTAACAGAAAGGATGTTACAATGAACAAGAATATGAATCTTCAGGACGTGTTCCTCAATCAGGCAAGAAAAGATAAGATACCCGCTACTTTTATCCTTACCAACGGCTTCCAGTTCAAAGGCATGGTAAAAGGCTTCGACAGCTATGTGGTGATACTCGAATGTGACGGTAAGCAGGAACTTGTGTTCAAACACGCTATCTCAACTATCATACCCGCAAGATCTATCTCCATTCTCGATTCGGAACAGTGATGCGGAAGTATGAATACGATCACGGTAAGAATACTTGTCTTTATGCTTTCACTGTTCATATTGGTAACGGTTTTCAGCCAGATCAGTATGCAGTTCGGGGACAAGTATGTTACGGAAACGGCTGTGCTGTATTCCTCGGCGGAAAAAATATCCTTCCAAGGAGTATATATCAGAAATGAATCGGTGATAAAAGGCAGCCCGTCGGGCGTACTCAGTTACCCGAACCCCGACGGCAGCAAGATCGCTAACGGTTCGGTGGTCGCTTATGTCTATAACAGCGAAAATGACATTTATGTCAACCACAGGATCGAACAGCTGAAAGAAGAAGTAAAACTTCTCGAAAGCGCCCAGAACCCCGGAACGACAGAAACTGCCGAACCTAAGTTCATTTCTTCACTTATAGACGAGGAGTACCAGACGATAGCTTTCCTTATTGCGGAAAACGATCTGGAAAACCTTTCAAAAGAAAGGAAACAGCTCCAGACGCTTATGGATATCTACCATATCGTAATAAATGATGAAACTGATTTCAATGAGGCGATAACATCACTGAATTCCGAAATAGCTTCACTTGAAACTCAGAGGAAAGATCCGACGGATATGATTACGGCGGACAGCACGGGTTACTTTATCAGCCATACGGACGGCTACGAGGACAGCCTTTCTTTCGATGATATAGATAAGCTTACAGCGGATAAGTTAAAGGAAATAATAAATGAACCCGTAAAAGAAAACAAAAGTTCCGCGATAGGCAAAATGGTAGACGGATATGAATGGAAAATGGCAGGTATAGTTGATCCGAAAGCTGCCGATTTCAAGGTCGGGAGCAGCGTCAAGGTCAAGTTTACTTCAACGCCGAATACGGTCACGGCGGTGATAGACGATATAATAGAGTCGGACGACCCCAATGAAAGCGTTATAATACTTTCATGCGACGAACTTACATTTGACCTCGTTCAGCGCAGAGTGGAACGCGTGGAGATCATCCTTAACGATTATGAGGGGATAAAAGTCCCGAGAAGCGCGATACGATTTGACAAAAATAATCAGAAAGGCGTTTACATACTGCAGGGACAAAGGATAGAATTCAAAAAAATAGACGCTAAATATGAATGTGATGATTATATAATTTCAAAAATAACTTCCGATACTTCATATGTGAGCATCTACGATGATATCATTACGGAAGGTGAGATCTCGGCGGATCTTTATGCCGATGAGACCGAGACGGTGACGGAAGATGAACTTTCACCGCAGGAAAGCGTCTCCGATACAGAAACAGATGCTGTAACAGAAACAGTCACGGAGGAAACTTCCGGCACGGAAAACAACAGCGTAAATGACGATATCTGGGACGATGAATGATTTCCGAAAGGAGATGGGCAAAGTGGATGCCGATATTTCCGAAAATCTCAAAAGAATACGCTTTGAGATAGGAGAAGCGAAAGCAAAATACAGAAAGCCGGACGATGACCTGAGAATAATGGCTGTAACAAAAACAGTTCCGTTTGAAAGAGTCAACGCGGCTGTCGGACAGGGCATAACATTGCTGGGAGAAAACAGAGTTCAGGAGTACCTCGAGAAGAAAGACTTCTACAGCAAAGAGGCAGAGGTGCATTTTATCGGAAGTCTCCAGACAAATAAAGTAAAGTACATCATAGACAGCGTATCAATGATACATTCGGTGGACAGTATAAAGCTTGCAGCAGAGGTAGACAGGCTCGCGGCAAAAAAAGAACGCTGCATGGATATACTCATTGAGGTCAATATAGGCGGTGAGGAGTCAAAAAGCGGCGTTTCTCCGGACAGACTCTATGAACTTATTTCCGAAGCTTCGGAGTTTGAAAACATTAAGATAAAAGGACTTATGACGATCCCTCCGATCGGAAGATCGGAGAGTTCATTTGAACAGATGCAGAGACTTTTTGAGGATATCAGGACAAAACGCCCGGAAATGAACATACTTTCCATGGGTATGTCTTCCGATTATGTCGCGGCTGTAAAATACGGCTCAAACATAGTAAGGATCGGCACAGGAATTTTTGGCTCAAGAAAATAAAAAGAGAGGAAGATAAAAATGAGCTTTATTGGAAGTTTGAAAGAAATACTCGGAATGGATACGGAGGAAGAGAACGAGAATGACTTTGAAACATTCGACAATTCAGCGGATAACTATGACGATGAGGCAAACAAAAGGAACAAGGTCGTAAATATCCATGCTACAGCGCAGCTTCAGGTCATTCTGGTAAAGCCCGAAGTATTTCAAGATACAAAGGCTATAGCGGATCACCTTAATTCCAAAAAGACGGTAGTCCTTAACCTTGAATCCACTACACCTGATGTTACAAGAAGAATAATAGATTTTCTCGGCGGAGTAGCATATGCAAACGGCGGAAATATCAAGCCCGTTGCAAATAACACATTTATAATAACTCCGTATAATGTGGGATTTGTCGGAGAAGATCTTGTGGGTGAACTTGAAAACAACGGAGTGTTCCTTTAATTAATGGGGAATTTCAATAATAAACGTATTCCCGAACTTACGGACGAGGATAAGCTGCTTGTCTCGCATATAAAAGATATGGTGAATATCTGCGAAAAAACTCATAAACCGAGATTTTCGGCTTTTTTGGACGAACGTCAAATCATTATTGCCGAAAATACTTTAAACAGTCTCGGGTGGGATAATTACGCTTTTTTCGGAGGATATGAGGGAGCATTGCGAAAGATCCTCGGGGTCTTCCCGGAATATTCCGACGGAAATGAGACTTTTCCCATATCGGTGCTGAATTTTCGCTACAGAGATACGGATAAGCTTTCTCACAGGGATTTTCTGGGCGCGTTCATGTCAAAACAGATCAAACGTGAAATGCTCGGGGATATCGTTGTTTCGGCAGGAGATACAACGGCTTTTGTATATGAAACAGTCGGG
This sequence comes from uncultured Clostridia bacterium, assembly GCA_947625915.1. Taxonomy (GTDB): domain Bacteria; phylum Bacillota; class Clostridia; order Oscillospirales; family Ruminococcaceae; genus RGIG8773. The sequence goes on from CANQPX010000028.1 coordinate 19,879, forward strand.
CGGACTTTGCTTTCAGAAGTAAATAAGGTAGGCTCGGTGGGCGTTAAAGTCTCGGAAGGCGACGCTTCATCGCTTAAAGCGGAACAGTCCTTTACCGAAAAAAACGGCACGGTCTCTTCGCTGCGGCTCGACAGCGTTGTAAGCCTTGCTGCGGGAATTAGCAGGGGAAAGGCAGTCACTCTTATAAAGGGCGGGCTTGTGTCGGTCATGTACAATGTATGTGAATCGCCGTCCTTTGTACTTTCGGAAGGAGATATATTTTCCGTAAGAGGAACGGGAAAATTTGTGCTTTTTTCCGTCAACGGGACTACCAAAAAAGACAGGATACATATTACCGTTAAAAAATATAACTAATTTTATGAGGTGATGTAATTGTTAAGCGTAAAAGATATCAACAACAAGCGTTTTGAACAGGCAAGACCGGGTTACAGCACAGAGGAAGTAGATGATTTCCTCAGACAGATAGCTCAGGATATTGCCCAGTATCAGAGAGAAAAGGAAGAAGCCGAAAAGAAGATCGAAGTCCTTGTGGAAAGCGTAAGAGAATACAAAAAGGACGAAGATGCCCTTAAAGATGCTCTTATAGGCGCTCAGAAACAGGGAAAAGCTGTTATTGCCGACGCGCAGGCAAAGGCTGATCGTATACTTGCGGACGCTAATTCAAAAGCGGAGGAAATAATCGGTTCGACTAAAACTCAGCTCGAAAAAGAAAAGAACTGTCTTGTGAAAATGCAGCAGGAAGTTTCCGACTTTAAGGCAAATCTTCTGAATATGTATAAACAGCATCTCGAACAGATAACGGCTATCCCGGATTATGAAGATGATGACGATGCGGAAGAAGAAGTTCCCGCTGCTGCCGCTGCGCCCGAAGCTGCACCTGCTCCGGAAACACAGGCGCAGACGTACCATGAACAGAACATGGAAGCTACAAGGGTAATGGAAAACCCTTACAGACAGGAAAAACCGGCGTTCCCTTTCGGAGAAACTCCGGTACCTAATGCTATAAAGCCGGAAAATAAGTTCGGAGAACTGAAATTCGGACATAATAAATAAGATCCAAGGAGAGTATTAACAATGGCGCAGGATTATAATTCCACACTTAATCTTCCCCAGACAGAATTTTCTATGAGAGGTAATCTTACTCAGAAAGAACCTGCCATGATCGAACACTGGGAAAATGACGGAACATATTATGCAATGATAAAGAAAAATGAAGGCAGACCCCGTTATGTTCTGCATGACGGCCCTCCGTATGCGAACGGCGATATCCATCTGGGTACATCTTTGAATAAGATCCTCAAGGATATTATCGTAAAATATAAGAATATGAACGGTTACTGTTCGCCTTATATTCCCGGCTGGGATACTCACGGTCTGCCGATCGAACTGCGCGCTCTTAAAGAAATGGGCGTTGAAAACGGTGCGATCCCTCCCGTAGAACTGAGAAATTACTGCAAAGAGTATGCTCTTAAACAGGTGGATAACCAGAGAAAACAATTCCAGCGCCTTGGCGTGTGGGGAGATTTCAAAGATCCGTATCTTACTCTGAAACCTGATTTTGAAGCAAGACAAGTCGAGATATTCGGTGAAATGTACAAAAAAGGCTACATCTATAAGGGCTTGAAGCCTGTTTATTGGTGCCCCGACTGCCAGACTGCCCTTGCAGAAGCTGAAATTGAGTATGAGAACGATCCGTGCCATTCTATATATGTAAAGTTCAAGGTAACAGACGATAAGGGCAAATTTACCGCGCTTGGTCTTGACCTTGACAAAACATTTTTCGTTATCTGGACAACTACTACTTGGACCCTGCCGGGAAACCTTGCTATTTGTCTCGGTCCTGAGTATGAGTATACAGCCGTTCAGGCTAACGGGGAAAATTATATCATGGCGGTGGAACTTGTAAAACCTACCATGGCTGCCGCAAAGATAGATAATTATACGACAACAGGTTCTTTCAAAGGCAAGGAACTTGAATATATCATGACAAAAAATCCGCTTATGGACCGCGGCTCAATGGTCATCGTGGGAGACCATGTTACTCTTGAAAGCGGTACGGGCTGCGTTCATACCGCTCCCGGATTTGGTGTGGACGACTTTGAAGTATGTAAGAAATATCCCGAGATAGGAATTGTAGTTCCTGTTGACTCAAAGGGCGTTCAGACGGAAGAAGCGGGAAAATATGCGGGATTGACTACGGAAAATTCCAATAAGGTAATTGCGGGAGACCTTGAAGCAAGCGGCGCACTTTTTGCACTGGAAAAGATCGTCCACCAGTATCCTCACTGTTGGAGATGTAAGAAACCTGTCCTTTTCCGTGCAACGGAACAGTGGTTCTGTTCGGTAAAAGACTTCAAGGACAAGGCAATAGAAGCTATCGACAGCGTTCAGTGGATACCCGAATGGGGTCATGACCGTATCAAAGGAATGGTCAATGACAGAAGCGACTGGTGCATTTCACGTCAGAGAACATGGGGCGTTCCCATTCCTGTGGTCTACTGCAAGGACTGCGGAAAACCCGTTGTTACGGACGAACTGATAAAGAGCGTTTCGGATATGTTCCGTAAGGAAGGTTCAAACGCTTGGTATATAAAGGACGTAAAGGATATCGTTCCCGCAGGCACAAAGTGTGAGTGCGGCTGCACGGAATTTGTAAAGGAAAAGGATATTTTCGATGTTTGGTTTGACAGCGGCGTAACTCATACTGCCGTTATGGACGAGAAAGGCTTCGGAACTCCTGTTGATCTTTACCTTGAAGGCGCAGACCAGTACAGAGGTTGGTTCCAGTCCTCGCTGCTTACTTCGGCGGCAACGGTGGGACGCGCTCCTTACAAGGCAGTCTGCACGCACGGCTGGGTAGTTGACGGAGAAGGCAAGACCATGCATAAATCTCTCGGCAACGGTATTGATCCAAAGGAGATCACAGATCAGTACGGCGCGGATATCCTCCGCCTCTGGACAGCTTCTTCGGATTATCATTCCGACGTAAGAATTTCCAAGGAAATATTGAAACAGCTTTCGGATATGTACAAGAAGATAAGGAACACTGCAAGATTTATTCTTGGAAATATCTGTAACGGCAGCGGCTTTGATCCCGATAAGGATATGGTTTCCGAAAATGAACTCCACGAGATAGACAAGTGGGCGCTCCTTAAACTCAACGCTCTTATCGACAAGGTAAAAGCGGCATATGATGCGTTCGATTTCCATGTAGTGGTAAGCAGCATACACAATTTCTGCATAACAGATATGTCGAACTTCTACCTTGACATAATCAAGGACAGGCTTTACTGCACAGGCGAAAAGTCCGTTGACAGACGCGCCGCGCAGACTGCTATGTACAAAATTTTAAGCGCACTTTCAAGAATGATCGCTCCGGTGCTGAGTTTCACAGCGGAGGAGATATGGAATTATATCCCGCATACGGCTTCCGATGAAACAAGAAGTATTTTCATGAATCAGATGCCTGAAAAGGAAAATGTCTCAGTTGATGAAAAGTTCAATGAGAAGTGGGATACTATCTATAAGCTCCGCTCCGATGTTACAAAGGCTTTGGAAGTTAAGCGCAGAGATAAGTTTATAGGCGCACCGCTTGAAGCGAAGATAATAGTTCACGCAGGCGCAAATTATGACAATTTCTCATCTTTCAAGGATATTCTCGAAAAGGTGTTCATTGTTTCGGCAGTTGATGTTATCGCAGACGGTAACGGAGAGTTCGGAAGCGATAACTTTGAGGGCGTTTCCTATGATGTTGAACGCGCAAGCGGCGGCAAGTGCGAAAGATGTTGGGCATATTCTGAGACGGTGGGCAAAGATCACGATCACCCCACACTTTGCGCACGCTGTGCAGCAGAAGTAAAGCAATAAAATTTATCCGAGCCGGAGGGAAAACTTCCGGCTCGGTATCAAACAGGGTAAAAAATGATATTTTTTCTCATAATTTTAGGGATAGTTCTTATTGCCGCAGATCAGTTCATAAAATATTGGGCGGTACAAACGCTTATGCCGATCGGTTCTATGGAGTTCATAAAATTCGGCGATCTGGAAATACTGGGGCTGACTTACACCGAAAATACCGGAGCAGCATTCAGCAGTTTCAGCGGACAGAAATGGTTCCTGATCGGATTTGTAACGCTGCTGCTGATATTTCTGGTGATATTTACTGTCAAATACAAGTACAAACGTCCCGTGTTCCTTATAAGTTCGGTAATGGTCATATCGGGCGGCATCGGTAATCTTATCGACCGTATAAGAGCAGGATATGTGGTGGACTATTTAGATGTAAAGCTGTTTAACTTTGCAATATTCAATTTCGCCGATATATGCGTTGTTCTGGGAGCGATAATAATGCTTCTGTTCGTTTTGTTCATCGAACCGAAACTTGCGGCAAAGGAAGCTGATAACAACAATGGAAAAGCTTGAATTTACCGCTGAAAATACAAGCGGCGTCCGCATTGATAAATGGCTTGCAGATGCAGATTGCGGAGTTTCACGTTCTATGCTGCAAAAGCTTCTTAAAGAAGAAAAAGTTACGGTAAACGGCAGGATCGTCGGCAAAAGTTATCAGATAAAGGACGGAGATAAGATAGAAGTGGAAATCCCCGAGCCGACGCCGTTGGACGTTGTTCCCGAAAATATCCCGTTGGAAATAGTCTATTCGGACGACAGCCTGCTTGTTGTAAACAAACCAAAGGGAATGGTCGTCCACCCTGCGGCGGGGAATTACAGCGGAACGCTGGTTAATGCACTTCTGTATCATTGTGAGGGAAAACTTTCCTCAATAAACGGAGTTATCCGTCCGGGTATAGTTCACCGCATAGATAAGAACACAAGCGGACTGCTTATAGTCGCAAAAACAGATCTTGCACATCAGAAACTTGCTGAACAGATAAAGGAACATTCATTTACGCGGGAATATCATGCTGTTGTCTGCGGCAGGTTCAAAGAGCCTGACGGGATCATTGATGCTCCTATCGGCAGACATCACACAGACCGCAAGAAAATGTGCGTTACGGATAAAAATTCCAAGGAAGCAAGGACGGAATATACCGTGCTTGATGAATTTGGCAATTACAGCTATGTAAAGCTAAAACTCTTTACAGGAAGGACACATCAAATACGAGTCCATATGTCCTATATAGGGCATCCTGTATTCGGAGACGATGTTTACGGAAAACCTTCAAAATATTGCGAAGGACAGTGCCTTCACGCAAAAAAGATAGGCTTTATCCACCCCGTTAATGGGGAATATTACGAATTTGACAGCGAACTTCCCGAATATTTTAAGTTCGTCCTGAACAAGCTTTCGGGAGAAAAGACTTTATAAAGGATAGGTTTTTATGCCGGATTTTTCAAATATTGTTTTCATCACCGATCTTGACGGAACACTTCTTCCAAGCAGTAAGATACCGCTCCAAAAAGACCTTGATGCGATCGAACGCTTCAAACGCTATGGCGGGATATTTACTATCGCAACGGGACGTGTTATCCAAGCGGCGGATCAGTTTTTTGACATTCTGAAACCAAACGCGCCTGTTATCCTGAATAACGGATCTTTGATCCACGACATTGAAACGGGAGAAACTCTTTACAACCGAACTCTTGACAGATCGGCAAAGGAATATACTCTTGCGCTTATGGAGAAATTCCCCGAAATGGGCGTTGAAGTAAATTTTCCCGATAAAATATGTGTTGTCAGGCTTACCGAATGGGAACAGGAGCACCTTAACATAACACATCTTCCATATACAGTGACAAACATTGATGATATTCCCGAGGACGGCTGGTGCAAAGTCCTTTTCTCGGTCCCTCACGGCATGATACACGAACTTGAAGAGTTTGCCGCTTCGGAAGGCTGGGACAAGGCGAGTTTTGTGGTGTCGGGAAGATCCTATTTTGAATGTCTGCCGAAAAATACGGCGAAAGGTCTTGCCCTGAAAGAACTTATAAAAATTGCAGGTTGGGAAAATTATAAGATCGCCGCTTCGGGAGATTATAACAACGATCTGGAACTTCTGGAAAATGCGGATATTCCTATTGCGCCGCAGAACGCGCAGGAGATAGTAAAAAATGCGGCGGAATTTGTTACTTCCGCGGACTGCAACAGCGGTTTTATAGCTGAAGCTATAGAATATATTGAAAAACGTTACATAAAGTGAAATGCCTTTTCACTCCAACAATAGAAAGGAATGGTTAAAACATGGACGCTTCCATCAGAAAACAGCTTGAGATCACTGCCTGTAAGGTAAGAATGGGCGTTATCGAGGGCGTTTACAATGCCAAATCGGGACACCCGGGAGGATCGCTTTCGATATGCGATCTGCTGACTTACCTTTACTTTGCAAAGATGCACGTTGACCCTAAAAACCCAAAAATGCCCGACAGAGACAGGCTCGTTCTTTCAAAGGGACACTGCGCGCCTGCACTGTATTCCGTTCTTGCGCAAAGAGGTTTTTTCTCTGTTGAAGAACTTAAAAAGCTCCGCCATATCGGTGCAATGCTCCAAGGTCACCCCGACATGAAAGGCACTCCCGGCGTGGATATGAGCACAGGTTCTCTGGGTCAGGGAATTTCCGCAGCCTGCGGAATGGCGCTCAGCGGAAAGCTTTCCTGTGCGTCTTATAAAGTTTATGCGATACTCGGAGACGGCGAGATAGAGGAAGGTCAAGTCTGGGAAGCGGCTATGTTTGCTGCTCACAACAAGCTTGATAATTTGGTTGCGATCGTGGACAACAACGGGCTCCAGATAGACGGCAAAATTACCGACGTTTGCTCGCCTATGCCGATCACTGACAAGTTTGAGGCTTTCGGTTGGTATGTTATAACCATGAACGCTCACGATTTTGACGATATCGAACGCGCTTTCAACGAAGCAGAAAAGATAAACGGCAAGCCCGTTGCAATTATCCAGACAAGCACAAAGGGCAAAGGCGTTTCATACATGGAAAATCAGGTGGGCTGGCACGGCTCTGCTCCCAATAAAGAGCAGTATGAACAGGCTATGGCTGAACTCAATGCGCAGCTTAAAGCCTTGGAAGCTTGATTTTGAAAGGAGCGGTTAAAAATGGCAGATATAGTTAAAAAAGCTACCAGAGAAAGCTACGGCGAAGCTCTTGCGGAACTTGCCGATAAATACGACGATCTTGTAGTTCTTGACGCCGATCTTGCGGCGGCTACAAAGACCGGAATTTTCAAGAAAAAATATCCCGAAAGATTTATTGACTGCGGAATTGCTGAAGCAAACATGATGGGTGTTGCGGCGGGACTTGCTTCAACGGGCAAGAAAGTTTTTGCCAGCTCTTTTGCAATGTTTGCGGCGGGCAGAGCGTTTGAGATAGTCCGCAATTCCATCGGCTACCCTCATATAAATGTGAAGATCGGCGCAACTCATGCGGGAATTTCCGTAGGTGAGGACGGCGCAACACACCAGTGCAACGAGGATATTGCTCTTATGAGAACTATTCCGGGAATGACGATAATCAACCCCGCAGACGATGTCGAAGCAAAAGCAGCCGTTGAAGCGGCGCTTAACATTGACGGTCCTGTTTATATGCGTTTCGGACGTCTTGCAGTTCCCGTGTTCAATGACAAGGAAACTTACAAATTTGAAGTTGGAAAGGGTATTCAGCTTAAAGACGGCAAGGACGTTACAATAATTGCAACGGGACTTATGGTAAACGAAGCGAGAATGGCGGCGGAAACTCTTGAAAATGAGGGAATTTCCGCGCGGGTTATAAACATTCACACCATAAAGCCCATTGACAAGGAAATTATCTGCAAGGCAGCCCGCGAAACAGGCGTTATAGTTACCGCCGAGGAACACAGCATTATAGGCGGTCTTGGTTCTGCCGTTGCGGAGACTGTTACGGAATGTTGTCCTGTTCCCGTTATCAGGATAGGCGTAAACGATGTTTTCGGACACTCCGGTCCTGCGGTTGATCTTCTGAAAGAATTCGGACTTTCCGCGGAAAATATTGTTGAAAAGGCAAAATATGCGGTAACATTAAAGAAGTAATTTCTGCAAATACTTTTTATGCGGGTATCACGGGAATTTCCCGCGATGCCCGCTTTTTAGTGTTGAGTTTTGAGAGTTAAGAGTTGAGAGCAAAGTATCAAACAAATCGTAATTTGCAGGTGAAATTTTTATGGAAGCAAGACTTGAATACGGTGGTAATTATATAGAGATCACAAATTTCCGTCACTCCGTTGATGACGAAAAAAATGGGAATCCTTATAATTGTTCATTTGATATTAAAGTGAAATCAGGCGTGTTCTCCGGTATTGCGGACGGCTGTGAATATGATTATAAGGAGTTACAGAAATTCATTAAAGCTCTTGAAGATATGATTTGGTTTAAAAGAAAAGAAGTAACATTTGTCGAAATAGAGTATGGAAATACGGTCAAATTCGATTGCGACAGAACAGGGCATATAATCGTATCCGGCGATATACGAGACGGTATAGGAGACCATGCGCTGAAATTTGAATTTCTGACAGACCAGACAGTTTTTCCGGATTTTATAAGGGAACTGAAACTTCTGTAAATTAAAAAATTCTGAAAATCAACATTTGTAAATAGCTTGTATATTTAAACAAGGAGATGAAAAGTTGTTATTTCATAATTCAGATTATTGCAAAGCACGGAGAGAATACGGCGATTCTGCAATTATAGAAATGCAGTTCTGCAAATTTCCCGTTGGAACGGATATAAAGAGAATTGTTTCCGTTGACAGTATAAAACATTGGCAGAATGATTCTTT
>CANQPX010000029.1 GCA_947625915.1 uncultured Clostridia bacterium
TGTGAATAAAATGACGCAAGCGTCATTTGCGTCGCAGACAGCAAGAGGGGGAAGCCCTGCGATAGAGGGCTTCCCCCTTGGTATTAACGGCTATTATAATTTATGCCTTGCCAAACAGCCCGGTGAGCTGTTTGGCAATAAAGAACAATTGGTTTTTTTAACAGTTCGTTCTCAAACAACCTATATTTTTTTACAAATGCTTTTTCGACAAATTCAGCCTTAAAATCTTCCCCCATGTCCGCCGTGAGTCCTGCCGCTTGAACTTCTGTGAGTGGTGCTTCCTCCAGAATGTCTTGAACTACTTGAACTTCCGCCGGAACTGCTGCTTGTTTCGCGTTTTACCTTTGATACCGTCCTGTAAAGGAACGTATCCCGCGAGTTTGTCACATGAAAACTTCCCTGCCGTACATAATTTGAAGCATTTGTCTGAACGTTGACGCTTTTGAGCTGACCTTTCAAGCCCATACAAACGGCAAACGCAATTATACAGCCGAATATCAGCGCACACAGGAAATAAAACGCATAACGCGGTCTTTTTAAGTTTACACTTACATCTTGCGAGTATGTACTTACATCGTATGCTTCACCATTGCTTTCGTAATATTCAATGAGCATTTCCGCGCTGTCCGCGTATTTACGGAACGCTTCGGCGTAATCGCCGTCGCTAAGATAACTTAAAAATTCGTCCTCCATATATCCGATGCCGTGATCGGTAAAGACCGTTATACATTTGCCGTAAGTAGATATATAATAACTGCGGCTCTGCATATCGACTGCAAGTATCACTCCGCTGTGTTCGGGACCGTAACCGTAATCGCTGTTATCATAAAGATCGTCCGCAAAAGCTTCAATGCTCTTTCCGCCTGTGCCGTATGTCGTAACAACGGTGATATCATATTTGCTGCCGTATTTTTCTATGATCTCCGAAATATCTTTTTCCAGTCCGCTTTCCTCGCTGTCAGTGAGGATATTGGCATTGTCGACAACTTTGTCGGCAGCTTCCGCCGAAGCCGTAACTGTCATTACAAATACCGCCGACAGCGCGATCATCAGGGTGAGAATATTTTTCAACAGTTTCACAAACATTCCCCCCCTTAAAAGCTGAGTGCCGACATTATCAAGAACGAAACAGCAGTTGCCGCTGCCGCTATCGCCGCGAACAATCCCCAGAAGCGTCCTTTGTCCATGGGAAGATCCCCCACGAACTTCCCTGTCTGTCCGTTCATGGCAAAGCGGTAAATTTTCCCGCGGTACCTTGTACTCAATATCCACACCGGGAGAAGTGCATAAAGAGCTTTCCCCTGTTTCAGATGTATATTTGTTGACTCGGGAAAAACAGTTGCATAGCCGCTCACGGTACCTCTGAACATAATTTCCGTGCTGCTGCGGATACGTTCGTTTACCGTAGGAGCGCACTGTTCAGACGTAACATCATACTTATCCGAAAGATATCCCGCAAGATACGCCGTATCAAAATCAACGCAGTCCGCATAATTATACGGTTCTACCGACTGGGAAAGATCGTCGGGCATTTTTGTTGAGCCGTCTGCGGGGACTTTTACAAATCCTATATCGCCGTCTCTGACAACGCTGTAATAAGATGTTTCGGTATAACTGTAATCTCCCGACGACCAATGGCGGATCCTTGTTGCCTTATAGCGGACATGAGCGTCCGCGTCGCAGTCAAAGAGCCAGAACGGAACGTACAATCCCTTTATTTCCTCCAAGCGGTTCTCGGAAGAAAAACTTTTCGGCAGCAGGAATTTTCCCTTCAAGTGCTGACTTAACGCTTCTTCCGCCTGATTTTTGTTTATCCTGAAAGGGATAACTACATCCGGTCGCAGTCCGCCTTCAAACTGTCCTGTCATGACGATAGGGTTATCGCAGTAAGGACACGCCGAAGCGGAAGTTGTTTCATCGGCGATTATCTGTCCGCCGCAGCTGTTGCAGGTATAGACCTTCATTCCGCCTGTATCTCCCGCGGACCATTCCGCACCGCTCGTATGCCATTCAAGGACATCGGCAGTTTTAGACATACATTCATCATTGTATTCTTTTAATGCGTCTATGTCAAATTCCGTATCGCAGTATGGGCATTTCATATTCTGTCCCGCACTGTTGAACTCAACTGCTCCGCCGCAGTTCGGGCATTTGTATTCCAGCAATCCGGACATGGTATCATCCTTTCTCAGATGTTTGATGTCTGCGGCTTTCAGACTTTATCGTTATCATCGAATACATCTCCGCATTCGGGGCAGAACTTGGGCGGGTGTTGGGGATCTTCGGGTTCCCAGCCGCATTTATCGCAGCGGTAGAGCGGCGCTCCCGCAGGTTTCGGCTTACCGCATTCGGAGCAGAATTTTCCCTTGTTTACCGCGCCGCAGGAGCAGGTCCAGCCGTTTGCGGAAGGTCTGGGCTTTCCGCATTCCGAGCAGAACTTTGTGGTATTCAGCGTTCCGCAGGAACACTTCCACTGTTCGGGAGCGGCGTTTTGTGAAGCGGCAGACTGATCGTTCTGTGCGTTTTGCGCGTTCTGCGAATTTTGTGCAGCCATGCCGAAAAGAGCCTGAGCGTTGAGACCGCCCGCCTGTTGAGCCATGCCCATGCCAACGAAGCCTGTCATTGCGCCTGCGCTGTTAGAAGCGGCAGCTTTCATGGCTTCGCCCTGTGCGCCGACCAGTGAAGCGGCAGCCATGCCCGGATCGCGCATAACGGCTGTGCGCTGGAGATCTTTTATCATTTGTTCATCTTCCGGAGAAATGGAAACAGGGTTTATGCCGAAAGAAGATATCTTTATTCCGCGGAGTTCAGACCATTTTTTGGAAAGTATCTCATTGAGCGCATCGGCGATCTCCATTGTATGTGCGGGAAGAGAACTGTATCTGATGCCCATTTCGGAGATCTTTCCGAAGGCGGGCTGCAAAGCGGTGATAAGTTCCGCTTTCAGCATACTGTCTATCTCGGAGCGACGGTATTCGTAGGAAACGTTTCCGCAGACGTTCGTATAGAACAGCAGCGGATCTGTTATTTTATAGGAATACTCACCGTTGCACCTGATGGAAACATCTATATCCAGACCGATATTTTTATCTACCACTCTGAAAGGAACGGGCGTAGGCGTGCCGTATTTGTTGCCCATTATCTCCTTGGTATTGAAATAGTATACTCTTGTATCGGTGGAAACGTTTCCGCCGTGAGCGATCCTTGAAACAAGGCTCGAGAAAGTCTCCTTTACGCTTTCGCCCAGTTCTCCCGAAAAGATAGTAGGTTCGCCCGAAATATTGAAAGTATACTCTCCCGGTTCTGCGCATACGTCAAGGATCTTTCCCTGTTCAACGATGATCATGCACTGACCGTCGGCAACGGCTATGCCCGATCCCTGAGTAATGACGTTATCGCCTGCTTTTTCACTGTTCCCTGTCTTTTTCTGACCTTTTCTGACAAGTACATCGGCAGGCAAAGCTTCACAGTAGAAATATTCTTTCCACTGATCGGCAAGAGTTCCCTTTACTGCGTTTACAGCGGCTTTTATAAGACCCATATGTAACATCTCCTTTTAAAATTTAAAGTTCCGAAACACTATAATAATCATTATACAACATTTTTTCGATAATTTCAAGGGTTTCCGCAAAATTTGCCTCACTGTCCCGGATATGCAAAAATGACGGAAAATAACTATTGAAATTATGTAAATAATATGGTATAATATGAATGTTATTCTTCGGAAAGGAGCAAATTTTTATGAAGATCGCGATACTGGAAGCTAAGACCGTTTCAAAAGGCGATGTTTCCTTTGAAGAAATATATAAACTCGGCGATGTAAGGGAATTTCCGCTCACTCCCACAGACAGGATCGCGGAAAATGTCGGCGATGCGGAGGCTGTCCTCTGCAACAAAACGCCGTTCACAAGGGATGTTTTAACGGCTTGTCCGAACTTAAAATATATCGGTCTTTGCGCCACAGGTTACAATAACATAGATCTTGACACTTGTAAGGAACTGGGGATAACCGTTTCAAACGTTCCCGCTTACTCCACCGCTGCCGTCGCACAGCAGGTGTTCTCGTTCATACTCCATTTTGCGGGACGAACATCGGAATATGCAGAGTTCGTGAAAAGCGGCGGCTGGATACGGTCGGAAACTTTCTCGGATTTCGTTTACCCCATGACCGAACTTGCGGGAAAAACCATCGGCATCATCGGTTACGGCTCTATCGGCAGGAAAGTTGCCGCAATTGCTCAGGCGTTCGATATGAAAGTTATCGTAAACACAAGGACTGCCAAGCAGGATAGTTCGGTAAGATTTGTCGATCTGAAAGAACTTTTCCGCGAAGCCGATATCATTACCGCACACTGCCCGCTGACGGATATCACTAACGGCATGATCTGTAAAAGCGTTCTCGATCTCTGCAAGCCTTCCTGCATCATCATAAACACGAGCAGAGGCGCGGTAGTGAACGAAGCGGATCTTGCCGACGCGCTTAACAGCGGAAAGATCGCAGGCGCGGCTCTGGACGTTCTCTGTGAAGAACCCATGTCGGAAGATACCCCTCTTAGGAACGCCAAGAACTGCATCATCACTCCCCACGTTGCATGGGCTGCACTTGAAACAAGAAAACGCCTTGTAAAGACAGCTGCCGAAAATCTGAAAGCGTTTATTGACGGCAAACCCGTTAATATTGTCGTATAACATAAGGAAAGGAAATTTTTGTATGTTCGATATAAACGATAAAAAAAGGATAGTCGTAAAAGTGGGTACTTCCACACTTACGCACAAAACAGGCAGACTCAATATCCGTCGGGTGGAAAAGCTCGTTAAAGTCCTTGCGGATATCCACAACAGCGGAAAGGAGATAATACTTGTTTCCTCGGGAGCGATAGGCTTGGGAATGTCTAAAATGAGCCTTACGGAACGCCCGAAAGACACGCCCATGAAACAGGCTTGCGCCGCTGTGGGACAGTGCGAACTCATGTATATGTACGATAAGCTTTTCGGTGAACATAACATCACAGTCGCGCAGATACTCCTTACAAGATATATCCTTGATACACCGCGCAAAAATAATGTTGTAAACACATTTGAAAAGCTTCTTGACCACAATGTCATTCCCGTTGTAAACGAAAATGATACCGTTGCCATAGATGAGCTGGAACTTGAACTGGGCGAAAATGACAGCCTTGCGGCGCACGTCGGGATCATCAGCCGCTCGGATATGCTGATAATACTTTCGGACATAGACGGTTTCTACAACGGCAACCCCAACGAAAACCCCGATGCGGAAGTTATTCCCGTTATAAATAAAGTGGACGAGCATATCCGTTCGCTTGCGGGCGGAGCAGGTTCAAAACTCGGCACGGGCGGAATGGTCACAAAACTCAACGCCGCAGAACTCGCAATGGGCGCGGGAATGGATATGGCTATCCTTAACGGCAGGGATCCGTATATACTTTATCAGCTTTTTGACGGAAAACAAGTCGGCACGATATTTACCGAAAAGTGATCGGAGGGATCTTATATGACTTATATCGAAACTCTCGGCGCAAAAGCAAAAGCTTCGGAAAAAGCTTTGCGGTGCGCTTCAACTCAGGAAAAAAACAGGATCTTAACGGCTATTGCCGACGCTCTCGGGCAAAAGGCGGCGGAGATAATCTCCGCAAACGAAAAAGACCTTGCCGCAGCCGAGAAAAACGGTATGTCCGCCGCAATGCAGGATCGCCTGCGCCTTACCGATGAGCGCATAAAGGGTATCGCAGACGGCGTTCGCGATGTTGTGAAACTGGACGATCCTATCGGTTCGGCGGATTCGGGCTCGGTACGTCCAAACGGTATGCGGATAACAAAGATACGCGTTCCGCTGGGCGTGATAGGCATAATTTTTGAATCCCGCCCGAATGTTACGGTAGACGCGGCTGTACTTTGCTTAAAAGCAGGAAACGTCGTTATCCTCCGAGGAGGAAAAGAAGCATACAATTCCAATAAGATACTATGCGATATAATGCGTGAAGCGATATCTTCCTGCGGTGCTCCCGCAGACGCGGTGCAGTTCGTTGACGATACCACGCGTGAAGTAACGACGCAGCTGATGAAATGCGATAAATACCTTGACGTGCTTATCCCGAGAGGCGGCGCGGGACTTATCCGCGCGGTAAAGGAAAACGCTTCCGTTCCGGTTATAGAGACAGGCGTTGGGAACTGCCATGTTTTTGTGGACGAGACCGCCGACCTTGAAATGGCGGTAAATATCGTTGACAACGGAAAAACTCAGCGTCCTTCCGTCTGCAACGCCGTTGAATCGCTGCTTGTCCACGAAAAGATCGCGGAAAAAGCTTTGCCGCTGATAAAGAAACGCCTTGACGAGCATAATGTTGAGTTCCGCGGCTGCGAAAAGACCGCCGCCATACTCGGGGAATGCGTCGTTCCCGCCACGGAAGAGGACTATGCAACGGAATTCCTCGACTATATCATTTCGGTAAAAGTAGTTTCCGACATTGATGAAGCTATCGGACACATATCGAAATATTCCACGGGACACAGCGAATGCATAGTTACAAATTCCCTTGCAAACGCCGAAAAATTCAAGAATGAGATAGACGCGGCGGCAGTTTATGTGAACGCTTCAACACGTTTCACGGACGGCGGAATGTTCGGCTTCGGAGCGGAAATAGGCATTTCCACTCAGAAGCTCCATGCACGCGGTCCAATGGGACTCAGGGAACTTACGTCAATGAAATATCTTATTGACGGAAACGGTCAGATACGTTAAAACAAATTACGGGAGCAATTTATCTATGAACAATGATAAAAAAGACTTTTTTGATTACGAAACCTATATCAAAGGCGAGATAGGCAAGGTCAGAAGAATAGACCGCAAGCCCAAACCTGCGCCGAAACCTGCTCAAAAGCCCGCCGCGCTTTCACCTGCGGAAAAACAAAAGAAAAAATTACAGGAAAAGGAAGAATCCATTGAAAATATCCGCCGTATGTTCGGAGAAGCATTGGACGAGAGCCATGAGGAACTTGCGGAATTTGCCGATGAACAGGCAGTGCCTGATATGCCGGAAACTAACCCGGAAGGGATAAAAAGAAAACTTTATTTTCTTTTCGGCATAGTGCTGTCCGTCCTTGCAGTCATCGGTCTGATCTCAACGGTAAACTTTGCCATAGACAAAATAAAAGCTTTTGCCGACAATACACAGCAAAAAACCGAATTCGCAAGATTTGTCTATCCCATAGTTATATGCGACCCGGCACCGTTCAACCAGACCGTAAAACTCCGCAACGATACAATGATAACAGCCGCGATATGGGATATTATCCTTTACGAGGACAAATCAAAGTATGAAGCGGATTTCGATATGATAATAGTTCCGGAACTTGATGTTGAACAGCACGGAACAAAGCTTTTCGGCGTGGGACTCAGCTTTGAGCATCAATCCATACTCGGTGCGGACGTGCAGTTCTATTACGATGAAAGCATAAAATCCTACCGCGTTCCGTCAAATCCTAAATATTTCACATATTCTCCGTATATAGAGGATATTTCAAGAGTCGGCGAAAGATATACGCTTACGGTGGGATATGTCTCCCCTACCCCCGCATGGCTCACACTTACTTCGGAAGAAGAACCCGAGCCTGAAAAATACGTTGAATATGTCGTTTCAAAACGCGGCGATGAAATGACCCTCGTTGCGATACAGGAATCGGATATGAAGGTGGAATCTCCTCATGGGCTCTAAAAACAGAACAGAACGCACAAACGCAATGCGGCTGCTCGAAGCGGCAGGAATAGGATTTGAAACATCGGAATACGAAGTGGACGAAAGCGATCTTTCCGGCACTCACGCTGCGGAAATGCTGGGGCGCGACCCTGATACGGTGTTCAAAACTCTTGTGCTGAAAGGCGACAAAACGGGGTATTTCGTTTGCTGTATACCGGTAAACAAAGAACTTGACCTGAAAAAAGCCGCTAAAGTTTCGGGAAACAAGAAATGCGAAATGCTCCATGTAAAAAACCTACTCGGAGTTACGGGATATATCCGCGGAGGGTGTTCCCCTATAGGAATGAAAAAGAAATTCCCCACTTATATCGACAGTTCCGCCGAAAATATGGAGGAATTCTCCGTCAGCGCAGGCGTGAGAGGAAAACAGATAATTACCGCTCCGAAAAAGCTTTGCGGTTTTCTTGAAGCGGCATTTGCCGATATCACGGCAGGAAAGGATAGATGAAAATGAACAGTGAGATAAGAGATCCCGGACTTTGGGAAAGCGGAGAAACAAAGATCCAATGGGTAAAAAGCAATATGCCCCTTTTGCGCGGCATAGAAGAAGAATTTGCGGCGGAAAAGCCTTTCAAAGGCGTAAAGATCGCACTTTCCGTGCATCTTGAAGCAAAGACCGCTTATCTTTGCCGCGTACTTGCGGCAGGCGGCGCGGAAATGTACATTACGGGCAGCAATCCGCTTTCCACACAAGATGATGTTGCAGCTGCGCTCTTTCACGGCGGACTGAATGTTTTTGCGTGGTATAATGCCACTGCGGAAGAATATCACCGCCACACTTCAAGAGTTATCGAAGCAGGTCCGAACATCATCATTGACGACGGCGGGGATCTTGTAAACCTTATCCATAACGAATATCCCGAAAAGATCGCGGACGTTATCGGCGGCTGTGAAGAAACAACTACGGGAATTATCCGACTTATAGCTATGGCAAAGGAAAATAAGCTGAAATTCCCCATGGTACTCGTCAACAATGCCGACTGCAAACACCTTTTCGATAACCGTTACGGCACGGGACAATCTGTCTGGGACGGCATAAACCGCACAACAAATCTTATCGTTGCCGGAAAGAACGTTGTAGTCGCAGGTTACGGCTGGTGCGGAAAGGGCGTTGCTATGCGGGCAAAAGGCTTGGGCGCAAAGGTGATAGTTACCGAAATAGACCCGATAAAGGCTATGGAAGCGGTAATGGACGGTTTCAGAGTGATGAAAATGACCGAAGCCGCAAAGATAGGAGACTTCTTTATTACCGTGACAGGCTGCCGCGATGTCGTCACGGAAGAAAGTTTCCGCGTTATGAAAGACGGCGCTATTTGCTGCAACGCGGGACATTTTGATGTTGAAGTTGACGTTGCAACATTAAAGAAAATAGCCGTTGAAACAAAAACTGCAAGAAACAACATTCAGGGCTATCGCCTTGAAAACGGCAATTGGATATACGTTATAGCAGAAGGACGGCTCGTAAATCTTGCGGCGGGAGACGGTCATCCCGCAGAGATCATGGATATGAGCTTTGCTATACAGGCACTGTCAGCGTTACATCTGGTAAAAAACAAAGGAAAACTTACGGAAAAAATAATCGAAGTTCCTAAGTACATTGACCGTCAGGTAGCGGAACGGAAGATACAGGCATGGGGCATGGAGATAGATAAACTGACAGATGTACAGGAAAAATATCTCAATAGTTGGCAAAGCTGAAAAGATTTGACAAAATATTATTTTTATGTTATAATTTTGATATATTTCCGAAATATCGGAAAAATTCAAAAACGGAGGAGATCTGATGAAAAAATTCTTAAAAGCTTCTGTTTCCCTCGCTCTCGCAGCAGCTATGACGGTTTCCGCAGGGATATCGGTTTTTGCCGATACAGCGATGCAGACAAGATCCACGCTGAAAACGGATATCGTCGCAGCAGGTTCCTATTCAAACTGGGAAGGCGTTTCAAATGTAACTCAGTTCAAGGACAACAACGGGAATTTCTGTTTCGCATACGACCTTGACAGCCAAGTCGTTGCCGCAAAAGTCGACAGCAACGGCAAACTTACCGGATATGTTGTCATGACCAAGAAACACCCTATCTTTGGTACGGTAATATGCGACAAGGACGGAAATTATTATGTTGTTACAGGTGAAGAAAATAAAACTTCCAATACAAAAAAAGAGACAGTTTTTATCTCAAAATATGATAAAAACGGAAAACATATCGCAACTGTCGGCGACAACGGAAGTTCAAGCCTTGCAAGTTATTATGACAGTTCCTTTTATACAAAGATCCCCTTTGACGCAGGCTGCTGCTCGGCTGCAATAAACGGAAATATACTTACCGTTAACTATGCCCGCGAAATGTACAACACCCACCAGAGCAACTCGGTATTCTCCATTGATATCAGCACCATGAAAAAAGTAGATATGGGCGTATGCTATAATTCCCACTCATTCGCTCAGCGCGTGATACCTTTTAAAGACGGTTTTGTATATGCAAGTGAAGGCGACTGCTACAACAGGGCTTTCACCATTTACTCAGTTGACATAAACGGAAACAAGAAAACAGCATATGGATCGGATATTTTCCACTTCTGGGTAAGGAAAAACGCTTTAAACGATGGTGATATGCGTTCACTTAACAATAACTTTGCTCATATGGGCGGTCTGGCGGCAATAAACGACAATAAAGTCGCTTTTGTGGGAACTTCTGCTAAATCTCTGAACTCAAACGCTCAGAAAGAAAAAGAACAGCTTTTCATACAGATATTCGATCCTTTCAAGGATCTTACAAAGTCTTCCGCTTACACGACTTCCGGAACACGCTCCGGAACAGGAGGAAATAACGGCAATGAAAGCGTTACGGACTATGGAGTAGTATGGCTCACAGATCTTAAAGACGAAACTGTTTCAAATCCTCAGGTAGTTTCGACAAAAGACGGAAAGATAGTAGTTCTTTTTGAACTGAAAAACTCTAAAAACGCTTTCCTCGGAACATACTACATGATCCTCGATCAGAACGGAAAAGTCATTACTAAAATGACGCGCTTCTCGGAAAAAGCACATCTTGATCCGTACATTATGCCTATCAGCACCGATGCGGGAATATTCTGGGTAGGAAATAACAACGATTCTTCGTACAAAAATGTTTATATAAACATTCTTAAATTGTCATGATCGAATTTTACGTTATAAACTCCTTTTTTGATCCGCGGGATAATTTTATCCCGCGGATATTTTTGTGAGAAATTTCAAAAAACTATTGCAATTTCAAAAAAAATATGGTAAAATTATTCTAAATTAATTTATCGAAAGGATTGATACCAATGAAACTTTTTATTGATACCGCTAACGTAAATGACATCAGAGAAGCCAATGACTGGGGCGTTATCTGCGGCGTTACCACAAACCCTTCGCTTATTGCAAAAGAAGGACGAGTTTTTGAGGAAGTCGTAAAAGAGATAACAAGCATTGTTGACGGTCCTATCTCTGCGGAAGTCATTTCCCTCGAAGCGGACAAAATGGTGGAAGAAGCTATCCCCCTTGCAAAAATACATGATAATATCGTTATCAAACTCCCCATGTGTGCAGAAGGTCTCAAAGCCTGCAAAAAGCTTACCGCTATGGGCATAAAGACAAATGTTACGCTGATATTCTCCGCTGCTCAGGCACTGCTTGCGGCAAATGCGGGCGCAACTTATGTTTCGCCTTTCCTCGGCAGGCTCGATGATATCGGAATGGAAGGCATGGCACTCATTTCCGAAATAGTTGACATTTTCAATGCACAGGGCATAGGCACAGAGATAATAGCCGCTTCTATAAGAAATCCTATCCATGTAACAGCGGCAGCGCGTCTCGGCTGTGACATTGCAACAGTTCCAATGAACGTACTTCGTCAGATGATAAATCATCCGCTGACTGACGCGGGTATTGCACGTTTCCTCAAAGACTGGGAAGGTGCAAAGAAGGCGTAAGCTGCTTTTTAACAGTAAAAAAACAGACCGTGTGGAAATTAATTTCACACGGTCTTTTGCATTATACCGCCGCAGGTTCGTCAGTCTCCTGCCGCGCATTGTAAAGTTTCCAGTAATCACCTTTCTTGGCAAGAAGTTCTTCATGCGTTCCGCTTTCGGTTATGCCGAGGTTGGAAACATACATTATCTTATCACAATTCTGTATCGTGGAAAGCCTGTGCGCGATGATAAATGATGTTCTGCCTTCAAGAAGCCGTTCCAGACCTTCCTGCAAAAGTTTTTCCGTCTTTGCATCTATGGAGGAAGTTGCTTCGTCCAGAACAAGTATCTTAGGATCGCTTATAAGAGTTCTCGCAAAAGCGATAAGCTGTTTCTGTCCTTGTGAAAGGGTCGAACCGCCTTCGGTTATTTCCGTATCGTAACCTTTGGGGAATTCCCTTATAAATTCGTCAGCACGAACAGTTTTGCAGGCGGCGACTATCTCGTCCATTGTGGCGTCAAGTTTTCCGTAGCGGATATTGTCCGCGATAGTTCCGCTGAAAACTACACTGTCCTGAAGCATTATTCCCATTTGCGAACGCAGCGACTTCAATGTTACATCGGAAACATTATGCTCGTCAACAAGCACCGCCCCGCTGTTTACATCGTAAAATCGGGAAATCAGATTTACGATCGTAGTTTTTCCCGCGCCCGTAGGTCCGACAAGCGCAACGCTTTGTCCTTTTTTTACGCTGAATGAAAGATCTTTAAGTACGGTCTTGCTTTCATCATATGCAAATGTAACGTTGTCAAAGCGGACATTTCCTTCAATGGGCGGAAGTTCTTCGGCGTTTTCCTTGTCGCTTACGCGGACGGGTTCGTCCAGCGTCTCGAAGATCCTTTCAAGATAGGAAACTGCATTTATAAAGTTATTGAACAGGTTCGCAAGGTTAAGTATAGGCTGCCAGAAACGTGAAGCATATCCCGACATTCCCACGATAGTTCCAAGCGATATGGAACTTGGCCCCAGAACAAGAAGTCCCACCATATAGATCGCTGCGGAGATAGTTGCGGAAATGGTATCTACAGTAGGCCAGAGTAAGTTGTTGTATGTAACGGCTTTCATCCAGTCCTTGCGGTAAGCTTCCGAAAGGCGTGCAAAGATAGCGTCGTTTTCCTCCTCGCGGCGGAAAAGCTGAGTAACTTTTACACCGACAATTCCTTCATGAAGATATGCATTGAGGTTGGAACTTTTATTTGAAACTGCCTGCCATGCCCTACGCTGCTTGTTTTTTATGAACAATATAAATCCCATCAGCACAGGCACGCCCGCAAGTATCACAAGCGCCATTTTCCAGTGCATTGCGAACATGAACACGGTTATGAAAACCAGATTGAAAAGTTCAAGGATAAACGTTATGATACCGTTTGAAAGCGTATCGGAAACGCTGTTGACATAGTTTATTATGCGGACTAAAATTTTTCCGTGGGGACGGCTGTCGTAATATTCAAAGGAAAGCCGCTGCAAATGCTCAAAAAGATCCGTTCTTATGTCAAAAATGATATCCTGACCGACTTTGGTCATTATTCTTGAACGTATGGTAGCGAATATTACATTTACAATAATTGTAAGCAGCAGCAGTCCGCCCATAAGCAGGACTTGCTTTTTGTCGCCGCTTGGTATCGAAACGTCTATTGCGTGCTGAGTGATAACAGGTCCGAAAAGTCCGATAATTACCGCTGCCGCACTCAGGGACAGGGAAAGTATCATTTTCCATTTATAGCGGGAAACATAGACCATTGCGCGTTTAAGGTGCCGCACATCAAAGGGGGATTCAAGCTGTTCGTCAACATCATATTTATTTCTTGCCATAATATTGCCCCCTTATTCAATGTTTCCCTGCTGGAGATCGTATATCTCGCGGTAGTAACCGTTCTTGTTTTGTATAAGTTCGTCATGTGTTCCCATTTCGGTAATTTTTCCGTCTTTGAGAATGATTATCTTATCGGCGTCTTTTGCGGAGGAAGTTCTCTGAGCAATGATTATTTTTGTGCACTTGAAATCAAGGCTTGCAAGATTTTCCTGAATATGTTTTTCCGTTTCAAGGTCAACTGCGGAAGTCGTATCATCCAGTATCAGTATCGAAGGACGTATCGCCAATGCTCTCGCAAGTGAAAGTCTCTGCTTTTGTCCGCCTGAAAGTCCCACTCCCCTTTCACCTACGATAGTATCGTAACCCTCGTTAAGATCGTGGATAAATCCGTCCGCATCGGCAGCTTTTGCAAAGCGGTAAACATCTTCATCGGGCATATCGCTGTTCCCGAAAGAAATATTTCCCTCGATGGTATCCGACCACAGCAGCACGTCCTGCATAGCCATTCCGATATTTTTGCGGAGTTTTTCAAGTTCAATGAAGCGGACATTTACGCCGTCAATGAGGACTTCGCCTTTCTGCGGATCGTAAAGTCTCGGGATAAGGTTCACAAGGGAAGTTTTTCCGGAGCCTGTCTCGCCCATTATTGCAACGGTCTCCCCCGCTTTTATATCAAAGCTCACATCATCAAGGACAACATTTTCTCCGTAGCCGAAAGTGACGTTTTTGAATTCCACGCTGCCGTCAAAATGTTCGGGCATATCCTTATGATCCGCACGGTCAACGATGAAAGGACGTGAATAGTAAACTTCGATTATCTTTGAAGCGGAAGCCATAAATCTTTGCAGATCGTTGACAAGTGTACCCACATTTCTCATAGGGTTGGAAAGCGTCCAGATAAGACCGCTGAAAGCGACAAATTCGCCCATGGTGAGCCGTCCCGAAATTACGAAAAGTCCTCCTGCGATAAGGTGGACTACCGTCAGACCCTGTGCTGTAGTTTCTATGAAGGGGAAATATTTCAGCCAAGTCATAGCGGAATTTTTATTTGCGCTTGCGTAGTCGGAGTTTTTCTCCTGAAAAAGTTCTATTTCGTGATCTTCGCGGGCAAATGCGCGTACAACACGGTTCCCCGCGATATTTTCCTGAGCGCGTGTGTTAAGGTCGGAAAGTTTTTCACGGAGAGTAACATATTTTGGACCCACTTCCTTACGGAAAATGCCGCTTATGATAAAGATGAGCGGAGTAAGTGCCAGCAGGCAGAGTGCCATAAGCGGATCAAGGTAAAAGAAGTATATAGTTGTTGTTGTAAAAAGCACAAGGCTTTCCAGAAGGGTCTTGATTATCCATGCAACACTGTGGCGCACCATATCTATATCGCCGGAAAGGCGCGTCATGATATCGCCCGTGCGGTTCTTGTCATAGAATGTCATATCCTGCCGCTGAACGTTGGCGAAAAGGAAATTCCTGATCTTTGAGAGCATACCCTGTGAGCAGACTTCATAGAGCATATTCGTGCTGAACTGAATTATCGTTCTTGTCAGGGTAAACAGGACCATGCCGCAGCAAAGCATTATCAGCAAACGGCTGTTATTTTGCAGATTTTCGGCAGCATTGTCGCTGTAGATGAAAGTATCGACGATCTGCCGGCTGAAGATCGGGCTGGAAATATAGAGCATCTGCGAGATCACCGTAAGGCACAGAGCAAGTATGTATCTTCCCCGATAACCTTTGAGGTTTTCCCAGATCCATTTTATCTGGAACAAAGATATACCCCCTTTACAAATAGGAAAAGCTGTAAACGATTACCACTTATTTTAGCATATATTTATGAAAAATAAAAGGGTTTTCACAAAATTTTTATAATAGCATTTGCAACAATTTTTTGTGCATTATCGTGCCGCATTTTGTCGTAATTGACATATTGTTTTAAGATCCCCGTTTCGTCCTATAAGAAATTAAATATTAACAGAAATAAAGGCATACTGCATTTCCGGAACGCAATATGCCTTTTGTATTTTTCCGTATTTCCGACCGCATATTTGCAGTCGGAACGGCAGCTTATACATAAAGAAAACCGCCTGATACAGCCGTTTGAACGGTATCGGGCGGTTTTGTTATCTGGTTGCGGAGGCTGGATTTGAACCAACGACCTTCGGGTTATGAGCCCGACGAGCTACCGAGCTGCTCCACTCCGCGATATAAACTCTTACTTCTGATTTAAGAGCACTTTATTATTATACCACCTTTTCAAGTGATTGTCAATACTTTTTTTCAAAAAATTTTAGTTTTTTTCGGGGAAATTTTATACATAATGCGACAAATTTTACCTCGAAGCTGTTTCCACATAAAACCATAACGCCCCCGGATCATCTCCGGAGGCGTTACGGCTTTTACAAAGAAAGGAAGTATTTAAAAGAGTAGCAGGCAAAATATTTTATTCGTCATTTTCCGGCAGTGTTTCGTCAAGAACTATGTCAACGTCGATATTGCCGTCTTTTCTTGCGATAGTAACTGTCATTGTTTCGCCGGGTTTATGACGGTTCTTTGCGGCAACAAGCGCGTCCATGCTGTCGATGTCCTTGCCGTCCGCTGCAACTATTACATCACCTTCGGCTATTCCTGCCGTAGCCGCACATGAACCTGCTTCAACTGAAACTACCATTATGCCCGTATCAACGGGAAGATTGTAATAACGCATTAATGCGGGAGTAATATCCGCTCCGGTAATACCGATCTTAGGAGTTGAAACATATCCCTTGCTCATAAGGTCGTCAAGGATAGGCATCGCATCTGTTATCGGGATCGCAAATCCTATGCTGTCAACATTTGCGCCGCCGATCTTTGAAGATGTTATGCCGACTACTTCGCCCTTGCTGTTAAGAAGCGGTCCGCCGGAGTTTCCGTTATTTATTGCCGCGTCGGTCTGGATAAGGGTCATAGCAGCCGTTCCGCCGCTTGAAAGCTCTGTGGTGATCTCTTTTTCAAGTCCCGAGATCATTCCTCCCGATGCCGAAAGTCCCAAGCCGAGAGGATAGCCCAGTGTTATGGCTCTGTCGCCCATGACAAGTTCATCACTGTTGCCTATAACTGCCGGTATAAGTCCTTCAACATCTATTTTCAGCAGCGCAAGGTCGGTATTTTCATCATATCCTATTATTTCCGCATCATGCTCGGAATTATCGGACATTGTTACAACTACCTTATCCGCTTTTATGGTCTTTGACTCAACGTTATATCCGCCGTTGAAAAAGCTGAAAGGATTATCATAAAAATCATCAAATCCGCCGCTTGAAACAAGTTCATCATATGTGGTCTGGATAACGTGACAGTTGGTGATTATATATCCGTCCGAAGAAAGAACTATTCCTGTTGCCGAGCCCTGCTGTCCCGCTTCGGTGAATGTTGAACTTATAGCTACAACGGAAGGTATGGCTTTTTTGATTATTTCGCTGTCTTTCAGTTCGCTGCTGTCCTTGGAGTCGATGTTAAGGAGATTTCCGAGAGAAGTATCTTCATCTTCGTTTGAGTTTGTCGGGAGCGCGGTAACGGTCTCGATATGCTCTTCGGTATCGGAAGTGCTCTCGGTAACGGAAGTTTCCGTCTCAGTCTGTTCAATATCTGCGTTTTTAGCTGAATTTGCGATATACGCTCCGCCGAAGCCCGACGCTCCGCCGACCAGTGCCATCGAAAGGACAAGTGCGGCTGCTTTTGCAGCTTTCTTTCCGCCTTTTTTCGGGGGTTCGGGTTCTTCGGGACTGTAGTTTGCTGTGTAAGTATAATTGTTATTATTTTCGTACATATAAATACCACCTTTTATGAATGTCCGAATTGCTCGGATATATTGTTTTTTGTTTACATTTTATATTTTAAAGCCCAAATGTGTAAAATGCGTGAAATGCCAACGAAAGATATTTAAAAGGAGTATGTAATTTATTTAATTATTTCAGCATATTATTTTCAAACTGTTTTCCAGCCCGTGACCTCGGAAATTTTTTCCGAAAGTTTTTCCGCGGCTTTTTTGTGAGTAACGGTGTTCGGGTGTTTTTCCGCACCGATGCCGTCCTCTTCTTTCTGAACGTCAAATCTTAACGCGGAAATTTTTTCATCATTCAACGATCTTACCGCATTTTCTATCTGCGGGAAAAGCTCGTCCCCCATCATTCCCAGTGTGCATATTATATGCGCCGAACGGTTCTTTTCGCGGATATGCCTTAAAAAGTCCGCATATGCCCTTTCAAAGCCTTTCAGTCTCTCGGGGATATCCTTTGTATAGCTTACATCATTTGTTCCAAGATTTATTACTATCACATCGGAAGGATATTTCCCGAAATCCCAGAGGAAATGCTCTTTTGCGCCAATTATCCCTTCAAGTCCGAGGTCGGTATAGTCGTAAAGCATGGGCATTATCCAGCCGTTGTTGATATTTCCGTCATCGCTCCAGCTTGAATATAACCCTATCGTGCTCCATGAAATAAGCGAATGATCCGCTCCGAAACGTTTTGCCGTCAGTGAAGCGTAATTCACAGCCGAATTTTCCGTTTCCGTTCGGAAACCTTCCTCTGCGCAGGAACCTTCTATGCCGAAGCCGCAGGTAATGCTGTCGCCTATGAATTCTATCCGTCTTTCGGCAGGCTTGGTGGGAGAGATCTCCCCATCTGCGGAAATACTCTTCAAAGCCGCCTTGCTGAAGGAGCCTTCCGAAAGTTTTATAAGGCGTATCTTTACCGTTTCGGCTTTTTCGCTTTTATAAATCGTATAACTGTTCGTACCCGCATCTAATGCAAACTTTTTGCGCGGCAGCTCCTCATCATTTATATAAACAGCCATATATGCCTGAAAAATAGTTTTCCACGGCTCGTCAAGAATCCAGTCCGTCCATATTTCCACGGAAATTTCCGTTCCCGTGAACATGAATTCCGCTCCCGAACAGCACCAGTCCATATAACGCATATCGTCCAGAAAAAGCGTTCTTCCCAAGGGGCGTATATTTTTTTCGTCCGCCGGATATTTTTTCATTGAAAACTCTCCTTAAATAATTTATTCTGATAATTCCCGCAGATCCACATCTATAAAATCCGCAAAAACTTTATAAATATCCGGGTGCTCTTTTTTCACCCTGACGGGTTTAAGTTCAATATCCGTAAAGCAGTGCTTCGTTTCCCCTTTTGCGAGGAGAGAACCGTTTTCTTTGTTTATCACTTCATAAGTTACCGTCATTTTGAAACCGTTATACTCTGAGATCCTCGGTATCACCAACACTCTGTCCCCGAACTTTGCGGGAGACTTATATTCGCATGACGCGCCGAGGACTACTATCATTATACCCATATTCTCCATTTTATCATATGAAAATCCCACCTGCTCGAGAAAATCCACTCTTGCGTCCTCGAACCAGCGTATATAATTCGAGTGATGGACTATCCCCATCTGATCCGTTTCGTAATAACTTACCCTGTGTTCATAAAGCTTGATATTTTTCATAAGTATCCTTCCTGCCTGTTCTGATCATTCCGCCGCATTTCCTTTCAGAAATTCGTGCAGTTTATCCGTAAGCGCGGCGACTTCTCCGAAAGCTTCTGTATCAACGTTCTCTCCCGTATTGCGCCAATACATGACGAGAATATAATCGTCCTCGCCGGAAATTATTGCGCTGTCTCCGAGAGTATAGTAATCTTCCTGCGGAAGATAACCGTATTTTTCCGCGACCGTTTTATCCGGCAGCGCAGACGCAAACATTTCCCTGTACTGAGCGTTTGTCATGCACTGTTCCATAAGTTCGCCGTTCTTATGCTGAGAAATAAAATTGTATATATCCTTGAAATATATCGCTGTTTCCCTTGCCGTCAGCCTGAACCAATAATTTTCGTCCGTCATTCTCTGGGGCAGTCCGAGACTTGCGGCATAAGCGTTGAACTTATCATATCCGATGTAATTATAAAGCATTTTATAAGCGGTATTATCGCTTTGCATTACAGCAGCTTCGATAAGTTCCCGCACGGTAAATTCCGTTCCCACAGGCTGACCGTTTATAAGTTCATAAGGGCTGTTGAGCATATCTTCCGTCATTGGGTATTTTGCATCGAGATCTACAGTTCCGTCGAGTATGCTCCTTGCGTAAACAGCTTTTATTATGCTGCCTGCAGAAAATCTTTCATCTGCGTTATACTCCATGCTGACGCCGCTTTGCGGGTCATAGTAAAGGTAGCTCGCGTCTACCCCTTTAGAGCGCAGGATATTGTAAAGTTCATTGTAAATATCCGAATCTGTACCGCTGCCAAAAGCGTCTATTGAAAATCCTATCGTGACCAGATCCACTTCATTTACCGGGATATAGTCCTCAAATCCCGCATAAGGATCGTCTATAGGCTCGCCTTTGTCTTTAAGTATTTTTTCGGTAACGGCGGAAGTCGTTTCCGCAGCAGTTTCCGCGGCAGCCGTAACAGTTGTTTCCCCTTCTTTTGCTCCGAGACTCACCGTAACTCCCACAACGGAACTTCCGATGATATATTCCGTTCCCGCAGCGATATCCTGAGCGATTATCGCTCCTTCGGCAAATGTATCGGAATTTTCCTTTCCGCTCTCTCTTATCTCGAATTTATCCGCGTAAAATGTTTTTGCTTCTTCAAAGTTATAGCCGACAAGATCGGGCATTTCTCCCATCTCTTCGCTGTCTGCATAGGGATCGGGTCTGAACGCGGTGAAATACACTATTCCGCCCATAAGCAAAACCGAAATAACTATTATTATAACACTTATAAGTTTTTCATGGACTATTTCGATCTTCATCATTCCTACCCCCTCCGTACGGGAATTTATTCTATCGCTTTCAATGATGCCGCCATATCTATATTCTTCAATCTGAAATACAGCGTAATGTTTACCAGCAGCGCAAATGCCAATGTCAGCGCAGCCGCTGCCAAAAAGCAATAGAAAGGTATTCCCGGCGCAAACATCACCGCGTCCACTTCCGCCGTTTTAACAACGAATTTTTCCAGAAAAATTCCCAGAACAAGTCCCGCTGCCGTACCCATGAGCGTCGAGACCATATTTTCCCTGTAAATGTAAGCTGCCACTTCGCCGTCATAAAATCCCAGAACTTTTATCGTGGCAAGTTCCCTTATACGCTCGTTGACATTTATGTTGGACAGATTGAACAGCACCACGAATGCCAATGCTCCCGCGGAAACGATTATTGCTACCACAATGAGCGAAAGACTGTCAACCAGATCCCTGAACTTTGCTCCGCCGTCCTCGGAATACGTCACCGCAAGTATATCATCATTCTGCAAAAGTTTTTCCGAAAGTTCATCGGAACGTTCCGCGTCTGTCATATTTAACAGGAAAACGTTGCCCGAAAATTCGTCCGTTCCAAGTTTATTATAAACTTCTTTCGTCATATATGCATAATTAAAAGTATAATTTTCGCATATCGCATCTACAGTGACGGGAACTTTGCTCTCGCCGAAATAAACTTTGTCATTGACCGAAACTCCCAGCAGCCTTGAAAGTTTTTCGCCTATAACTACGCCGTTCCCAAGCGGAACGGGAGTTTTTCCTTCTCTTGTGTGAAGGTCGATGAAATCCCCGAAGTTATCGTTCGTATCGGGAACTAACAGGTAAGTTTCATAACTTTCGCCGTCCGCGTTGCGGATATCCTCCGTTATCTGCATAACGAGCTTGCTGCCGCTCACAATGCCCGATGCATCAAGATCCGCGCTGATCGTTTCGTAGTCCGCCGCGCCGTCGCTGTCGTCAACTGCTGCAAGGGCATCATATTTGAAAATATCCCCGTACTGACGGTCAACTATTGCCGTTATCGATTCCCGCAGACCAAATCCCGTCAGCAGCAGCGCCGTGCAGCCCGCTATGCCTATGACCGTCATAAGCAGACGAGCCTTATATCTGAAAAGGTTGCGGTACGTTACTTTTGTTGTAAATTTAAGGCGTTTCCAGATAAAACCTATGCGTTCAAGGAGTATGCGTTTGCCGTCTTTGGGAGGTTTCGGGCGCATAAGCTGTGCGGGGCAGGAAACAAGTTCCTGTCTGCTTGCATAAAGTGCCGAAAGCCCCGTGCAAAGGCAGGCTGCCACGATACAGCCTATGGCATAATCCCACCTGAATTCCGATATAAGATAAGGTTGGCTGTACATACTCTGATAGCACACGAAAATTATCCTCGGCAAAGTATTGAAGCCTATCAGCAAGCCTATAAACCCGCCGGGAACACTTGCAGCCATCGCATAAAGTATGTACTGGGAAATTATTGTAAATCTGCTGTAACCAAGTGCTTTCAGAGTACCTATCTCGGTACGCTGTTCTTCCACCATGCGGGTCATAGTCGTCCAGCAGACCAGTGCCGCAACAAGTATAAAGAATATGGGGAAAACCGCCGCTATCGCGTCAACTCTCTCACAATCCTCCGCGTAATGGGAATAATACGGATTGTATTCACGGTCAAAAACGTACCATTCCGTATCATCCACCGCATCATGCGCTTCCTGCTCGGCATCGGCTATCTCCTGTCTGCCGTCCTCAAGTTCTTTTCTTGCATCTTCAAGTTCGGCTTTTCCGTCGGCAAGTTCTGCTTTTGCATCTTCCAGTTCGGCTTTTCCGTCGGCAATTTCCTGTTTTGCGTTTTCAATTTCCTGTCTGCCGTTTATAAGTTCCGCTTCGGCGTTATCAAGTTCTGTCCTTGCATTGTCGAGCTGAACCCGCGACTCTGCAAGTGTACTCTCCAGTTCCCGTGCCTGAGCGGAAATGCCCGCCGCATATTGGGAAATGCCCTGTCCTGCCGCTGTTTTTGCGGCGTCGTCATATCCGGGCGGGGTCATCATATATGCCGTGAGCAGCTGTCTGAGATTATCGTCTACCGTGAACAGCCCGCCTGTTTCCAATGTGGAAACGGCTGCGTTCACCGCATTTTCATTCTGCGCCGAACTGCTTCGGTAAGATGAAACTATGCCGTTAAGGTATGATGCAAGACCGTCCAGAGCGGAAACGGCTTCAAGACCGTCATTATAGTCCGCTTCGCCGTCGGCAAGTTCCTGTCTGCCGTCGGCGATCTCCCTTTCGGCATCGGCAAGTTTTTCTTCATTTTCCGCGATTTCCGCTTCGCCGTCTGCAATTTCCTTTTCATGGTCGGCGATTTCCTTTTCACCGTCTGCAATTTCCTGTTCGCCGTCCGCAAATTCTTTTTCCGCATCGGCAAGTTCGGCTTTTGCATCGTTTATTTCCTCATATGCTTCGTCAAGAACGATCTTTCTGCGGTGTTCGATCTGTGTTTCCGCAAGATTTTCAAGAACTTTTATATTTTTGTCTACAATTTCGTCATATTTATCGGTATACGGATCAACGCCTTCCGCCTCCGCAAGGCTTATGTAAATATCCGTGTATATGTCATATGAAAAATTTTCCTCCGGGATAAGCAGCCAGCCGTTTATAACTCCGTTGCCGATAGAAGCGTTCCCGCGCTCGTAAGCTATGTAAACGGGGGACTTTGCTTTTCCGACAATTGTAAATTCGGTATTTGAAAGGTAATCGGAAATTTCCCTGTCATCGCCTGTTTTCAGGATAATTTTATCCCCCACGCTCGGAGTTGAAGAGTTGAAGAAGCGTTCGTCCGCGATTATTTCGTTCGGTGCTTCGGGGAGCCGACCTTCCACAAGGTAAGGCTTGTTTATGCCGCTGTTCGGGTCATAGGAGTAAACTTTCAGTATTTTTCCGTCAAGATCCCCGCCGTCCGCGACAAGTTCCGCAGAATATCCCGCATAGATCTCATCGGAATGGGCGGCATTTTCCACAGCGAAAACGTCCTCATCGTCAAATCCGAGTTCGGATAACAGGTGTATATCCGCCAAGCCTTGTTCATCAAGATACCGTGCGGAACTTTTTTTCATATCGGGACCCGCGGATTTTACTCCTGCAAAAAATCCGCTGCCGATGGCAATGATCGCAAGTATTGCAAAAAATCTGCTTTTTGTACCTCTTACGCTGCGAACGGTGTTAAGAAACAATCTTTTTTTCATCGTTCCACCTCATCACCACTCGATGGTGTCCACCGAAACGGGTTCTTCGTTAAGAGTAACGCGGGAAACTTTGCTGTTTTTTATTTTAATGACCCGATCCGCCATGGGAGTGATCGCCTGATTATGGGTAATAACGACAACAGTCATGCCCTTTTCGCGGCAGGTGTCCTGTAAAAGTTTAAGAATGGTCTTACCCGTGTTATAATCGAGGGCGCCTGTAGGTTCATCACAAAGAAGCAGTTTAGGCGATTTCGCCAATGCTCTTGCGATAGAAACTCTCTGCTGTTCGCCGCCCGAAAGCTGCGCGGGAAAGTTATTTATCCTTTCTCCGAGCCCTACCTGACGGAGGATCTCCTCGGCGTCCTCCGCATCGGAGCATATTTCCGTTGCAAGTTCCACATTTTCCTTTGCGGTAAGGTTCTGGACAAGGTTATAGAACTGGAAAACGAAGCCGATATCCTGACGGCGGTATCTGGTCATTTCCTTTTTGGAATAGGCGGCAATATTTTTGCCGTCCACGAATATTTCCCCTTCATCGCAGGTATCCATACCGCCCAGCATATTCAGAACGGTGGTCTTTCCCGCGCCGGAAGCGCCGACGATAACGGCAAACTCTCCTTTTTCTATCTCGAAGCTTACACCGTCCGATGCGGCAATAGTGACTTCCCCCATTTTGTAGCGTTTAAAGACATTTTTAAATTCAACAAAGCTCATTTGGGTAAAATATCCTTTCAAAAAATTATATATAAGCAATTATACCACACTTTTCCGAAAAAGTGTATACAGTTTTTGATATTTTTTGTGATGATATGATGAAATTTGCATCAAGATATGTTCAATAATGATAATAAAATAACAAAGACCGCCGCCTTAACGGGCAGCGGTCTCGGTTTGTATAAAAAGTATTAGAAAGAATTATTTTTTAGAAAAACAAAATGTTCTGTATTGCAAAACAGCTCACCGGGCTGTTTTGCAAGGCTTAAATGGCAACAACCGTTAATGCCAAGGGGAACGCTCTCTCTTGCAGAGCGTTCCCCTCTTGCAACCTTCGGTTGCAATTCACCCCTTTGCAGAGGCGCCTTCGTAAAGGGGATTTCGTCGTCTGCGGACGACGACCAAAGGCTCTGCCTTTGGAATCCGCCAGCGCGGCTGCGCTGGACCAGCTTTTCAATTTTGCGCTGCGCGCAAAATTATTAAAAACTTTTTCGGCAAACTGAAATTCATAAAAAATTAAGAATTTTTTTTTTTGTTTGTTCACCATATCGCGCGGAAAGTATGCTACAATAATCAGCGTTGAAATTTTGACAAATTTTTTACAGAAAAGGAGCATATCTTATCTATGAATATCAAAAAATTTATTGCAGCAATTACAGCACTTACAATGACGGCAGCACTTGCATCCTGCGGCGGAAATGACGAAACACCGAACGAGACCGGCGAAAACAGCACAACTCTTGCGGCAGAGACCGAAAACGAAAGCGAAAGCAGTGATACTGCCGCTTCGGCTGAAGAAGAGACCGAGGCTCCCGTTCAGGAAGCCGCAGAAGCAGCCGCAAGCGATTTTGAATATTCGCTTGACTCCTCTCTCGGCGGTATAGTTATCAGCAAATACACCGGAGATGCCGAAAGAATAATAGTTCCCGCGGAAATAGACGGAAGTCCCGTTGTAAAGATAACGGCTCTCGGCAAAGATCTGGTAAGCGTGGAACTGTCCGAAGGCGTTAAGATAATTGATGAATTTGCGTTCAGGGGCTGCTATTCTCTGGAGAGCATCACTCTTCCCGAAAGCGTTGAAAGTATCGGATTTGCCGCCTTCAAGAACTGCACATCGCTTAAAAGTTTTACTATGCCCGACAGCGTTACCGAGATCGGCACCAACATTTTCAGCGGCTGTACGGCTCTTGAAAGTGTGACATTATCGGAAGATCTTGAAAATTTATCCGAAAGCACATTTTCCGGCTGTGAAGCTCTTAAAAGCGTTATCCTGCCTCCTGCTCTTAAAACAATAGGCAATGAAGCCTTTAAAGGTTGTATTTCTCTGACTGAAACAGTTATGCCCGCAGGACTTGAAAGCATAGGCAATGAAGCCTTTGCGGATTGTACTTCTCTGACCGAAATGGTCATACCCGACGGACTTGAAAGCATAGGAGACAACGCGTTCTACAATACCGCTATCGTCGATATAACGCTTCCCGTGGTAAATGTTGATTTCGGTGAAAGTATTTTTAAAGGCTGTACCTCTCTTAAAAATGTAACATTCACCGCAAACGGTGACGGAGAGTTCCGTACAGGAACTGCTATGTTTAATGGCTGCACCGAACTTGAAAATATTGAATTTCCGGATGTTCCCTTGTATATTGAGCAGATCACATTTTTAGGATGCACAAAATTGAGATCCGTAACACTTCCTTCTACCGCAGATATCACGTTATCAAACAGCGCATTCAGCGGCTGCAGCGGTCTTACGGAAGTAAATAATTCCGAAAACATAATCCAGTTCCACGAAAACGCTTTTGAGAACTGTTCGGCTCTTACATCGCTTAAACTTGGTGATGATGCAAGTTTCAAAGGTACGTCAAAAGGTGATATTGAGGACTTTTACAACACCTCCGATGTATTTGCGGGCTGTGACCAACTTACGGTGACATATAAAGGTGTTGACTACAACAGTTCAAGCTGGGACGAACTTGACAAGGCATTAGGACTTGTTCAAAACTAATAAATAATAAGACCGCCGCCTTAACGGGCAGCGGTCTCGCTGTTTATGGCTCCGGCAGATGTGCCGCAGATCTTTTCCCTCAGAAGTACATATACCACCGACATGAGCGGCACTCCTAAAAGTATCCCTACCGCTCCCCCGAGTCCCGCGCCAAGAAGTATCGCAAGAAACACCAGAAGCGGCGGTATGCCTAAGCTTTTTCCCACAACGCGGGGATAAATAAGGTTGTTTTCAAGCTGCTGCAAAACTATTATAAACACTATGAACCACACCGCGTCTATCGGTCTTATCAGAAACAGCAGCAGCGCAGACGGAACTGTTCCTATTATCGCTCCCACAAGCGGTATAAGCGCGGTAACGCCTATTATCGTACTGATAAGCAGCGCATACTCGAAACCGAACAGCTTCATTCCCGCAAAACATAAGACCCCCAGAACCACCGCTTCCGTTATCTGTCCCACAACGAACCTGCTGAATGTAGAAAATACGAGCCTGTAGCCTTTGCGGATTTTTTCGTACCGTTCCCCCGCAAAGCATTTTGCCGCTGCGGAAACGGCACATTTTATGCTGTCCTTGCTTAGTAAAATGTATATCGAAAGCACAAACCCTATGAGCAGATCGGCTGCGCCGCCGATCACATCGGTAGTTTTGGAATATGTTGCTTCGAGCATGGCGGGGATCTTTTCGCTGAGACCTTCCACAGCGTTTTTCAGCGCGGCAAAAAAGCCGAAGCTGTCACGCCGTTCCAATATCTCGCAATATTTCAGAAAATTGCTGTAATATCTGTCCGCATTATCCAGAAACAGTCTCACGCTTGCCCCGAGCTGCGGGATAATTATCCAGACGATGCCGGTAAGTATTGCCAATAAAAGGATATATGCCGTTCCCACAGAAATAATGTTTGCGGTGCGTTCGCCAATGCGTTTAAAGCGTTTTTTGAAAAATTTTTTTATGGAGCAGAACGGCATATTCATCACAAACGCGATCGCCATTCCTATGAAAACAGGCGTAAGCAGGTCTGCCGTACGGGAAATTATCCCCATAAAAACTTCCGGCTTTACAGCCGCTGCAACTGCGGCAGCAGCGAGGAAAGCTGTAATTATCACGGTCTTTACGGTTTTTTTATCCACGGTCTCACCTGTTTCCGATATATTCTGCGGGAAAGATCCACATCTTATACGGATATTATATGCTTGTTCCTGCAACAGGTATTCAAGGCAAAAACAGGGAAAAACCAATTTTGCGCTGTGAGCAAAATTGGTTTGAACTTGTTGATAAAGCATAATATAGTTTATTGTCAAAATTGTTCTGTATTGCAAAACAGCTCACCGGGCTGTTTTGCAAGGCATAAATTATAATAACCGTTGATGCCAAGGGGAACGCTCTCTCTTGCAGAGCGTTCCCCTCTTGCCGCTTTCAGCGGCAATTCACCCCTTTGCAGAGG
>CANQPX010000030.1 GCA_947625915.1 uncultured Clostridia bacterium
GCAAGAGGGGAACGCTCTGCAAGAGAGAGCGTTCCCCTTGGTATTAAAGGCTATTATAATTTAAACCTTGCAAAACAGCCCGGTGAGCTGTTTTGCAATACAGAGCAATTTGTTTTTCTAAAAATATCTGTTGTTTGACAACAAAATATATTATACTTTATCGACAAGCTGTAAAGATATGACCGATGGTGTCTGTCACCATCGGTCGATTTTTAGTTCAATCTGTGCGGCGGATAATTTCCATATCCATATATGAATATTTCGGGTCAAGAGCAAATTTTTCACGCAAGCCTTCGGTAACAATGATCTTTTTATCATCGGTAACAAGTATCATATCAATATCGCTGCGCTGCCGCCACAAAGCTTCCGACTTTTCCGCACCGAGAACAAACATTGCCGTTGCAAGACCATCGCAAAGCGCGGCATCATTTCCTATCACCGTGACGGAAACAAGTCCGCTTTCGGCAGGTCTCCCGCTGTCGGGATCAATGATATGCGAATATTTTTTACCGTCGTCTCCGACAAAATAACGCTCATATCCTCCGGAAGTTACTGCTGCTCCCTCGGAGATCTCTATAACACCGATGTTGTCTTCATCGAACGGACTTCTTAATCCGAGCCGCCAATCCGAACCGTCGGGTTTATTGCCGACAGTGCGGATATTTCCGCCAAGATCGATAAGAGCGTGTTCGATCCCGTTCTCACGAAGTATCTTTGCGGCGATCTCACTTGCCTGACCTTTTCCCACTGCTCCAAGATCTATCTGCATACCCTCGGGAACGGTAAGGATATTTCCGTTCAGGGAAATTTTCTCATATCCCGTCCGCAAAAGCAATTCTTTTATCTTTTCATCATCGGGAACATGATATTCCCCCGTTGTAAAACCCCATTCTGTCAGAACAGGATATATCGTACAGTCAAGCGCTCCGCCTGTAAATTCCGATATCTCCAATGCTTTTTGCAGGATATCAGCCGTTTCCGCACTTATTTCCAACGCTTCGCCGTTACCGTGATCTATGCGGAAAATTTCGCTGTTTTCGTTTGTTGCCGACCATAAGCCGTCAAGTTCCGTGATCTTGTCGGAAACTTTTTCCGCTGCCGTTTCCGCATTTTCTCCGTAAACCGAAACGGTCATGTAAGTGTCCATTGCAAAGAATGTTTTTTTATACGGCTCCTGCGGAACATCACAGCCGTTCAGCAAAACTGCCGCAAATATTATCGCCGTAAGAAAAATATTTTTTTTCATCATTATTTCTCCATTAATGGGAAAGGAATTTTTTTATGAGATCTGATGCTCAGAAAACCAAAAAAGAAAAACTTTTCAGCGTTGACGCTCCCACAGAACTGCTTGAATTTCTTATAGCCGTTCAGCCCGAACGTCCGAAAAGCAAGATCAAATCCGAACTGGAACATAAACTTGTTTCCGTTGACGGAAAGATCGTGACCCGCTTCAATTATCCGTTAAAAGCGGGGCAGAAAGTCTGCATAGGGAATTTTACACCTGTTTACAGCAAAGCGCCTGTTTCCGCCCTGAAAATAATTTACGAGGACGATGAACTGCTCGTTATCGACAAACCCGCGGGAATGCTCGCAATTGCAAATGAAAAAGAGCGGGAAATGACCGCATATCATCTTGCCATGGAATATGTCCGCGCAAAAAACAGTCACAACAGGATATTTGTCATTCATCGGCTTGACCGTGACACGTCAGGCATAATAGTTTTCGCAAAGAATGAAGTTATCAAGCACGCTTTACAGGAAAACTGGGAGAAATGCGCCCGATACCGCGGTTACACTGCCGTTGCGGAAGGCGTTCCTATCCCCGAAAGCGGCAGGATAGAAAACAAGCTCCGTGAAACGGAAAGTCACTTTGTTTATGCCGCAAAAATGGGCGACGGAAAGCTTGCTATAACGAACTACAGGACGAAAAAGGTATCCGGGAATTATTCACTTCTTGATATCGACATCGAGACAGGCAGAAAAAATCAGATACGCGCACACCTAAGCGGTATCGGAGTTCCAATTGCAGGCGACAAAAAATACGGCGCAAAAACAAATCCTGCACATCGTTTATGTCTCCACGCGCACAAACTTGTAATAGTTCACCCGATATCCGATGAAGAAATGATCTTCACCTCGCCTGTTCCCCCAAAAATGCTGAAAGTTGTAAGGAACTGACAAAGCCCCCGACCATTACGGACGGGGGCTTATTAGTTTTACAAATTATTCCTCGGCGGGAGCGTTTGCTTTTTCTTCAAGGAGAGCCCTGATAGAAAGGCTTATTCTCTTCTTATCGGGATCGATCTCCGTGATCTTAGCTTCTACCTCATCGCCGACTGAAAGGATATCCTTTATGTTGGAAACTTTCTTATCGGCTATCTGAGAAATGTGGATAAGTCCGTCAATTCCGGGAATTATCTGTGCAAATGCTCCGAAAGGTGTGATAGAAACTATCTTTGCCTTTATAACATCGCCCTCATGGTAATCCGCTTCAAACTTTACCCAAGGATCGTCGGCGTCTTTCTTATAGCCGAGGGAGATCCTTCCTGCTTCTCTGTCCAGTTCCTTAACAAATACCTCGATAACATCGCCCACATTAACGACTTCCGAGGGGTGTTTGATCCTGTTCCAGCTGAGTTCGGAAATGTGCACCATTCCGTCAATTCCGCCCAGATCAACGAATGCGCCGTAGCTTGTAAGGGATTTTACTTCGCCCTTGAAAACGTCGCCGACCTTAACGGTATCCCAGAACTTAGTCTTTGCGGCGTCTTTTTCTGCATTGAGGACAGCTCTTATAGAGCCGACAGCTCTGCCTCTCTGCTCGTTTACTTCAATGATCTTGAACTTAACGGTCTTCTTGAGGAGTTCTTCGAGTTTATCGTCTCTGCGGGCAGTTGCCTGAGAAGCTGGGATAAACACTCTTGTTCCCTCGTAGATGATGATAACGCCGCCCTTTACAACGCTGGAAACAGTTCCTTCCAGAACAGCATTTTCCTCTTTAGCTTTAAGGATCTTGTCAAAGCCGAGGAGCGCGTCCACTCTTTTCTTTGAAAGAGTAACGATACCGTCAGCATCGTTGACCTTGATGACGATAAGTTCTACCTCATCGCCCGGTTTAACAACGTCTGCGGGTTTAAGGGACGGATCGTTTGTGAGCTCGTCCAATGAAACATAACCGGTATGCTTTGTTCCGACATCAACAATAGCCTCCGCGTCGTTAACGGCGGTTATGTATCCTTTCACCCTTTGACCGGTATATATTTTTTTGAAAGACGCGTCGAGCGCCTCCTCAAAGTTAAAGTCCTCGTCCATGTTCTGTAATTTTTCACTCATCTGGTTTACAACCTCCTTGATTATATAAGCCGGAGCCGAAGCGCCGGCGGTAACGCCGATAATAAATTTTTCACCGGTGTTATTTTTCAGCATATCTTCCGCCGCACGAAGATCAAGCTCGTCCGCATTTTCTATATGAATGCAGGCGTTACAGTATTTTCCGCAGATCTCTGCGAGTTTTACTGTATTGGAACTGTGTCTGCCGCCTATAACGATCATCAGATCGGCGGTCTTTGCCAGTTTTATGGCATTTTGCTGCCTGTCGGAAGTAGCATTGCAGATAGTATTTATCACATCTGCGTCGGGGCAGACCGAATGTGCAATTTCCTCACACTTTTCCCATATAGATATATTATACGTTGTTTGAGCAACAATTGCAACCTTTTTTTTGATTTTTGTATAATTTTTTTTCAAAAGATCTTCAAGCTCGCTGTCATTGGAGCAAATTTCGGGCATTTTATTACAATAACTTACAATTCCCTTCACTTCGGGATGAGTTTTATCGCCCATAATGATAATGTCATATCCTGCTTCGGATCTTTCGGAAACGATCTTATGTATGCGCTTTACGAAGGGGCAAGTTCCGTCCTCGTAACGCAAGCCGTGCTTTTCCAGAAGCTGAAAGACGTTTTTTTCGGCGCCATGGGAGCGGATCACCACTGTTTCATCGGAAAGTTCCGAGAGTTCATCGGAACTGTTTACGATACGAACGCCTTTGCGGGAGAATTCGTTTACCACGTCTTTATTATGGATAATTTCGCCATAGGTAACAACTTTTTTTCCCGTATTTAATATATTATACACGATTTTTACGGCTCTGTCAACACCAAAACAAAAACCTGCATTTTTTGCAACAATAATTTCAGTTTTCATTAATATTTTCGTCCTTATTTTGGATATTTCCCTCAACAAGTTCCTTGATAGAATCCATTATCCGTGTTTTTACGGCTTTGAGTTCCTTGGGGGAAGTATCATTGACCGCAATTTCCTCTGCGGGAATGACCTTTCCGAAGCGCAGCGTAAGTTTAGAGCGGAAATGCAGTTTTTCCCCCTCAAAAATTATACCGCATGGCAGAACGTCCGCGCCCGACTTTGCAGCGATAAGCGCAACGCCTGTCTTGCCTTTACCTACCGTACCGTCCTTGGAACGCGTTCCCTCGGGGAAAATAACGAGATGTTTTCCCGATTTAAGAATATCCACCGCGTCGTCAATGACTTTCATATCCCCCGCTCCCCGCTTTACGGGAAATGCGCCAAGCTTGGTTATGAACCATGCAAAAAGCTTGTTTTTCTGAAAAAGCTCCTCTTTTGCCATATAAGTCACCGGAAGTTTCATAGGCATTGTGAGGATAACAGGATCGGCGTAACTTCTGTGATTTGAAGCCATTACCAGCGGTTTGTCCTGCGGGATATTCTCCGTTCCCTCGATCCGAAAATTATAGAAAAGTTTGTAAACTCCCATTGTGACATATCTTACGAAAGCGTTCAAAATTTCACCTCATTTGCTGTTCTTTCCGCGAGATCGTTTCCCTTATCATGGAAACGACTTTTTCCACTGACTGATCGAAATTCAGTTCCGTGTTATCACACAGAATAGCATCATCAGCCTGTTTCAGCGGAGCTATATCCCTGTGGGAATCGTTATGATCCCGCTCGTTTA
Source organism: uncultured Clostridia bacterium (assembly GCA_947625915.1). Classification (GTDB taxonomy): domain Bacteria; phylum Bacillota; class Clostridia; order Oscillospirales; family Ruminococcaceae; genus RGIG8773. Next base: position 4,994 of record CANQPX010000030.1, read on the forward strand.
CCTCCGCAAGCACCGAAGCGAACGTTATACATTCGCCCTTTTCGGTAAGTTCATTATGGCGGCGGCGGGCGCGTTCTTCGGGGGAAGCGGTAAAGAAAATTTTCAAATCTGCATTCGGCAGGACCACCGTTCCTATGTCCCGTCCGTCCATGATAACGTTATTCTCCGCGGCGATCTTCCTTTGCAGGTCAAACAGGAACTCCCTCACTTTCGGCATCGCCGAAACAGCCGACGCGCCCATGGAAATTTCAGGCGTGCGTATCTTGTCTGAAACGTCCTCGCCGTTAAGGAACACTCTTTGCGCTCCGTCAATGAATTTCAGTTCGGGAGTAATTTCCGCCAGCAGCGGAACGACTTCATCGGCATTTTTGCAGTCCGCGCCCTTTGAGACGGCATAATAAGCAACGGAGCGATACAGCGCTCCCGTGTCAACATAAATAAATCCCAGAGTCTTTGCTGCGGCTTTTGCAACGGTGCTTTTTCCCGCTCCCGCAGGACCGTCCATGGCAATATTTATCGGCATTTTATCACTTCCGTTTTATTTTGATAATTTTTCCCACTCTTTTTCTTTAAAGCCAACAAGAACGGTATCTCCGTTCACGGCGATAGGACGTTTTACTAACATTCCGTCCGTGGAAAGCAAGCGGAGCATTTCCTCCTCGGACATATTTTCTAACTTGTTTTTCAAGTCCATTTCGCGGTAAAGTATACCGCTTGTGTTGAAAAACTTCCGCAGGGGAAGTCCGCTCTTTTTGTAAAGCACGGAAAGTTCCTCATATGTGGGATTATTTTCCTTTATGTTTCTTTCCTCAAAGGGGATATCATTTTCTTCCAACCACTTTCTTGCTTTCACGCAGGTGGTGCATTTGTGGTAACATATAAACTGCATTTTCAAATTCCTTCTCACTCGTAAACTTCATCGCACTTGCGGATAACTTTTGCCGGGCAAACCGATACGCAGGTACCGCAGGAAGTGCATTTCTCATAGTCTATGACCGCAAGGTTATCCTCAACATGGATCGCATCGTGCGGACACTTCTTTTCGCACATCTTACAGCCGATACAGCCGCTCTTGCACACTGCGCGGACGAACTTTCCCGCGTCCTTTGATGAGCAGCAAACATCAATGGTCTTATCTATGCTGCGTATGACTATAAGCTGATCGGGACAAACTTTTGCACAAAGTCCGCAGCCTATGCATAACGATTTATCAACTTTTGCGATCCCGTCTTTTATCGAGATAGCTCCCTGAGGGCATACCTTTGCACAGTCGCCGAAACCGAGACAGCCGTATGCACAGGCTTTTGAACCGTTATAAAAACGGTTTGCCGCCTTACAGGACTGAACCCCCTGAAAATTGAACTTTTCCTCGGCGTTATGACAGTTACCGCTGCATTTTACCACAGCCACCTGCGGCACAAGAGACATTTCTTCTATTCCCATGAGTGCGGAGATCTTGGCTGCCGCTTCCGCACCGCCGGGTTTGCACATATTTGTGGGAACGCCGTTCTGAACTATGGCTTTTGCATAGTCCGCGCAGCCGGAAAATCCGCAGGCTCCGCAGTTTACCTGCGGAAGTATCTCGTTCACCGCTTCGATGCGTTCATCTGTCTTTACCTCGAAAATTTTCGAGCATACCGTCAGCAGTATCCCCGCCGCAAGTCCTATTGCGCCGAAGATCAGCATCGGCAATATGTATGTTGACATTTCAAATCATTCCTTTCTTGCCTTTGTCGGAAAGAATATCAGCCGAACAATCCCGAAAATCCCATAAAGCTCACCGAAACGATAGAAGCCGCTATCAGAGTTGCGGGAACGCCTTTGAACATTTCCGGAACATCAGCATTGCTCACTCTCGAACGCACTCCGCTGAATATCAGCAGCGCAAGTGTAAATCCGAGACCGCCGCCCAGAGAGTTCACCAGTGATTCCGCAAAGCCGAACTCCTTATCGACATTCAGTATCGTTACGCCGAGAACGGCGCAGTTCGTTGTTATCAGCGGAAGATAAACGCCGAGCGCATTGTAAAGCGACTGCACTTTCTTTTTCAGCACCATTTCCACAAGCTGTACGAACAGCGCTATTATCAGTATGAATGCGATAGTTTTAAGATATTCCAGTCCCATCGGCACAAGAATGAACGTATATATCGGGTATGTACACAGCGTTGCGCATACCATTACGAACGTTACCGCAGCGCCCATTCCCGCCGCGCTGTCAAGCTTTTTTGAAACGCCCAAGAACGGGCATATGCCCATGAACTTTGAAAGTACGAAATTATCCACAAGTATGGCGTTCAGAAGTATTACTATAAGCGTCATTCCGCCGCAGCCTCCTTTTTGTCCTCTGTCTTGTTATAGGACGGGCAGTTCTCAGCATGGGGACAAGCCGCACAGCCCACTTCCGCAGGCGCGCTCTTGCCCGCGATCTTGTTTACCAGCGCGATTATAACGCCCAGCGTGAAAAATCCTCCCGCGGACATGATAAAAAGCGTCATCGTTACAGGCAGGTGCAGATCTATGCCGAACCATTTGCCCGTGCCGATGATCTCGCGTATGCTGCCCATTGCAAAAAGCGCAAGGGTAAATCCGATACCCATTCCCACAGCGTCGAGCACCGACGCTAAAACACTGTTCTTTGAAGCAAAAGCCTCCGCTCTGCCGAGAATTATACAGTTTACCGTGATAAGTGAAAGGTACAGTCCCAATGAATCGTACAGTTCGGGAAGATAACCTTTCATCAGGAATTCTATCAATGTTACAAAGCTTGCGATTATTACGATGAAGCAAGGCAGGCGCACCGCCTTTGGTATAACGTTTTTCAGCAGCGATATGACAAGGTTTGAACATATAAGCACAAATGTTGTGGCAAGTCCCATGCCTATGCCGTTTGAAGCCATTACCGTGACTGCAAGCGTAGGACACATACCCAGCAGAGTCACAAGAGTAGGATTTTCCTTTATAATGCCCTTGGTGAGTTCTTTAAGCATACCTTTATTTTCCTGTTTCTGTACAGTCTTTTCAGCCATTGTCCTCACCGTCCTCTCCGTTCAGTTCATCATAAGCGTTAAGAGCGGTCTGCACCGCGCTGTACATTCCCTTTGAAGAAAATGTTGCGCCGGAGATCGCGTCAAGAGTAAAGCCGCTGCCGCTGCCGCCCATGATCTCCTTATCGAGTTCAAGTTCATTTATCCTGCTGCGGGTACCCCATACGGCTTTTGCCTTGACGGTCTCTCCGCTTTCCTCGGAAACGGTCATTTCCTTTGTAACGCCGCCGAACTGGCTGAGAAAGCTTTTCTCCTGAACTCTTGAACCAAGTCCCGGAGTTTCTCCCAAAGAAAGTATGGATATCCCGCTAACACTTCCGCCGTCGACTCCTATAAGGACGTGTATGCCGTCCGTGGAATAACCGTCCGCGGTCACTTCAAAAGCTGTATTTTTGCCGTTTGACAGCACCGAATCCACTCCTTCATATGTAAGGACGCTGCCGTCGTCGTTTTTCAGCATTTCAAATCCTTCAGCCGAACCGTAAAGTTCCGTTATCCCCGCTTTCAGTTCGTCCGTAACAACGCCTGTGCTGTCAACATATGTTGCCTGATATGCCGCCACAAGAAGTCCGCAGGTGATAACGCATATCAATGTCAGCACAAGAGGCGGCTTGATCTTTTCGTTGAACATCAGTTACCGCTCCTTTCCGCTTTTTTTGCTCCGAAGGGAACTGTTCTTGTAATCTTATCTATGTACGGAGTAAGCAGGTTCATAATAAGTATCGAGAACGAAACGCCCTCGGGGTAACTTCCGAAAGTTCTTATTATAAAAGTTATAACGCCGCAGCCTATGCCGAAAATTATCTTTCCTTTTGCGGTGATAGGTGTGGTCGCATAGTCCGTCGCCATAAAGAACGCGCCTATGAGAAGTCCTCCTGCAAGGACCCCGTAAAGAGTTTCCGTTCCGCTGCCGGTATAAAGGAACGTCAGCAGCGCGAATGAACCGATATATGCTACCGGCGTTGCGGGAGAGATGACTTTCACTATCATCAGGAAGATACCTCCCGCGATAAGTGCAGCCGCGCAGGTCTCGCCGATACAGCCGCCTGTTTCTCCGAAAAACATTTCTCCCAGCGTAAAGGGAGCCATTTTATAATTTGTTCCGTTTTCGGCATAAGTGAGCCATTCCGCAGCAAGAGGAGTCGCGCTCGTTTCCGCGTCAACGGCTTCGCTGTACCAATAAGGTTTTACCCAGCCCGACATCTGCGAAGTAAAGGAAAGCATCAGCACTATCCTTGCCGTTATGGCAGGATTAGCGAAATTCTGACCGATACCGCCGAAAAGCTGTTTTACTATCACTATTGCCACAAAGCTGCCTATTACCGCAGCGTATACAGGCACAGTTACCGGCAGGTTCATTCCCAGCAGCAGTCCCGTGACTATCGCCGACAGATCCGGGACAGTCTGTTCTTTTTTCATTACCAAACGGCAAAGTCCTTCAAAAACCACGCAGGAAACTATACATACCGACATTATCAATGCCGCTCTCGGTCCGAAGAAAACGCATCCTGCCATTGCCGAGGGAATAAGAGCTATTATTACCATCAGCATCACTTTTGCGGTGGAATTATCCGAAGCGCGGTGAGGTGATGGTGAAACATATAAACCTTTCAAATCATCAAGTCCTTCTTATTTGTATTGTGTTTGTTCATCATTTTCCCGACTATCCGCAGTTATTTTCCGGAGATAAGTGCTTTTGCGAGTTGATTTATCTCCGCCAGCGGACGGTGTGCGGGACAGGCATATGAGCAGCAGCCGCAGTTCATACAGAGCATGACTTTCAGCCGTTTCAGTTCCTCGATATCCTTTGCCTTATAAGCGCTCTCTATCGCAAGGGGCATAAGGTTCAGTGGGCAGGTGCGGACGCATTTTCCGCAGCGTATGCAAGCTGTTGTTTCGGGCATTTTGCCTTCTTTGAAAGCGAGAACAGCGTTATTGTTCTTGATTATCGGCTGGTCGGTATCGTAAAGGCATATCCCCATCATGGGACCGCCGTAAAGCACTTTTTTTGCTTCCGACGCGCCGCAGAATTCGAGGAGTTCCGAGACCCGCGTTCCGATGGGAACGAAGTAGTTCCCCGCATTTTTTGTCACCGCGTCGCCCGCAAGGGTTATCCTTCTTCTCACAAGGGGCATACCCGTTCTTGAATAGCGGTAAATGCTCGCCACGGTGGAAATGTTCATTACCATTGTTCCCTGATGTACGGGAAGTTCGCCTTCCGCGACTATGCGTCCCGTTGCGGAATAAACTATCACCTTTTCCGCACCCTGCGGATAAGATGACTTCAGCGGGACAACATCTATCGAGTTCATATCCTCGGTCTTTGACTGCAAAAGCTTTATTGCCTCGGGCTTGTTGTCCTCGATGCAAATTTTGCAGAGAGGTATGCCGAGGTGTTTTTGCACAAGGAGTATTCCTTCGATGATATCGGTAGGCGATTCCATCATTTCGCGGTAGTCGCTGGTTATGTAAGGTTCGCACTCCGCGCCGTTGATGACAAGCGTATCCACCGGAGTCTTGACCGTATCGTAATTCAGCTTTATATGCGTCGGGAAACCTGCTCCGCCCAGTCCCGTAAGCCCGCTTTCCCTGACGGCGGCGATAAGCGACTGTCTGTCTGTGATCTCAGGCGGTGTGATATCGGGGCATACGGTCTGGTGCCCGTCAGAAGTGATATGCACCGCTTTACAGCTTGCGCCGTTTGAAAGCAGGAAATCGGTGATATCCGTTACCGTTCCCGAGACCGGGGAATGTATCGGAGCGGACATGAAAGCGTTTGTATCGCCGATCTTCTGTCCGACCGTTACCGTATCGCCTTTTTGAACGATACATCCGCACGGTGCGCCCATGTGCTGTGACATGGGAACTACCACGCTTTTCGGCAGCGGGAACTCTGTGGTCTCACAGTCTTTTGTTCCCTTGTCATGCCGCAGTTTTATTCCGTTTAGTTTACTCATAACGTTCCTCCTGAATATGAACTTTTCCTTTTGTCGGAATTATCCTTATTATATTCGGCATAATTATCTTCATCGCTGTTCCTGTGCATACTCCGGCAATTACCGAACTTACCGTGAGCAGCGTTCCGTATGCGAACACTGAAGCCGTTTTCATCATCAGTGCTGCTGCGGCGAGCTGTCCGAACGAGTGACATACCGCTCCAAGAACGCTTACCAGAATATAAGAAGCCTTGGTCTTCCCGAAAAGAAGTGCCGTGACCGCAAAAGCAGCCAGACTTCCGCAAAGCGACATCATTCCCGCCGTGAAGCCTCTTGTTACAAGCACAAGCAACACTTTCAGCACCGTAAGCAGGAACGCCGAAGGCAGACCCATACTTAACATTGCCGTCATTATAACTATATTTGAAAGCCCTATTCTTATTCCTGCGGGCAAAAACGCCGAGAATACGCTGTCTAACACGTTCAGCACTGCCGCTGCAGCAAAAAGTATGCCCATAACGGCTGTATATCTTGAATAGGACATTCCTTCGGGTCTTAGTCCTGCCATTATCTCACCACTCCGTCAACATCTCCGCCCCGTTCTCCATGAACTGTTACAACGACCCTGTTTGGAACGCATACCGCCGTATCTCCAACGCGGCAAAGCTTTCCTGCGCCCATGCAGACTTTATCGGGGCAATCGCTTTTGCTGACACGGATCCCGCCGTCAGCGACCGTAAATTCCATTTCTCCCGCAGACGGATAGGAATAAACGCCGTCCGTATCAAGGGCAACGGAAGCGATGATCTCGCCGTCATGGGAAATTTCCGCATAAGTGCCGTTATTCCCCGAAGCTTCTGCTGCGAGGAAATATATTATCGGTGCGGCGAGCAATATTACTATAAGTATCATATCCGACGGGCGGAAAAGTTTTCTTTCGTCCGTATTTTTTACGGTATGATCTTTCATAAAATTTACAGACGACCTTTCACAGAAATAATATGGGATAATTTTCCTGTTCAAATATTCTTATACATATACAAAGTTATTTTACTACAATTTGTTCACAAAGTCAATAGAAAACGCGCATTAAAAAAAATTAACCGTCAAACAGCACAAAAAATTACATTCCGGATTATACGAAAATAAAATATTTTCCGCATTTATACGAATATCCGCAGATCTTTCAGGCAAACTAATGAAAACAAACAAAGAAAGCAGGCTTGCAGTCATGGCAAGAAAAATTTCAAGAAATACATTTATAATGGAATCTCCGCCCACTATACGCAGTTTCGCGTCAATTGTCGGAAAAAAGGAAGGCGAAGGACCCCTTGCGGAATTTTTTGACGAAGTGGAAAACGACGCTTACTTCGGACAGAAAACATGGGAACAGGCTGAAAGCGAGCTTATGAAGCGTACGCTGGGAAAGGCGCTTTCCAAGGGCGATATCTCGCCGGAAAACGTGGACTATATGTTTGCAGGAGATCTGCTGAACCAATGCATAAGTTCCACTTACGGTCTGCGGGATCTGAATATCCCGCTTCTGGGGATATACGGTGCCTGCTCCACGATGTCGGAAGGCTTGCTGCTTGCGGCGCTCATGACCGACAGCAAGCTCGGAGAAAACATTGCCGCAGTCACCTCCTCTCACTTTTGCACTGCGGAGAGGCAGTTTCGCTTTCCGCTTTCGTACGGTTCTGTCAGGACTCCCACCGCTCAATGGACCTGTACCGCCTCGGGAGCCGCTGTTGTGTCCCCCAAGACTACTTCCCCTTTCATACGAGCTGTGACCATCGGCAAAATAGTTGACATGGGCGTTACCGATGCAAACAATATGGGTGCGGCAATGGCTCCCGCCGCTGCATATGTAATAAAAACTTTCCTGAATGACACGGCGATGGAACCCTCGGACTTTGATGCGATAATCACAGGCGATCTTGGAAAAGTCGGCAGCGAACTGCTTATAGAACTTTTAAAAAGCGAAGGACTGGACATTTCCGATCGGCACAAAGACTGCGGGACCATGATGTTCGACATAGACGAGCAGGACGTTCACGCGGGCGGTTCGGGCTGCGGCTGTTCGGCATCGGTGCTTTGCGGATATTTTCTCCCGAAAATACGGACGGGAGAAATGAAAAATATACTTTTCTGCGCGACAGGCGCGCTCATGTCGCCCACGGCTTCTCAGCAGGGCGAGAGCATACCGTCCATATCCCATGCCGTATTTATTTCGGCTGAGAGCCGCATCGAAGAGCAGAAGTAAATTTTTTCAAGGAGGAAACGCATATGTTTATGAACTATTTATGGGCATTCGTCATAGGCGGCATACTTTGTGCCATAGGTCAGGCTCTTATCGACTATACAAAGCTTACGCCCGCGCGGATACTTGTTTCATACGTTGTAGCAGGGACGATACTCGGCGCACTGGGGATATACAGACCGCTGATAGACCTTGCGGGCGCGGGAGCAAGCGTTCCGCTTACAGGCTTCGGGAACATTCTTGTCGAAGGCGTACGTCAGGCAGTTGACGAACGCGGATTTATAGGAGTCCTCACAGGCGGACTTACGGGCGCGGCAGGCGGTATAACAGCCGCAATACTGTTCGGGCTTGCTATTGCGCTGATCTTCAGATCAAAAGAAAAATAACGCCTTCGCCTTGCCGCAGGACAGCCCCGGAACAGCACCCATGAAGAAGCGGTCTTTTTATGCAAATTGTTAAATTTGTTGAAATATAAAAAATCGCTTGCTTTTTTGAAGATAAAAAGGTATAATAAATATTGTATGTGATTGTCCGATCAATATGGATTTGGAGGAAAATATTATGCCAATAAAGTATATCTTTGTAACAGGCGGTGTTGTTTCGGGACTGGGCAAAGGCATTACAGCCGCTTCTCTGGGACGTCTCCTTAAAGCAAGAGGCTACCGCGTGACTATCCAGAAATTCGATCCGTACATAAACCTTGATCCCGGTACCATGTCCCCATATCAGCACGGAGAAGTGTTCGTCACCGACGACGGCGCGGAAACTGACCTCGATCTCGGTCACTATGAACGCTTTATAGACGAAAACCTTTCTGTCAACTCAAATGTTACCACGGGAAAAATTTACTGGACAGTTCTCAACAAAGAACGCCGCGGCGACTACCTCGGCGGAACTGTACAGGTAGTTCCGCATATCACAAATGAGATAAAAGACCGCGTTTACCGCGTCGGCAAAGAAGCAAACACCGATATCGTCATAACCGAGATCGGCGGAACTGTCGGCGATATCGAATCAACGCCTTTCCTCGAAGCTATACGTCAGGTCGTTACGGAAGTCGGCAGAGAAAATGCCATTTATATCCACGTTACTCTTGTTCCGTATATCGCAGGCTCGGAAGAACTTAAATCCAAGCCTACTCAACATTCTACAAAAGAACTTCTTTCCATCGGCATACAGCCGAATATAATAGTATGCCGCTCCGAAAAGGAGATCCCCGAAGAAATGCGCAGAAAGATCGCACTTTTCTGCAACGTCAGAAGCGAGGACGTTATCCAGAACCTTACGGCTCCGTCATTGTATGAAGTTCCGTTATGGCTCGAAAAAGAAGGACTTGCCGATGTTGTATGCCACCACCTCGGGCTGGAAAAGCGCACTCCCGATCTTACCGAGTGGAAAGAAATGGTAGATCGCGCAAAGTCTGCTTCAAAGAAAGTTACCATCGGACTTGTGGGTAAATATGTCGTTCTGCATGACGCGTACCTGTCCGTTGCGGAAGCTCTCCGTCACGGCGGCATAATAAACGGCGCGGAAGTCGATATCCAATGGATAAATTCCGAGGAGATAACCCGTGCCAATGCAGCCGAAATGCTTTCGGGCTGTGACGGGATAATAGTTCCGGGCGGTTTTGGAGACAGAGGTATCGAAGGAATGATAGAAGCTATCAGATATGCGCGTGAAAATAAAGTGCCTTTCTTCGGCATATGTCTCGGTATGCAAATGTCGGTAATTGAATATTCGCGGAACGTTCTCGGACTTGCGGGAGCGAATTCCACCGAATTCGGCGAGACGCAATATCCTGTCATAGACATCATGGAAGATCAGAAGAACGTTACCGAAAAGGGCGGAACGATGCGTCTCGGATTGTACCCGTGCAAGCTTACGGAAGACACTATCAGCGCAAGGGTCTACGGTGAGCCGCTCATTTACGAGAGACACCGCCACCGTTGGGAATTCAACAATGCGTTCCGCACACAATTGCAGAACGCGGGGCTTACCATAGCGGGCATATCGCCTGACGAAAGGCTTGTTGAGATAGTGGAAATAAAGGATCACCCGTGGTTCGTGGGGGTACAGTTCCATCCCGAGTTCAAATCGCGTCCGAACAAGCCGCAGAAACTTTTTGCAGATTTTATCAGAGCGTCGGTCGAGAATAAGAAATAAAAAATAAAGGCTTCCGCGAGGGAGCCTTTCGGTTTGCCGAAAAGTTTTTAACAATTTTGCGCACAGCGCAAAATTGAGTAAAAAGTTCGCCAGCCTTTCAAGGCTGCGGGGTCGAGGGGCGGAGCCCCCGTCGCGCTCCGCAGAGCGCGAAATTCCCCTTACGAAGGCGCCTCTGCAAAGGGGTGAATTGCCGCTGAAAGCGGCAAGAGGGGAACGCTCTGCAAGAGAGAGCGTTCCCCTTGGCATTAACGAACATTGCAATTTAAGCCTTGCCAAACAGCCCGGTGAGCTGTTTGGCAATACAGAGAAATTTGTTTTTATAAACAGTCCGTTTTCAAACAACCATATTTTTACAAATACTTTTTTAATCCACGCTCCGTATCTGCTCTACAAGCGAAATTTTCTGCATACGTCTTAACGGCAGCACCGATGCCGCAAACGCTGTCAAAAACGATGCGATCATCGCTATCGCTATCCTCGGCAGCGGCATCAGATACGAAACGATCCCGCTTATATCGTTTGTTATCGCATATTCGCCGAGACTTTCCATATCGTCAAGCAGCCCCAGTCTGTCAAGCACAAGATGTGTTCCGCCCATAAGCAGCTCGCAGAGTATAACAGAAAATACCCCCGCCGCAAGAACATATTGCAGACATTCCGCAGCGGTCATTTTGTAAAGCTGCTTTTCGGTCATTCCCACACACTGCATAGCCGCAAGTTCGCCCCGCCTGTTCAATATGCCCGTGGAAAGAATATTTATCATATTTACCGCCGCCACAAGCGCTATCATTATGTTGAAAAATGTTATGCCTATCCGTACCGCCGCAAGAGTGGCATTTATTTGCCGGCGCACTTCGTAATTATTTCTTGATATTATTAGACTGCTGTTTTCGATAAAGTCCATTACTTCATTATACATATCATGATCGGCAATATCACAATATATCGTACCGACTTGACTTCTTAGCCCGTAAATATCACGTTGATCCTCATATTCTTCAAGAGTGCCTATCAGTTCTATTTCTTTGAAAGCCGGTGATATTGAAGAACTGCTTGCATAACACATTATCGGGAAATCTGCATTATTCTTTTTATGGACTGCCGGAACGATCGTATTCGGCAGAGTTTCTTTTTCTTCCGGAGAAAGAGCAGCGTATTCCTCATCGGTCAAAGGGAAATTCCCTTCTATCTCTAAAGTAATATTTTTCATATCTTTAAAGTATTCCTCCCGCTCTTCTTTGCCCTCCTCGGCACTGCTTGCGGCAATAATATATTTTCCGCTCCCGGAAAGCTCCTCATACGGCACGGGCGGTTCACCGCCGAAGAAAACTTCATAACCGTATTTGCTGAAATATGTGATAAATACCATATTACGGATAGTTCCGCTGCCGTCAAAGTCATATTTTGCTATTCCGGGGATATCGTCATCATTAACATAATATGCTGTCTCAGCAAAATCAAAGTTTATATTTTCAAAATATCCGCTTTGTTCAACAGTGTCAAGTTCATCACGGTAGAAGACCGCATACGGATCATAATCAAGTTCATTGCGGTAGTCGAACATTCCGGGACTATCCGCCTGTGAGCCATAACTGATAGATTCGACAGCAATTGCAAGATCATAGTTCATATACGGATCGTCCGTTTCGGGAAGAAGTACATTATGCACCTGCTCTACCATCGGAGGAAATGACGCGAAAAGCGTTATCGACAGCGTAAGGGAAACTACCGTTATCAAAAATCTTTTCGGCTGACGTTTGTTGTTCCTTGCGGCGATCGTTCCCGTCCAACCGAATATTTTGCCGAACAAAGAATGTTTTGGGATCTTTTTCACCGTATTGCTCCGCGCGGTAATTGCCTGAATGGGAGTCATTTTTATTACTCTCATTCCCGTTCCGTATGCGGAAAGCAAGACCCACACAAGACCCGTTGCCGCTCCTAAAAGTATGAGCAGCGGTTCAACATGGAAATGGAAGATCTGTCCTATTTTTTCCGCCGAATAGTACGCTTCCGCAATACCGCTGCTGAGAACTGCTTTATATGCGATAAAACCGAGACCTATTCCAAGTCCCACGCCTATGGGGATCCCTATGATCGAAAGCAGGAGCCCCTCGAATGTAATTATCCTTACGATCTGTTTCGGGGTCGCGCCAATAGATCGCAGAATACCGAACTGCTTTTCGCGCTCTTTTGAGGAAATTTCAAATGCGGTATCTATGACAAGTCTTAACGCAATCACAAAAAACAGCACGAACACATAAAAAAATGCAATTAACTGTACCATATAAGCCCGCGCTTCAAGATCTATCATATCAAACTGCATAAGCTCCTTATTTATTTTATAATAGCAGTTTTCAGGCATTCCCGTGCTTTTAAGAAGTTTTTCCATAAACGCGCCGCGGTCGCCGATGTATTGGTCAAAATACAGCAAAGCCCACGTTCCCTCAGGGTCGGTCTCAAAAGTGCATGAGCCGTATCCCGACATATAGTCTGCAACTGCCTGCTGTTCCTCGGCGTAATCAGAAACGGACAGTCTTATGTGATAATGTCCCTCATCATAGGCAATATTGCGGAAACATTCCAGATAAGTCGACAATCCCGTAAAAAGCAGCGTCATGAGCGCAAGTGCAGCTGCTATGCTGCATACCGTCAGCACCGCATGGCGTTTCTGCGAAACGATATAACGCTTTGCAAGAAGACTTTCAAACATACGCTCACCTCCCCGACTGTGCCGTAAAAGAATCGCTGACTATCTTTCCGTCGGTGAGAACGATCACCCTGTCGCATTGAAGGGCAATATTTTCATCATGCGTGATGATAAGCATGGTCTGGTCAAGCTCTTTGTTGGATCTGCGGAGCAATTCGATTATATCTCTGCTGTTTTTGCTGTCAAGATTTCCCGTAGGCTCGTCCGCAAGTATCACCATAGGCGAATTGAACAGCGCACGCCCGATGGAAACTCTTTGCTGCTGTCCGCCCGAAAGCTGTGACGGAAGATGTCTGCGGCGGTCTTTCAGGTCAAGGAGCGTAAGCATCGTTTCCAGACGCTTCTTATCGGGTTTTCTGCCGTCCATTACCATGGGCAGAGTGATATTTTCCTCCGCATTAAGTACGGGTATAAGGTTGTAGAACTGATATATCAATCCCACCTGACGGCGGCGGAAGATCGCAAGGGCGTTGTCGTTCTGAGCGTAAACGTCCTGACCGTCAAGAAAGACTTTCCCCGATGTTGGTCTGTCAACTCCGCCGAGGATATGCAGAAGAGTTGATTTTCCCGAGCCTGACGGTCCGATAACGGCAGTCATTTGTCCTTTCGGTACGGAAAAAGAAACATCGTCAAGAGCTTTTACTTCATTTTCGCCCTTGCCGTATATTTTACACAAATTTTCAATGTTCAAAAGTTCCATAGTGTGCCTCCCTTTGCTTTGATACGCAACCATTATACATCATCAAAATTACAATTTCGTTTCGGGCAGCTTACAATATTGTAATTATTGTTGCGAATATTGTACATAATATGATATAATAGCAGTATAGGGAGGGAATGTTATGCCCGAAATTTTACTTATAGAAGATGATGAAGCGCTTGCGCGGAACTTATCAAAATATCTCGGCGCAAACGGCTTTTCACTTACGCACGCCGCGGGAGAATCGGACGGAATGAAAGCCTTTGAGCGGAACGCTTTCGACTGCGTTCTGCTTGACATATCATTAGCGGACGGGAACGGTTTTTCCGTTTGTAAAAAAATAAGGGAAAGATCCGACACGCCCGTTATATTTCTCACCGCGTCTTCAGACGAGACCTGCACTATCGCAGGACTGAACATAGGCGCGGACGATTACATAAGCAAGCCCTTCCGTCCGGGAGAACTTGCCGCGCGGATAAAAAATGCCATGAGAAGGCACGATCTGCCCTCCGAAATGCCTATGCTGCGGTGCAAAAACGTTTGCATAGACGTTTCAAGGGGGATCGTCACCAAAAACGGCGGCGAACTGTTCCTGACCGCGCTGGAATACCGTTTGCTGCTGCTTTTCTTCTCCAACAAAGGCATACTGCTCACAAGAGACCGCATCGCGGACGAACTCTGGACAGCCTGCGGGGAACTGGTGGGCGACAACACGATAAACGTTTATATAAAACGTCTCCGCGACAAGATCGAGGACGATCCGCAGGATCCCCGCATACTGAAAACAATTCGCGGGCTCGGCTACAAGGCGGTGAGCGAATGAAGATCTTACGCAGTCCCGATGCGTACAAGCCGTTTATATTCCAGCTTTGCACCATAGCGGCAGGAACCTTGATATGCTTGACGATAAGTTTCAAAGCAGCGTTAATATTGCTTGGCACGGCTTTGCTCATGCTGTTTTTCCAAGGGATATATCTTTCAAAACATATTAAAAGTATCTCACAGCTTTGCGGCGAGATCGACAAGATACTTCACGGCGCGGACAAATTTGTGTTCGATGAATTCCAAGAGGGAGAACTCGGCATACTTTCCTCCGAGATACACAAAATGACCGTCCGTCTGCGGGAACAGAATTCCGTGCTTCGTAAGGACAAACAGTTCATGAAAGAAGCTCTTGAAGATATGTCACATCAGCTGCGGACGCCGTTAACGACCATGCTCGTGATACTTGACATTATGCGCGGGAAAGATATTACCAAAAAGCAGCAGAACGAATATATACGCGAATTGTGCGGTTTGCTGTCGGGTATGCAGTGGAAGCTTGAAACTATGCTTAATCTATCGCGCCTTGAAGCGGGAGCGGTAACTTTCCGCAGCGAAAATATCAGCGTATGCGAACTTATAAAGTCTGCTCTCGGACCGATAGAAGTTTCAATAGAACTGAAAAATATTTCCATTGACATAAACATTGACGGCGAGCCGACATTCTGCGGCGACAGGCAGTATTGCACCGAAGCTGTGACAAATATCCTTAAAAACTGCATGGAACACACTCCGAGCGGCGGGATTATCACAATTCATGCGTATGAAAACATTATTTTCACCGAAATAAATATCTCCGACAACGGAAACGGCATCGCTCAAAAAGATCTGCCGCATATTTTCGAGAGGTTTTACCGCGGCTCGGATCTTGCAAAAAACGGCTACGGGATAGGGCTTGCGTTTGCGTATAGGATAGCTGCCGCCCAGAACGGAAGTCTCAAAGTGCGGAATGCTGTTCCTCACGGCGCGGAATTTGAGTTAAGAATGTACAAAAGCGCGTCGGGCGGCGGAACGACTGTCGGGCATGAATGAATTTTGCGGCACAGCACAAAAACAAACAATGCGGAACGATCGAGATGTTCCGCATTGTTTGTTTTTTTGTACCATGCGCGGCTCGCGTCAAAAACACGGGCTGTTACGAAGAGACCGAAATGCGTTTCCCGCGTCATTTTCTTGAGGTCTTGAAGTGATCCACCAATCTGATAACTATCTCCTGTTCCTGCTCGTCCAGATCGGTGATATCGACCTTGACTCCGTCTTCAAGGCTGAGCAGGTAATCGGTAGTAACTCCGAAGATCTTTGAAAGTTCCGCAAGATAAATGCTGGACGGTGTGGAAAGTGACATTTCCCACGAATTGACCGCGCTGCGTGAGACCTGCAAACGTCTTGCGAGCTGCGTCTGTGTCAGACCCGCCTTTTCGCGGAGGTCCTTGATACGTTCTGCAACGAAAAGAATCATAATTATCGCTCCTTTTTAATAAAATTATACATTATTGCTGATAATACTTCTATACCTCAAATATATATCAATATTATTATGCGAAAACATTATCAAAAAAATAATTATTTACGCGTAAAAAACACAGGTTTTTAAAGTTCAGCTTTTAATAAATCTTTAATGATTTAAATACTTGACAATACATTTTTGTTGTGGTAGAATTATCTTACGGGCAATATCATGCCTGTAAAATTACAACTTCAAAATAAAAAGGAGTGTTGTTTTTATGAAAAAAACGGGATCGCTGAAAGTACTGTCAAAAATTACGGCTTTAGTTATTACAGCAATTATGGCGATGGCATTTGTGGGGTGCAAAAATAATAATGTTGACTCTAATAAAAGCCAAATAAATATTAAAGATATTGAATGGGACGTAAAGGCAGGCATAATTGACGGACAAAGAGTTTTAACTTCATATGGTAAAAATAACAGTAAATTTCCTTTAGTGTTCGGTATTAAATTTTGCTTAAAAGAAGATGTTACATCTGAGGAATTGGACTCGTTCTATAGTTTTGTAAAAAAGTCAAACGAAATATACGATTCAGATGAATATGCTGATGAGGAATTTGAAGAAATAATTAATGAGGGAGAAGTAAGTATAAATACTAAATTTATACTTGAACCCGGAGATACATTTGATGATATACCTTTAAATTGTTACGGAGGAATAATGACAGATATGGGTTATTACGATCTTTTTGAACCGGATATAATGGGAATACATTATATATCGGATAATACAATATATCTGGTTTATTATGATTTTAAAAGCAACGAATACACACAAAGCAAAGAAACATCCGTAGCTTACGATTGGACGGAATATGAGATCGGAACCAAAATTCCAAAACTTGAAGCAGCATTTTTAGAAAAAAATCATGAAACAGAAACACATTTTGAATGTACTGCTCAATTTATTTCGGAAGAAAAATATAATAGTTATATTGAGGATTGTGAAGCGATGGGGTATACTATTGATGAATATACATACGATAGTAAATGGTACGGAACAACAAATTTCAGTGCTAAAAACGCTGAAGGATACGCTATTAGTTTGGAATTAAGTCCATATTACCATATAATGAAAATAAGTATATCTGCTCCTTAAATCGATTTACAGATACTTTCCCCCGTCTTTGTACGCTGAAATGCCCCAAAGACGGGGTCTTATCTCCTTTTGCGCAAAAGCATTGACAAATACGGAAATATCTGTTATAATATGGGCATAGTGTTTGCCCCCGCAGCACGAAAAGAATGATCTTATGCCTTACTCGGATATGGGAATATCTGCTGAGGAACTCCTTGAACAGATATTTACCAAAACTCAGGAACTGTATAAGGAACTTTGCCATAACGAAAACGACGCTTCAAGCAACCATTATGAAATATTCAAACTTCTTACCGACCTCGGCAGAACTCTTATCAACGCCGACCGCGCAAGCTTCTGGAAATGGAACAAACGCGCTCACGAGATCCGGACTACCGCCGCTGTCGGCACCGGTAGGATCACTATCCCCGAAGGCACGGGCATTGTGGGAAAAGCAATTTCCGAAAAAAAAGTTATAATCGTTAACGACCCGTATAATGACCCCGATTTTAACTCCGATGTCGACAAAAAAACAGGCTACGTCACAAAGTCTATCCTCGTTATGCCCGTTTCAAACTGCCGCGGTGAAATTATCGGCGCTTTCCAAGCTATAAACAAACTCGGCGGCGATGGGAACTTCAATGACGGCGATGATATAAAACGCCTTACACTCGCTGCATTTATCTGCGGCATAACACTTGAATCGGAAACTTTCCTTGACGATTCCTACCACGACCGGCTTACCGAACTCAAGAACCGCATGGGCTTCTACAGCGATTACAGCGGAAAATTCTCAAAAATGCTTTCCGATACGGAAACTATACATGATATCTCACTGTTCATCTGCGATATCGACTTCTTCAAAAAAGTTAACGATACATATGGGCATAACGCGGGCGATGCTGTTCTCAAACACGTTGCACAGATACTTTACAGGCATATGCGCATATGCGACGGCATATACCGTTGGGGCGGTGAGGAATTTATCGCTGTCCTTCCCGATACCGATATGGCTGGCGCTGCCGATTCTTCCGTTTCCGTCGGCAAAGGCTCGGCTTCCGCAGTATCGGTCTCTGCCTGTATTTTTTCTGCAATTTCTTCATTCAGCACAAGCAGTCCGCTGTTATTGGAATTTATGATAGTTTCCTTGACTATTTCGGGGAGCATAAGGTAATCGGACGGATAAACGGGAGTATTTTCCGTATCATATGTAAACAGTGTCGGCTCGCCGTTTTCATCTATGCCGTGGAAAACGAAATAGGAGTTTCCGTCCACATCGGGATCGTTGGAAGTTGCTTCGTTGGGGTCGGTAGCTATCGTAACTCTGTTCCCCTCGGTAACGGTGACCATTTCGCCCTTAGGCTCGCCGTCCTCGTCAAGCAGCTGCACGTCAACATGACCGTGGATAACGTCCACATCGGTGATATAACTTCCGTCATCAAGTTGGCGGACATTTACATTGAAACTCGTTCCGCGCACAGCCGAAGAACGTACTTATCGCTGTCAAGTGCAAGGCGCAGAGAACTTTCCTCATCGGTCGCTATAACGTCTTAATTCTCGAAGTTCATTCCCACATAAACGTCAAGATGACCGATATTTTTTCTTTCAACGGAAGAAGTTCCCGTCATTTCAAAGCTTTTCAGTACGCGGTAGCTTTCCGGTCTTGTGAGTATCAAAACTGCGATCACGGAAATTATCACTGCTGCCGCAGCCGAAGCGATAATTATTATCTGTTTTCTCCCGAATGTTTTCATAGAGTACCACCTCAAATAAAAAAGAGTACGCAGCCTTTGCTGCACCATTGAAACACTTCAACAAATGCAGCACGGCGACCATACTCTTTATAACACCATTATTTAAGAGCTTAGGCTCATGCTTTGCGCAAATCGCTTTCGCGATAATTGCCTTTAAATTTGTTAAATTGATTATACCATATTTTGCATTATTCTAAATAAATATTTTATTAATTTATTATTAATTTTACAAAATTCCAAGTTTCCTCAAAAACTCTGCGGAACGCCTTTGATCTGCGGCAGAATTTGTTTCTATAAGTATAGAACATTGCGAAAAATACTCTTTGTAATATTTTTTGAACACTTCCCAATCTATCTTACCGCTGCCCACGGGAAGATGAAGATCGTTAACAAGATCGTTGTCGTTGATATGCATATGTTTTACATACGGCGCAAGGCTTTCCACCCATTTTTCTATCGGAACGTTCCTGCCGAAAGATGAAGCGTGGGCATAGTCAAGGCATACTCCGTAGTTGGGGAATTTCGCCAATGCTCGGCTGAGTTTTTCAAGCAGATACGGTGTAAAATCAAACATATTCTCGATGTAAATATTTATCTGCGGGAATTCTTCAAGTATCGCGCTCCAATACTCGATATTCATGCGGAGCCGGTTCTGTGTGTAGGCATCCGCCGTAAGGAGCGGATCGCTGTTTGTATGGAACACCACGCCTTTTGCACCGATACCGAGAGCAGCGGCTATGCTCTGACGGATACGCTTATCGGAAATTTCTCTTATAAATTTATCGGAACTGAACACAAGGACATCATAAAAATCCCCGTGCATCGTACAATATCCGGGGAGTTCCCATGAAAGATACCGCTCGGTTATTTTTCTGACATTTTCCTCATCGTCCAGCGCCGTGGGCTGCATAAGATCGTTATATTCAAATCCGAAGCCGTACTCTTCCGCCAAGGAAAGGCTTTCGCCGATGTTTTCGATATCAGGTATGATAAGAAATCCTGCCATTAAAGTCCCCTGCCTTTACAAAATTTCAACTTTCTGCTGCCGCTGTTTCGTTTTCGGCAGGCAGAACGTTACCGGAGTTTTCTTTACTGTCTGTAATATTCTTTAAAGAATATACAAAAACTCCTTTGGATTTTCCCTTTAACGGTATCTCGCCTATGGGTTCGACTTCGACTCTGTCCTTGACCTGCTCGTAAACATATTCGCTGATGAGGACCTGTCCACGCTTTGCGTTTGCTTCAAGGCGGGCAGCGGTGTTGACCGTATCGCCTATGGCGGTATAGTCCATACGGAAGTCGCAGCCGATATTTCCCACAACGGCATTGCCGCAGTTTACACCCACGCCGAAAGCAACGGACTTGCCGTATTTTTCGAGGAATTTGCTTTCTATCTCGTTCCCGCCCTTTACAATGTCAAGAGCGGTCTTTACAGCGCGGAAAACATGATCGTCCAGATCGAAAGGAGCGTTGAAAACTGCCATTGTAGCGTCTCCGATAAATTTATCAAGAGTACCGCCGTTCTTAAAAATGGCATTTGTTGTAAGATTGAGGTAACTGTTGAGGATATCCACCACCTGCTCGGGTTCAAGGCTTTCCGACAAAAGTGTAAAACCGCGTATATCCACGAACAGCACGGCGATATGGCGATTCTCAACGCCGAGTTTTATGGTGTAATTTCCTTTTGAAGCTATCTCATCTACCACCTGCGGGGCAACATATTTTCTGAACGCGTCTGTTACGCGTTTCTTTTCCATTGTTTCATGAACATATTTACGGACAAGATTTATCAGGTAGCCCACCGCCATGAACAAAAGCGTATATATCATCGGGAAAGCTGTTCCGAAAGAATTCATCAGCATATACACGAGCGTAAGGACTATCATTCCCGCAAAAGTCACAGGCGTGGAGATCTTCAGTTTATATTGTTTTGAAATAAAGTATATCAGCACTGCCGCTGCCGCGCTGACAAGCGAAGCATACCATCTGTTGGCGGGAACGGGGCTTTTGCCGTCCATAAGTCCCTGTATGATATTTTTGCATGGATCTCGACTCCGTACATCTGAGCGGAACTTCCCGGGACGGAATACTGATCCTGCATTCCCGCAGCATAGCACCTATCAGGACTATGCAGTCGATAAATATCCTCGGATCTACATTCCCGTTAAGCACATCGACAAAGGAAACGTGTTCGTAATCCCCCAGACGTCCCGCATAGTTCACCCGGAACCTGCCGTTGCCGTCAAGAGCGGGTATATACTCTGAAGCACCCGTTTTTTCGCAGTAAAGCGAATATATCACCGATGAAAAGCTGCTGAACACTTCTCCGCCGTTTATCACGGGAGAGGACTGCGACATAAAAGCGGAACGGAGTATGCCGTCCTCGTCGGTCGCAGCGTTTACAAAGCCTGTTCTGCATACATCGGCAATTATAGGTTCCGAAACGCTGTCAAAATGGAAATAGTCTATGTATGTTTTCCCGTTTTCGTCCGTAACGAACGCGGGAGAATAATCTATATATGAGCCTGCGACTATATTTCCCTTTTCTCTGCAAGCATCTACAAGAGCCGCATCGCCGCTTTCGTCCATCTCGTTGAATATCATTATATCCGGTGCGGTAACTGCCGGATATTCTCCGAGTATATTTATGATATCGGCATAAGTTTGTCTTGACCAAGTGCCGAATGTACCGAGTTCGTCAAGGGTCTTGTCGTCAATGGCGATGATCTTGATCTTATTATTTATGCCTCGTGAAGTCCGGTACAGTCTGTCACGGAGCATATTATCGAAGGAATATAAAACATCTCCGAAAGTTACGAAAAAAACTATAATGAAAAACACGAGCAATTCCGGTGCCGTATAAAATTTATTTTTACTTTTCATACCCGACCTCTTACAAAAAATAGATACAATCATATTATATAAATTTTTACAAAAAAGTCAAGGAAAATATTTTCAGATCATATTTTGTTTATGATCTCTCACAAAATCTAAGAACAGAACACTTAAAAATCCCGTCATTATCTCAGCTTTCATAAGAAACAATTGATCCCGCGCCGAATGCGCGGGATCGTAAATTTTATTGATCTGATCTCAGCTGTTTGTCACGATGTCAACTCTTTCTTTCTCACCGAAATATTCTACGCCCTCTTGAAGCATTTGAAATTCAAGGTAAGTATTTTCGGGCTGCTGACCTACAAAGTCACTTAGCGTAAATATGTATCCCTCGCCGGGCTTTACTTCCACTCCGTCGGGCAGATTTACTCTGAAGCCATAATCAATGCCGTTCTGCCATATACACAGGCGGTGTTGTGATGATTCGCGCCAAGTAGAAGTTCCCGTGTTTTTCACGGTTATGTGAATATCGTATGTTTCACTTGCGGATACTTGCGCCGGCGTATCGTGAGAAATTACTTCGGCGCCGTTCGTTCCGGCAACTTCGCTTTCGGAAACGATCGGGAATTTTTGTGCAAAATAGCTTATTCCCTCCTGTAACATAACAGCCTCCGTTTTGTTGGACAGCAGATAATCCATATCCACGTTTTCAAAACGGAATGTATAAACGTCGTTCGGAGCGATACTTACATTTGCGGGCAGCATTGCTCTCA
>CANQPX010000031.1 GCA_947625915.1 uncultured Clostridia bacterium
TCCCCTGATCAGGCAGAAGTGAATTTTCTGTGAATTTTGTCGTTTTGCTTGTCCACTTTATTGACTATGGTCCACTGTCCTGCCTTCTGCTCTGCCTCTCTCCATGCCCGTCAGGATAGCTTCTTCGAGTTCAGAAGCCCTGTCGTGCATGGCTTTTTCGCGCATTCTTGCAAGTTCTTTCAATCTATCGTTATCGTTCATAACGTAAAGCCCGTCTATAGCTTTGGAAATCGCAGGAACTTCTGCTTGTTTCAACATCTCTAACTCCTCATCTAACTTTTAATATTAAAAATTTTCTTTATGTCACTGTCAGATAAGCCAAATGCTTTCATTTTAGCGAAGATCTCATTGTCTCTTTCTGCTCTGCCCTCTGCTCTGCCTTTGGCAATGCCTCTCTTCATGCCTTCTGCTCTACCCTTGGCTTCGCCTTCTGCTCTGCCCCTCTCCATGCCCGTCAGGATAGCTTCTTCGAGTTCGGAAGCTCTGTCGTGCATGGCTTTTTCCCTCATTCTTGCAAGTTCTTTCAATCTATCATTATCATTCATAACGTAAAGCCCGTCTATAGCTTTGGAAATCGCAGGAACTTCTGCTTGTTTCAACATCTCGAACTCCTCCTTCTTCGTGGATCTGATGAATTGTAACCAAAGTTTCTTCCTGTCTCCCTTATCTATTCCGCCTTTTACCTTTTTAAGTTCAAAGAAATGTATCTGCATTTTGTCAGAAAGCTTTTTATTGTGTTCAACGTCCCAAACGGAAAACTCCGAATGTATGTCTTCGTGTTCCCCAAAAAGAACGAAATCCAATATGTTGATAGATATACAAGGACACAGCTTGCTGTAGGGTTCTCCCTCGTCAAGTTGGGAAGAATACAGCTTCGACCAATAGAGAAGCGTTCTGTCCGGAAAGAACTTCTCCGCTCTTACCTGCATTTCAACGTTCACAAGCTGACCGCCTATGTCGATATTCAGATCAAGCCTGTAAAACTTTTCATCAACGCTTTCAGGTTCGATCTCGGGGTTTTTAACCTTTATATCACGCATTTCCTCTTCGGGGATATCAAGCATATCCGAAAGAAACGCTTTTAGGATATCCTTATTCTTTTCATTCCCGAAAAGCATTTTAAAAACTATATCAAGCTTCGGGGAAAGCATCGTTTGTTCATCTCGGCTCATTGGAAAACACCTCCCGATACTCTTTGTCAATTATATTATATCACAAGATTCGCAGAATTACAAGATAAACCGCACGAAAAAATTTTTCGTGCGGTTATTCTTAAATATTAATTTTCTTCCGTGTCATCATCGGGAACAGGATCGTCGGAAATAACTTCCGTTCCTTCTTCGGCAGCAGCTTCCGCCATCTCTGCTTCAAGTTCTTCGGCAGTGGGTTCTTCTACCTTTGCCGTTTCGGCTGTGTCGTCATGATCCGCTACGGTAAATGCCGCTACGCTTTCATTTTCCGAAACACGCATAAGCTTTACTCCCGTTGCATATCTTCCCATAACTCTTATATCGCTCACTCTGATGCGGATTATTACTCCGTTTGTGGATATCATAATAATGTCCTCATCATTGTTAACGACTTTAACTCCGCATACCTGTCCTTTTTCTTCGGAAACTTTATAGTTGAGCAGTCCGTTTCCTCCGCGGTTCTGGAGCCTGTATGCCGAAATATCGCTCCTTCTTCCAAAACCTTTATCGGTAACTGTAAGAACTTCCGCTCCCTCGCGGATGATCGCCATTGAAACAACACGATCACCTTCACGTAAAGATATTGCCTTTACACCGTGAGCCGAACGCGACATCGCTCTTACTTTGTTTTCGTCGATCCTTATAGCCATACCTTGTTTTGTGGCGATCATAAGCTGTGCAGAACCGTCTGTAAGAACTACCGATGCTATTTCATCGCCTTCATCAAGACCGATGGCAATAAGACCGTTCTTACGAACGTTTTTATACGCGTCAAGAGAAGTTCTCTTTATCTTGCCGCTCTTTGTTACCATTATAACATATTTTCCTTCGCTGAAATCTTCCGTTCCCAGCATTGCGGCAACGTTCTCATTCTCACTGAGCGGAAGGATATTTACAATGTTAAGACCTCTTGACTGTTTTGATCCTTCGGGGATCTCAAAACAGCGGAGCTTATACATTATGCCCTTATTTGTTATAAACAACAGGTGATCGTGGCTTGAACTTATAAGCATTTCCTGAACGAAATCTTCTTCACGCTGTTTCATTCCCGAAACGCCTTTTCCGCCGCGGTTCTGCGCCTTATATGCACTTACCGGCTGACGTTTGATATATCCTATGCCGGTATAAGTAACAACACAGTTCTCCTCGGGTATAAGATCTTCAACATCTACTTCGCCGGAAATTGTTTCTATAGCCGTTCTTCTTTCATCGCCGTATTTATTTTTTGTAACTTCCAATTCATCGGAGATTATGCCGAGTATCTTTTCGTGACTTCCGAGAATTTCAAGAAATTCCTCGATCTTAGCATGGAGCGCATTCAACTCGTCCTCAAGTTTCTGACGTTCCAGACCGGAAAGCTGCACAAGTCTCATCTGCGCGATAGCGTCCGCCTGCGCTTCGGTTATGCCGAAACGTTCGATAAGTCTTGTTTTTATTTCCACCGCATCGCGTGACGAACGGCATATTTTTACTACTTCGTCAATGTTGTCAACGGCTATCATCAAGCCTTCCAGAATGTGAGCGCGTTCTTTTGCTTTTTTAAGGTCAAATTCCGTGCGCCTGCGGATAACTTCCGCTTGGAACTCTATATACTCATGAAGTATCTGTTTTAACGTGAGGACCTTCGGTTCTCCACGCACAAGCGCAAGCATTATCACGCCTACGGTATCCTGCAATTGCGTAAAAGTAAAAAGCTTATTGAGAACTATCTGTGGGATAGCGTCTTTTTTAAGTTCTATAACTATCCTTACCGCGTGTTCCTTATCCGACTCATCGCGGATAAAATGTATGCCGTCAATACGTTTTTCCTTTGCAAGTGCAGCGATATTTTCCACAAGACGGGCTTTGTTTACCATATATGGGATCTCGGTAACAACGATACATTGTCTGCCTTTTATTTCTTCGATATTCGTCCTTGCACGGAGAGTTATTTTTCCGCGTCCTGTAGCGTAAGCGGCGCGTATGCCCGCACGTCCCATAATAATTCCGCCTGTAGGAAAATCGGGACCTTTTATATGCTCCATAAGACCTTCTGTAGTGATCTCGGGGTCTTTTATCATAGCCTGTATAGCGTTTATTACTTCGCGGAGGTTATGGGGCGGGATATTTGTAGCCATACCAACGGCGATACCGATCGAACCGTTTACGAGCAGATTTGGGAAACGTGAAGGAAGGACTTCCGGTTCTTTAAGGTGATCGTCATAGTTTGACTGATAGGGGATAGTATCTTTTGTAATGTCCGCAAGCATTTCACCTGCGATCTTAGACATTCTTGCTTCTGTATAACGGTAAGCAGCCGGAGGGTCGCCGTCGGTGGAACCGAAGTTTCCATGACCGTCAACAAGCGGATAACGCAGAGAAAAATCCTGCGCCAAACGTACAAGTGCGTCATATACCGATGCGTCGCCGTGAGGGTGATATTTACCCAGAACTTCACCGACGGTATACGCGCATTTGCGGTAAGGCTTATCAGCGGTATTTCCCGCGTCGTTCATAGTGTAGATAATGCGCCTGTGAACGGGTTTCAAGCCGTCGCGAACGTCCGGAAGCGCACGGGATACTATTACCGACATTGAATATTCCAGAAATGATTTTTTCATTTCATTTTCAATGTCAACATTTATGACCTTTGAATTTTCGTCGTTATACAAATTTAACAACTCCTGACTTTGTTCCATGTGGAACAATTAATATAAGAACTTTGACTTTAAGCGGCTTTATAGCGGACTCCCATTATAACTGAAAGTTTTTCTTTTATCTTTTCGGTGCCTTCTTCGGAAAATCCTCTTTTCGGGATTATGAACACATAGGACTTGTTTACCACAAGTATGAACATATCCGATCTGTCAATGATATTTACTATCGGGGAATCAAGATGTATTACCGAAGCAGGGGGTCTTTTTTCCTCGTCGGAAGTTTCATTTTCCTTATCGGAAGATGTTCCCGTATCTTCACCGGTTTCAGCATTTTCCGCATTTTCATCAATAGGGGACATATCCGAAATTATTATCTTATCCGTAAAGAATTCCGCTTTATACGGAGTTCCCGCATTTATTTCAAGACCGCTTTTCAACTTTTTCTTATTCGTTATCGGCTGACTTATGAACCATATCCCTATACATATGCAAAGCATCAGACAGAATACAGGCATTATCTCATCGCCTTTGCTCGTCATTATCATCATTACCGAGGAAGTCAGAGCGACCAGAACTATCAGCATTTTCCACACAAGCGATCTGTAAACATATTTTTTCTGATAAACTTTATATCCTTCAAGGATCTCGTCGGGGCGGCTGTCATATTCTCCCGCCGCAATAAATTCTCCCTCATATGCGGGAAGATCGTCCTTGTTTTCCTCATCGAACATTTCGCTCAGTATTCCCATTTAACATATCCTTTCAGAATTTTTTAAATATCAAGAGACTCAACATACTTTGCGTTCTTTTCAATGAATTCACGTCTCGGAAGAACTTTATCCCCCATAAGTATCGTGAATATCTCGTCCGCTTTTACCGCGTCGTCCATTGTTACTTTAAGCATGGTCCTTGTTTCCGGATCCATGGTGGTCTCCCAGAGCTGTTCGGGATCCATTTCGCCCAGACCTTTATAACGCTGGACATCTATTTTTGCGGATTCGTTGCCTCCTTTCAGTTCGTCGATATACTTATCTCTTTCCTCATCGGAAAAAGCATATCTTATCTGTTTGCCCTTTGAGACTTTGAAAAGGGGAGGCTGGGCGATATAAACATTTCCGTTGGCGATAAGCGGGCGCATAAATCTGAAAAAGAACGTAAGCAGCAGTGTTCTGATATGGCAGCCGTCAACATCGGCATCAGCCATGATTATAACTTTTCCGTAACGAAGTTTAGTGATGTCAAAATCCTCGCCTATTGAAGTTCCCAGAGCGGTAACAACAGGCATAAGCTTTTCATTTCCGTAAACTTTATCTATGCGGGCTTTTTCAACATTGAGCATCTTTCCCCACAGCGGAAGTATAGCCTGATAGCGGCGGTCACGTCCCTGCTTTGCGGAACCTCCCGCGGAATCTCCCTCGACAATGTATATCTCGGTAAATTCAACGTCTTTTTCCGAGCAGTCCGCAAGTTTTCCGGGAAGTGAAGCGGATTCCATAGCGGATTTGCGGCGTGCGGTCTCACGGGCTTTCTTTGCGGCTTCTCTTGCCCTTTGTGCAGCTTGGGATTTATCGAAGATATCTCTTGCCACGGCAGGATTTTCTTCCAGATAGCACATCAGCTTCTCGTTGACCATATTTTCAACGAACGGGCGGACTTCCGGATTTCCCAGACGTCCTTTTGTCTGACCTTCAAACTCACAGTCGGTAAGTTTTACCGAAACTATCGCCGTAAGACCCTCGCGGACATCTTCACCAAGGAGCTTGTCCCCGTCCTTTAAAAGTCCGAATTTCTTTCCGTACTCGTTTATAACTTTTGTAAGAGCGTTCTTAAAACCTGTTTCGTGGCTTCCGCCGTCTATCGTGTGTATATTGTTTGCAAAAGAAAGTATGATCTCATTGTAGCTGTCGTTGTACATCATAGCAACTTCCGCAGTGGAATCGCCCTGAGTTCCGCTGACATAGATAACGTCCTGCGCAAGAGGTTCAAGACCTCTTGTATTGTGGATATGTTCAACGAACTGTTTTATTCCGCCTTCATAGTGGAGAGTTTCCGTTTTTACATCATCGGGATCCCTTAGATCGGAGAATACTATTTTTATTCCCGCATTAAGGAAAGCCTGTTCCCGCAGACGTTTCAAAAGAGTTTCATAGTCATACTCGCTAGTTTCCTCGAAAATTTCGGGATCCGCTTTGAATTTTACTGTAGTGCCTGTTTCGGAAGTAGTTCCCACTTCTTTAAGGGGCTCGTCATATTTGCCGCCGTTATGGAAACGCTGGAAATATTCTTTTGAACCGTCCTTAACGGTGAGTTCCAGCCATTCGGAAAGTGCGTTCACTACCGATGCGCCGACGCCGTGGAGACCGCCTGCGACTTTATATCCGCCGCCGCCGAATTTTCCTCCCGCATGGAGTATGGTATAAACTACTGTTGCTGCGGAAATGCCTTCTTTCGGATGTATTCCTACAGGTATTCCGCGTCCGTTATCCGAAACTCTTATGACATTTTCCGGAAGGATATCCACATCTATCTGTGTACAATATCCTGCAAGAGCTTCATCTATAGCGTTATCAACTATCTCATAAACAAGGTGGTGCAGACCTTTCGGACCTGTAGAACCTATATACATTCCCGGACGTTTTCTTACAGCTTCAAGACCTTCAAGGACCTGTATCTGTTCCGCACCGTATTCGTTATTTTCCATATTGTTTTCTATCATCTTATATCCTCCATTAGATCAGTTTAAAACTTTTTTTGTTTTTTGGGGAAAATTAAAAAAGAAACATCAAAACTTCAGGCGCAGGCTCAAAACGGCAGAAAAACAAAACTACGCCCGCATGGGTGCAGGCTCAGCCTGCCTCAACTCTCAACTCTTTTTAAAGATCTTTTTTTAAGCGTTGCCGCCGAGATCTGCGAAATATATACTTTTTCTTTTTTCCCGTCATTGCATACTATAAAAGACTTAGGCATCTCATAACTGACATTGAAAACGTTCCCTCTCTTTTCCGAGACTGCAAGAAAATCTTTCGTATGCTTGCTTACGGAAGTGTTTTCTATATCAAATATTCCGATCAGGTCTTTTCCTCTTACGACTGTTTCCTCTCCGAGATGAAGATACATTCAGACTATCCTTCCTTTTTTTATTTCAAATATTTTTCCGCTTGCCATTTCTGTGACGGAACGGCTGTCACAGCAGGTTATTATCACCTGCATATTTTTTATATTGTTAAGGATAAATCTCTTTCTCATGGGATCAAGTTCCGAAAGAACATCATCAAGCAGCATCACAGGGGCTTCTTTATACTGGTCCCTTATTATTTCCGCCTGTGCAAGTTTCATTGCCAGTGCTGCTGAACGCGCCTGCCCCTGAGAACCGAATTCCCGCACCGGAAGTCCGTTTATATACGTTCCCAGTTCGTCACGGTGTATGCCGTAACGTGTAAATCCTGTTTTTATGTCTATCTCCGTGCTGTCGATAAGTTTTTTCATATAAATATTGAAAAGCTTGTCCTTATAGTCTTTTTCATCTTTAAGTTCTTTAAAAATAGTTGACTGATAGTATATATTCATTTTTTCATTACCATTTGTAATAGAACTATACAACCTGTCGATATATTTATTTAAAATATTACTGAAAGTATATCTTATTACCGATATATACGAACCTGTTTTTGCAAGCTGTTCGTTATAAACTTCAAGCTGATCTTTGTTATAAATATCTGTGCCGCTCACAGATCTGAGGAGAGCGTTCCTCTGTTCAAGTACGCCGTTGTAAGTATTCAGAACGTTTATATATGAAGGTTTCACCTGAGCGATGCAAAAATCTATGAAACTCCTTCTCTTTTCGGGAGAACCTCTTGTAAGTTTCAGATCTTCCGGAGTAAACACCACGCAGCGGAAATTCCCGAAAAGTCTTGAAAACAGCGGAACTTTTACTCCGTTCAATGTAATGTTCTTATCCTTTACAGAACTTTTTTTTATGGAATATCCTATCTCCTGATCTCTTTGTGAGTCACTGAAAAGCATTTTAACATTTGCCGTATCTTTTTCAAAGCCTATAAAGTTTTTATCCTTTGTTCCTCTGAAAGAACGGCAGCCCGAGCAAAGCCATACTGCTTCTATGAGATTTGTTTTCCCTTGAGCGTTTTCGCCGCAGACTATATTCATTTTCGGGTCAAGGACAAGTTTTATATCTTCAAGATTTTTATATCCGTCTGCGGAAACTTCTTTTATTATCACGAAAATACTCCCTCTGATACTATTCTACAGCAATATTCTTACCGTTTATTGTCACAATATCTCCCGAACGGATCTTTTTTCCTCTCATAAGACAAGTTTCTCCGTTAACGGAAACTTTTCCGCTGACGATAAGTTCTTTTGCCTCCGAGCCGATAGAAACTGCTCCCGCAAATTTCAGCAGCCGGTCAAGTTTTATATATTCGGTGGTAATTTTAACATTACTGTCCATATCCGATATCCTTTATTCATTTTTCAATCTCATTGGAAGTACAAGGAAAGCATATGCATTTCCTTCCAGCGGAACTATTTTCATGGGAGAAAGTCCGCCGTTGAGCTGCATTTTCACTTTATCCGATTCCGAAGCTTTCAGAGCGTCCAGCAGGTAGCGGCAGTTGAAACCTATTTCCACCGACGGACCGGAAATATCCGCTTTGAACTCATCGTTGAGTTTTCCGAGAGCCGTTGAGCAGGAGATCTTTACCGTTCCGTCCTTGAAGATACATTTTACGGGGGCTTTTGCTTTTTCGTTTATGAGCAGCATACATCTTTCAAGGCTTGCGATAAGGTCTCTTGTATTGAGGATCATTTCCGTTGAATGGCTTGTGGGGAGCGAGCCTTTATAGTTATGGAACTCGCCTTCCAGAAGTCTTGAAATAACGGTATACTTTCCTATTTCAAATGTGATATGTTTTTTGGAGACGTGCATCGTTACCGTATCGTCGCCGTCATCTTTAAGGAGTTTTGAAACTTCCGAAAGGGCTTTTGCTTTTACCACAAAGTTGTAATGGTTGTCCGTACTGATAGTTTCCGAGCGGATAGCGAGCCTGTAGCCATCGATCGCAACGAGGTTGAAGTTATGATCCATTATATCGAAAAGTTCGCCCATGAGGATAGGTTTGTTATCGACGACAGCCACCGCAAAGATAGTCTGATTTATCATATTTCTTAACATTGCCTGAGGAACGGCAAAATCATCTCCCGTATCGAATTCGGGGATAGAAGGGTACTCGTCCGCAGACATTGCAAGGATCTTATATTCTGCGTTTTCACCGCTTATGGAAGTGGAAAGGTTCTCATCAACGGTTATCTCAACTTTTTCAGAGGGCATTTTTCTGATTATCTCACCAAAAAGCTTGCTGTTGAGGATACACTCTCCCACATCATCGGATTCAACTTCTATTTTTGTCTGTATACCCATTTCCAGATCGTATCCGGTAAGTTCGAGAGAATTTTTCTCCAGATGGAGTTTTACTCCTTCGAGAGCGGATATGGGGGATTTCTGGGGAACTGCTCTTGATACGTTTGTAAGAGCTTCGTTAAGGTCATTTTGTCTGCAAATAAATTTCATATAGGATTCCTTTCCGCGGGATCGTGGGGATCATGCCGCTTGTCAAAATATGATCGTGAAATGTACTTTCTGTCGGTAAGATATCATGCAGATGTTATCTTATATATCATATATCTATATATTATTTATACAGTAGTAGCAATAGGGCAGGTACAAACTGTTGAAAAGCCTTTCAATGCCTTTTGTACAAAGGATATTTATTTAACTTCCAAGAAAGTAAAAACTTGTTGAAAAGGCTGAACAATATTTTCCATCATAAGAAAAAGTTGAATATGTTGATAAAAGGTGGAAGGAAAACTGAAAACTTTGTTGAATATCTTCCGATAGGAAAATATATCCTATTTTAAAATAACTTTCGGTTGAAAACTTTTTTATACCGAAAGTAATGTAACGGAGTTACATATAGTAAAACCTAAGGTTCAAGTTTTTAACATTGTTTTCAACACCATGTTGAAAACCCGTTTTAAAAACAGACTGTAATTTTTACTTTACAATAAAAAGTGTCAGATAAGGAAATTTTTAACTTTTGATATTATTGATTATGTCCTCTATCATTTCTCGGGTGTGGCTGTCCTGTTTGATGAGGGCTTCGATGTCGTTATGGTAATACATTATAGTGCTGTGATCTCTTGCGCCGAGTTCCATTCCTATGGATTTATAGGACATATCGGTAACTTCTTTGAGGACGTAAGAACTTATCTTTCTTGCAACGGAGATCTGTGCGCTGCGTTTTTTGGAGCATATGTCCTCCGCAGTGACTCCGTAAACGCTTCCCACTTCGTTGAGTATTTTTTCCACCGTGATAGGGGAAGTCTGTTCATCGGAAATTATCTCGCGGATAGCTTTCTGAGCCTGCGCCATTGTAGGGGGAGTACCCATAAGGTGCTGACCCGCTTTAAGTTTTTTAACGCAGCCTTCAAGCTGGCGGATATCTCTTTTCAGTTTATTTGCGATGAGTTCTGATATCTCGTCTGTAAGGGTAAGGTCGAGGAGTTCGGCTTTTCTGCGGACGATAGCGATCCTTGTTTCAAAGTCGGGAGTAGTGATATCGGCGATAAGACCCCATTCAAATCGGGTTCTTATCCTGTCTTCAAGGGTCTTGATATCTCTGGGCGGTCTGTCGGAAGTAAGAACGATCTGTTTTCCTTCCTGACGGAGCTGGTTGAAAGTGTGGAAAAATTCTTCCTGAGTAGATTCTTTTCCTGCTATGAACTGCACATCGTCAAGCAGCAGCACATCTGCGCTGCGGTATTTCTGATGGAACTGGCTGGTATCTTTTTTCTGTTGGATAGCGTTTATAAGTTCGTTGGCGAAAGTTTCGCCTGTAACGTAGATGATATTTGTTTCGGGGCGGCGGCGTTTTATTTCGTTGCTTATGGCGGTCATGAGGTGAGTTTTTCCGAGACCCGAGGGACCGTGGACGAACAGGGGGTTATAGGTGCTGCCGGGTTCTTTAGCCACTGCTGTGCAGGCGGCGTAAGCGAATTCGTTGGATCTTCCGACTATAAAGGTATCGAAAGTATAATCATACTCGGCATTTGAGAAAGATTTTTCCAGTTCGACTTTTCTTTTGTTAGGGTCGTTGTCCTCCTCGTTGGATTCGGTATCATTTACTTCAAGGATTATATCCACATCGAAGCCGAGGACATTTGACACAGCTTCTTTAAGGTAGCCGATGTAATGTTTTTCCACGATATCCGCATGGAAATCCGACTGGACGTTAAAGTAAGCTGATTTTCCGTCAAGCTTTACCGGGACGATATTTCTTATCCAGAGGCGGTAAGCGATATCGGTCATCTCATTATTTTCAATTTTTTCCAAAAAATAGTCCTGAGCTTTTTCAAATACCTCCGGAAAGGATCTCATTTTTACTTCCTCCAATAAAAATTTTTACGGAAAAACGGAGCAGGCGGTAAAAATAAAAACGCCCGCTAAGACTTGCGTTCATATACTATATTATTATAGCATAAATTTCACAAGATTGCAAGCATTTTTTGCTCATATACGAGACAATTTTGCGCTGCGCGCAAAATTGAAAAGCTGGTCCAGCGCAGCCGCGCTGGCGGGGTCAAGGGGCGGAGCCCTTGCCGCCGTCCGCAGACGGCGGAATTCCCCATACGAAGGCGCCTCTGCAAAGGGGTGAATTGCAACCGAAGGTTGCAAGAGGGGAACGCTCTGCAAGAGAGAGCGTTCCCCTTGGCACTAACGATTAACACCATATAAGCCTTGCAAAACAGCCCGGTGAGCTGTTTTGCAATACAGAGCAATTTGTTTTTCTAAAAACATTCAGTTGTTTGACAACGAACTTCAGTCTGTAGAAAAAGTATAATAGTATAGTTCGTTGTCAAACAACTCACTGGGTTGTTTGACAAGGGGAAAATAGAAATAATTTGTTAGTTCAAGGGGGAAGCCCTCTATCGCAGGGCTTCCCCCTCTTGCTGTCTGCGACAGCAATTCACCCCCTGCGGAGCTCCTAAAGGCATTAGGGGATTTCGCGCTCTGCGGAGCGCGACAAGGGCTCCGCCCCTTGACCCCGCAGCCTTGAAAGGCTGGCGAACTTTTTGCTCAATTTTGCGCTGCGCGCAAAATTGTTAAAAACTTTTTCTGCAAGCTTACAATTCAGCTGCGCCCGTTTTTGTTTTTCGACATATTGTATAAAATGTTAAAATTAAAAAAAATTTTCAAAACCCCTTGACAGAACTATGTAAAATGTTATATAATTTAAAATTGACAGGGTGTATTGTGCGCCTTCGGGATATTGTTCCCTTTAATACGAAAAGTATATTTTTATGTCGTTTATACGGAATACAGAAGGAGGAGAAAAAATGAAAAGAACTTATCAGCCTAAAAAGATCCATAGAAAAAAAGAACACGGATTTATGAAAAGAATGGCTACAAGAAACGGCCGTAAGGTGCTTGCAAGAAGACGCGCCAAGGGCAGAGCAAGGCTTACTCACTGACCTTTAGTGGCAGGTTTTGCGGGTGAAACATGATAAGACCACATAACGAGGGTCATGCACCTTTGAATTGTGGTCTTTTTATTTCTTTTGTCGGATATGAAGAATACTGTTAAATTAAAGGATAATAAGGACTTTACTGCTCTTTATAAAAGAGGTAAATATACTTCCGGTAGATTTGTTACTGTTTATTACAAAAAAAACGGCAGAGACCGCACCGCCCTCGGTATCACTACAGGGAAAAAAGTCGGAAACGCTGTCGTAAGAAGCAGATGCAGAAGGATCATCAGAGCTGCTTATTCTATATGTGAAAATGAGTTTCCGAAAGGATTTGATTATGTTATCGCGGCTCGTTCAGCCTGCGGAAATGCTAAATCAACGGATCTTGTCGATTTTTTCAGAAGTTCGGCTGTGCCTGCCGTAAAAAAATTTTCCGCTGAAAGATATGCAAACAGTAATAATTTAAATAAAAATAACAAATAGTATTTATTATGAAGAAATTTTTGTTGTTTCTGATAAAAATTTACAGAAAAATATTTTCACCTTTGAAAGCTCCATGCTGTAAATATTATCCCACCTGTTCAACATATGCCCTTCAGGCTGTTGAAAAACACGGCGCGGTAAAAGGTCTCCTTCTTTCGGTATGGAGAGTTCTCCGCTGTAACCCTTGGAGCCTCGGCGGCGTGGACTTTGTTCCGGATAAATTTTCCTTTTATACTTTGGATAAAAGATACGGAAAGGGAAAGACAGTCCCGGATAATGATACTGATAACATTGTTAAAAAGGTGTAAAATAAAATAACTTTACATTTGAAAATTATGCAAAAATGTTCATGTACAATAATTGAACAGTTTTTGCTTTGATGATAAGATCTGGAGGAATAAAATGGGCTTTATAAGCGAGTTGATAGGTTATCCGTTAGGCTTTATTATGTGGCTGATGTACATTATAACACATAATTACGCTGTTGCTATAATCCTTTTCACTTTGATAACAAAAATTTTACTTTTTCCGCTGTCGGTCAAACAGCAGAAATCTTCCGCGGCTATGACCGCTTTCCAGCCGAAACTTGAAAAGTTAAAGAAACAATACGGAAATAATCAGCAGAAACTTCAGGAAGAACAGATGAAACTTTATGCCGAAGAAGGCATAAACCCTATGGCAAGCTGCCTTCCGCTGTTTATACAGTTTCCTATATTGTATGGTATATTTGACGTTGTTTACCGTCCCATAACGCATATCCTGCATTTCGGAAAGGACGTTATCGATCAGGCTAAGGAGATAACAAAAGGTATACTCGAAAGCAGCGGCGTTGTAAATTCGTATTTTAATGTTCGTCCCGAAATATATATAGTAAAAGAAATACAGAAAAACCCCGACGCTTTCTCCGGAATGAATAACCCCGACTTTGTTGACGCTGTTGTAAATTTCAACAACAAACTTTTAGGCATCGTCGATCTTGGCGATATCCCTACTCTCCACCCCGAGGTATGGAACGCGGCTGCGATAATTCTTATAATGATACCTATTATGTCGGGTCTTATCCAGATAATTATGACCATCTACAGCCAGATCCGCATGAAGAAAATGAACCCCGATGCTCCCAGCATGGGCGGAATGAACATTATGCTCTATGCTATGCCGATATTCTCCGTCTGGATCGCGTTCAGATATCCCGCAGGTATCGGTTTCTACTGGACAAGTTCATCATTTTTCAGCTTTATACAGTCGATAATACTTTATAAGATATATACGCCCGAGTATGTCGCTTCACTTGTAGAAAAGGACAATCAGAAACGCAAAAAGAAAAATCGTCCCAATATGTATCAGCGTATGCTTGATGAAATGGCTGCTCAACAAGGTCAGACGGCAGGCAGTCCCGCTGCTTCGGGAAAAATTGCCGTTTCAGGCGTTGATAAAGAGGAAGAACAGCAGGATATAAAAATTTCAAAAGCTAAACAAAAAGAATACGAAAGAATGTTAATACGCGAGGCTCGCCGCAGACAAGCCGAAAAATACGGCGATGAATTTATTGACGATGATGACGACGACTAATGTGTAATTATGCCGGAAATACGATCACGGCAAGAAAATAGAGAGGAAGGTCAGTATGTCAGAAAAAAGAAAAATTTTTACCGCAAAGTCCATAGAGGAAGCTAAGGCTATGGCTGCCGCAGAATACGGTACGGACGAAAGTAAGATCACTTTTACTGTGATGGAAGAACCTAAAAAGGGACTTTTCGGAAAAGTCAAGGGCGATGCAAAGGTAGAAGCCGTTTATGAAACTTCAAAAGGAGAAGCTGCCGGGAACTATATCAAGGGGATACTTAAAAACATGGATATCGACAGCGATGTTACCGTTACCGAAACGGAGGACGGCGCAGTTATTGAAATAGTCGGCGATACAACAGGCGCAGTTATCGGACGCAGGGGAGAGACTCTCGATGCGATACAATACCTTGCTTCAATGGCTTGCAACCGCGGCGATAAGGAATATTACCGCATTACGGTGGATTGCTGCGGATACCGCGAAAAGAGAAAAGCTATACTTGAAGAACTTGCCGAAAAGATATCGAAAACTGTTATCCGCACAGGCAGAACTTCTTCTCTCGAACCTATGAACCCTTATGAAAGAAGAATTATCCATTCCGCTGTTGCAAACATCGAAGGAGTTACTTCAAAAAGTGTGGGCGAAGAACCTTTCCGCAAAGTTATAATCTCTTCAACAAATCCCCGTCACCATGACAATAACCACAGGGGCGGTTACAATAACAATTATAACCGTGACAGACGTCCCCGCAGAGATAAGGAACCGAGCGAATATACACCACGTTCAATGGATATGATGAAAACTTCCTTTGAAAAGGATTATAAACGTCCTAAGCCCGAAGATTCAATGATCGAAGGCGACCTTTACGGAAAGATAGATATATGAAAATATAAGCTGAATTTTACGGCGGGAACGGCGAATACGCCGTTCCCGTTTTTGTTGGGAGAAATTTTTTATGTCAACTGTCGCGGCAATTTCTACTCCCCATGCGGTGGGAGGTATCTCGGTAATAAGGATATCGGGTGAAAATGCTTTTTCCGTTATGGAAAAAATTTTCCGCCCTGTTTCCTGTAATGAAAAAGTTTCGGAAATGAAAGGTTACACCTGCGCTTACGGAAAGATCTGCGACGGGGAAAACGTGATAGATGACGGAGTGCTGACTGTTTTTCGTGCGCCGAGGTCGTATACGGGAGAGGACGTTGCGGAAATTTCCTGTCACGGCGGGATATTTGTTACGGAACAGATATTGAGACTTATATTTTCAAATGGCGTTCGTCCTGCGGAGGCGGGTGAATTTACAAAACGTGCTTTTCTGAACGGAAAAATGAGTCTTACTCAGGCGGAAGGCGTTATGGATATAATTTCCGCAAATGGAAAAGCGGAGCTGCGCTGTGCTTCTGCTTTAAAGGAAGGTTCGCTTTTTCGCAGGATAAAAAAAGTTTCTGACAGCATACTTAAATTATTGGGTTCGCTTGCGGCATGGGTAGACTATCCGGAAGATGATATCCCCGCAGTTACCGATGAAGAAATTTTTGAAACGCTTGAAGCAGCGGTAAAAGATCTTGATATGCTGCTCTCCTCATATGACAGCGGACGGATCATGCGCAAGGGGATAGATACTGTTATTGCGGGAAAGCCGAATGTTGGAAAAAGCACTCTTATGAATCTGCTTTCGGGCTGTGAGAGAAGTATCGTTACCGACATTGCGGGAACGACGCGTGATATCGTTGAAGAATCGGTACGGTGCGGAGACATCGTGTTAAGACTTTCTGACACGGCGGGGATACGTTCCACAGACGACAAGGTGGAGACTATAGGAGTAGATATTGCAAAGAAAAAACTTGAAACGGCGGAACTTATCCTTGCGGTATTTGATCTGGGAAGTGAGATATCGGAAGAGGATATTTCCGTTGCGGAAAGCTGCAAAGGGAAAAATGCTGTTGCGGTACTTAACAAATCCGACTTGGAGAAAAAGTTTGATTTTTCGCGCATATCCGAAAATTTCAAAGAAAGTGTTATACTTTCGGCGGGGAACGGAGACGGAGCGGAAAAGCTTTCCGAAGCTGTAGGAAGGATATACGCTTTAGGGGAGATAGTACCCGATGCGGGAGTAATTGTAAATGAGCGGCAGCGTTCCTGTGTGGAAAAGGCAAAAGACGCATTTTTCGAAGCGATAAATGTTCTTAGGAGCGGGGCAACGCTTGACGCGGTAAACATTCTTATAGATGATGGGGAAAACTCGTTATTGGAACTTACGGGAGAGCGGGCTTCCGAGGCTGTAGTAAATGAAGTATTTTCAAAATTCTGTGTTGGAAAATGATGCAGGGGAAGGCGGGGGCAGGCTGAGCCTGTCGGGCAGTTTTAAGAGTTAAGAGTGGAGAGTTGAGTTTATGGCATTAATTTATAATGTTCTGTTCTTATCTTTTACTTTTCTTATAACCTTTTTTACCAAAACGTTCGGGGGGATGACACTTTAGGGAAGGAAGAACCCGAACGCGCCTTTAGGCGCTCGCCGGGTTCTCCCTTCCCCTGCGTTTCTCCCCCCGCGCCCCCCTTTTCCTAACCCTATCTCTCTCCACGCTCGCTATGCTAAAGTAGAGATTATAGAAAAGATTTTTTAGATTTCTATAACAAAATTTGTGGAGTCAACAGTGACCCTAAGTTTTGTTTATCTTGGTAAGAGAGTTCTACTGTTAGTTTGATATTCAACAATTATAGAGTTCTAAACAATAGGATTTCTTTTTGCGGAGTCCTTTTCCCGATTAGAACGCTTATTCTTCTTTAATTTTCATCTAATATTAGAACGCTCGTACTAAGATAAGCAAAACCAAAGAACCCGTAGCCAACGCTTTCCATGTTCCAGAGTTTCCAAAAGCCTTTTCTATATTTTCAACTTTGAGCATAGCGAGCGTGGAAGGGGAAGGGTTGAAGGAAAATGGGGAGCGCGAGGGGAGAAAACCTAAGGGAAGGGGAAAACCGGCGAGCGTCCATAGGGACGCTCGGGTTTCCCCGTCCCTTAGGGTTGTCTGCCCCTCGCATAAAGTGGCAAAAAGGGTTATAAACAAAATAAAAGATAAGAACAGAATACTTAAAAGTCCTGTAATAAATGATAAGCTAAACTTTAGGCGCAGGCTCAAAACAGTAGAAAAACAAAATACTGCCCGCACGCGTGCAGG
Organism: uncultured Clostridia bacterium; assembly: GCA_947625915.1. GTDB lineage: Bacteria > Bacillota > Clostridia > Oscillospirales > Ruminococcaceae > RGIG8773. Next base: position 17,594 of record CANQPX010000031.1, read on the forward strand.
CTCAGCCTGTTTGTTCCACGTGGAACAATTTTAAAAAGAAAGGACTGCTCAGAATGAGCTATTTTATAGATCAATATGATGTTGCTGTTATCGGCGCGGGTCATGCGGGCGTTGAAGCTGCTCTTGCGGCTGCAAGACTTGGCGCAAAAACGCTGCTGTTTACGATATCACTTGATAACATCGCAAATATGCCCTGTAACCCGTCTATCGGAGGAACGGCAAAAGGTCACCTTGTCCGCGAGATAGACGCTCTCGGCGGCGAAATGGGAAAAGCTGCGGACGCTTGCTTTATCCAGAGCCGTATGCTCAACCGCGGAAAAGGTCCCGCTGTACACAGCCTTCGTGTTCAGGCGGATAGGGTCAAGTATCACAACCATATGAAACATATCTGCGAAATGCAGGAAAATCTTTTTATCAAACAAGCGGAAGTTACTGAGATACGCCTTGAAAACGGAAAAGTTTCAGCTGTTGTTACGGCTCTCGGCGGAGAATATAAAGTTAAAACTGCTATCGTTGCAACGGGAACTTACCTTAAAGGACGTATCTACGTCGGCGACGCTTCATATGAGAGCGGTCCGGATTCCACTTTGCCGTCAAGAGGGCTTTCCGACAGCTTGAAAAGCATTGGCGTTGAACTAAGAAGATTTAAGACGGGAACTCCGAGCAGAGTTCACCGCCGCTCCATAAATTTTGACGTTCTGGAAAAACAGGACGGCGATGAGAATATCCAACCGTTTTCATTTGAGACGGAAAAAAACGGTCTGAAAAACATCGTTTCCTGCTATATTGCATACACAAACGAAGAAACACACAAAGTCATACGCAGCAACATACACCGTTCGCCTATGTATTCGGGCAAGATCGAAGGCGTTGGTCCGAGATATTGTCCGTCCATCGAGGATAAGATCGTCAGGTTCGCAGAACGTTCGAGACATCAGCTTTTTATAGAGCCGATGGGTCTGGATACGGACGAATATTATTTACAGGGAATGTCCTCATCACTTCCCGAAGATGTGCAGATAGCGTTCCTGCATACTATAAAGGGGCTTGAAAATGTTGAAATAATGCGTAATGCATATGCGATAGAATATGATTGCTGCGATCCGCAGGATCTTAAACATACTCTTGAGTTCAAAAAAATATCCGGGCTTTACGGAGCGGGACAGTTCAACGGCACTTCCGGTTATGAAGAAGCCGCCGCACAGGGTCTTATTGCGGGCATCAACGCTGCACGTTACTGCAAAGGCATGGAAGGGATAACGCTTTCCCGTTCATCATCTTACATCGGAACGCTTATAGACGATCTTGTGATAAAAGGCTGCACGGATCCTTACAGAATGATGACATCACGGAGCGAGTACAGGCTTATCCTTCGTCAGGATAATGCAGATGAAAGACTCACTCCTGTGGGGCATGAAGTGGGGCTTATTTCGGAAGAACGGTATAAAAAATTTCTTGAAAAGCAGCGGCTCATAAAAGAGGAGATAAAGAGGGTAAAAAACAAAACTGTTTCTCCGTCTGAAAAGCTGAACGCGCTTCTTGAAGAAAAGGGGACTGCGCCGCTTGTAACGGGAGTAAAAATGTCGGAACTCATAAAGCGTCCGCAGATATCCTATGAAGATCTTGCGGAGTTTGATGAAGAGCGGCAGGAACTTCCGGAAGAAGTTAAAGAACAGGTAAATTTACAGATAGAATATGAGGGTTACATTTCGCGGCAGATGCTTGAAGTTGAACACGTCCGCAAATTAGAGGAGAAAAAGCTTCCGGAAGATATTGATTACAAGCAGATAAAAGGGCTTTCGCTCGAAGCGCAGGAAAAGCTTGCTCGTGTTCGTCCCGAGAATGTCGGTCAGGCGGGGAGAATATCGGGAGTTTCACCTGCGGACGTAAGTGTGCTTGTTATCTGGCTTGCGGGGCAAAACTGAAAAATAAAAATGTTCCACGTGGAACATTTTTATTTTTCAGCTTGTTAAAAATCGGTTCGGTGCAGCTGCGCTTGGCGGGGTTCTTTAGTTCTCTTTTCTTGATTTTTTATTTTGCTTATAACCTTTTTTGCTTAATCGTTCGGGGGGATGACACTTCAGGAAAGGGAGAACCCGAACGCGCCTTTAGGCGCTCGCCGGGTTCTCCCTTTCCCTGCGTTTCTCCCCCCGCGCCCCTCTTTTCCTAACCCTATCCCTCTCCGCGCTCGCTATGCTCAAAGTTGAAAAAATAGAAGAAAAAACTTAGCGTTCTTGAACATGGAAAGCGATGGCTACGGGTTCTTGGCTTTTGCTTATCTTAGTACGAGCGTTCTACTATCAGATGAAAATTAAAGAAGAATAAGCGTTTTAATCGGGAAAGAACTCCGCAAAAAGAAATTTTATTGTTTAGAACTCTATAATTGTTGAATATCAAACTAATAGTAGAACTCTCTTACCAAGATAAACAAAACTTAGGGTTCCTGTTGACTCAATAATCTATGTCATAGAGTACGAAGAAATTTCTTCTATAATTTCTACTTTAGCATAGCGAGCGCGGAAGGGGAAGGGTTGAAGGAAAGTGGGGAGCGCGAGGGGAGAAAAACTAAGGGAAGGGGAAAACCGTGCGAGCGTCCTTGTTGGACGCTCGGGTTTCCCCTTCCCTTATGGTTGTCTGCCCCTCGCAAGCTAGGACAAAAAAGGGTTATAAGAAAAATAAAAGTCAAGAATAGCGTTCTTAAAATCCCGCTCGAGGTCGCCCTTCCCGGAAGGATCTGTCCCCCGAAAACTCAAAAAAAGGGTTATAAGATAAACGAAAAGATAAGAACAGCAAACTGCGCCCCTTTTACATTTGCCCCGAAAAGCCCAAAAGAGGGTTATAAACAAAATAAAATCTAAGAACAGAACACAAAAGAACCCCGCCCGAAAGCCCGCGAGGGCTCCTCGCCTCAGCCTTGTTTGTTCCACGTGGAACATTTTATTTTTTTGCCGAAATTTCCTTGAAATCCGATGCAAAATATGCTATAATAGTACAAAACTGCGAAAGGATAGCTGATATGAAAAAATTCTTCCTTAACGGCGAATGGAAATTCCGCTTGTCAAAAGACAGACCCGATATTAATGTACCATTTGACGATGTTATCAAACTGCCTTCTACCGTTCAGCAAATGAAAAAACCTCCCGTTACCGATGAACGAAGCGACGGATATCTTACAGATCCGTACAGCTTTGATGGCTATGCTCTTTATGAACGCGTTGTGACCGATCTTCCGAAAAGCGGCGAGTCGTTCCTCATTCTGGAACGTACCCGCACAAGCAGCCTTTGGCTGAACGGTCAGTACGCAGGTTCGCAAAACAGCCTTTGCACCGCTCATAAATATAATATAACAGAATTCTGCGACGGCTCGCCTTTGAAGATAACTGTTATGATAGATAACGTTTCATGCCCCGTTCCCGGAGGTCATATGACTTCAAAAGATACTCAAACAAACTGGCTCGGGATAACAGGCGGGATATATATTGAAAACAGGGATCAGCTGCGCTTCGATAATATAAAAATATATCCCGACATTTCAAGCATGACGGCAAAAGTCTGCGGGGATATCATCGGCGGCGATGAAATAGAAGTTTCCGCTTCGGTAAGCGGCTTTCCTGCAAAAACCGTAAAACTTTCAAAGGAAGATCCTTCTTTCGTTTATGATATGAGCGGCGCAAAACTCTGGAGCGAACATTCTCCCGTTACATATACGATGAATATTTCTTACGGAAATGATAATTTAAGACGCGTTTTCGGCATGAGAGAATTTTCGGCAAAGGGAAGGGAACTGCTCCTTAACGGCGAGAAAATTTTTCTTCGGGGCAAACATGACGGCATGATCTTTCCTTTGACGGGTGCTGCTCCAACAGATAAGGAAAGTTGGGTAAAAGTCCTTTCAACTGCAAAAGAATACGGCATAAATCATTATCGTTTCCATACCTGCTGCCCGCCGGAAGCAGCTTTTGAAGCTGCGGACGAACTGGGCGTTTACCTTGAACCGGAACTGCCTTTCTGGGGAACGGTCGAGGACGAGATCACAGAGGGTCAAAAGTATCTCATAGATGAAGGCTTCAGGATACTTGACAGCTTCGGGGATCACCCTTCTTTCTTTGCAATGTCTATGGGAAACGAACTCTGGGGCAGCAAGGAAAGACTCAACGCCATACTCGGCGATTACAAAAGACACGATCCGCGGCATCTTTATACTCAAGGGTCAAATAATTTTCAGTTTTTCCCGCTGACGGTGGAAAACGATGATTTTTTTGTCGGAGTAAGATTTTCAAAGGAACGTCTCTTTCGCGGATCTTATGCAATGTGCGACGCGCCTCTCGGACATATCCAGACAGACGCGCCGAACTCAAATTATGATTATGACGCTTATATAAGCCCGCTGACTGTAAATTCCGAACAGAGCAGCGGCGGGACTGTCGAGATACAATACGGAACAGGCGTGAAAACCGTTTCTATGGACGAAGTTTCGGGAGAATTCATTTCGGAGATACCTGTTGTTTCACATGAAGTGGGGCAATATTTCATGTACCCCGATTACGGCGAGATACAAAAATATTCGGGAGTATTGAAACCGTACAATTTCGAGATCTTCAAGGAACGCCTTGAAAATGCGGGGCTCGGTCATATTGCGGATAAGTATTTCAGAGCAAGCGGACGTTTTGCGGCGGAATGTTATAAGAATGAGATAGAAACTGCTTTGCGGTCAAAGGAACTTTCCGGGTTCCAGCTTCTTGACATACAGGATTTTACGGGGCAGGGAACTGCTCTTGTGGGAATTCTCAATGCATTTATGGAAAGCAAGGGCGTTATCACCGCTGCGGAATGGCGGGGTTTTTGTTCGGAAAGAGTTATCCTCGGCTGTCTGCCGAAGTTCGTATATTCCTGCGGGGAAAAGCTTTCATTAAGTGTAAAGCTTTATACCTATGCAGCAAAGCCTGATGTTGATCCGAAAATAACGGTGAGACTATCTTTGGACGGAAAAGACATCTTTACGGCGGAAGTTTCCGCAAAAGGCAGCTTTAAGGGCGGAGTTTTTGATATAGGAACGGCGGGATTTGAGATCCCCGGATTTGATGAGCCGAAAAAAGCAACGCTCATACTCAATATGGGTAATATCTGCAATAAATATGTTCTTTGGATATATCCCGAAGCAAAAATGACGGTGCAAGAGGGAACGATCGTTACGGACGATTGGAGCAAGGCAAAACCAGCTCTTTCGGAAGGGAAAAAAGTGTTGTTCATGCCGCAGAAAATAAATGAGGAAAATTCAATTGAGGGGACTTACTGTACGGATTTCTGGAATTATCCGATGTTCAGTTCCATTTCCGAGTCGATGAAAAAACCGCTTCCCGTGGGAACGCTGGGTCTGCTGATAGACAATAAACACCCCGCGCTGAAAAATTTTCCGTCGGAAACGTATTCCACCGCACAATGGTATGATATCGTTACCGGTTCAAGAACGCTCATGACCGACGGCACGGGGATAGAACCTATCGTCCGCACTATCGACAACTGCAAGAGGAATCACAGCCTTGCGACGATATTTGAAGTAAAGTGCGGCGGCGGGGATCTGCTTGTATGCACATCGGATCTGCTGAAAAAGAACACTGCGGCTTGTGACGCGTTACTTTACAGCATGACAGAATATATTGCTTCGGAAAAGTTTTCACCCGAAAAAACGGTTGACATTGATATTTTAGAGAAATATTGGGCATAATGGCTTAAATACGCGGTTTGCGGGAATTTCCCCGCAAACCTAAGTTAAATTTTTTAAAAGACTAAGTAAAAAAATTAAGTATTTTTTGTGTTATGCTTGCTTTACCGAGCAAAATAAGGTATAATTAAAAGGAGTAAGCATTATTTATGGAAAGTATCTGACTAATGTATAAAAGAACTTTACCGCATATCTTTTATTATGAACAGATTGGAGAAGATATTATGGTCCCTGTAATAAGTAAAGAGGATTTTCAGCAGAAACTGCTCAATGAGCTTCAGGTAGGATTTAACGTTACTCCCGCAGAAGCTTCCGACAACCAGTTCTATAAAGCTCTTTCATCGGTAGTGGTAGACATACTCCGCGAAAGAAGACATAAGTTCCGCACCAAGAACCAGTCCGCAGGAAGAAAGGAAGTATATTACCTTTCAATGGAATTCCTGATGGGACGTTCACTTAAAACAAGCCTTTTCAATCTGAATATCAATGAAATGGTAAACGAGATCTTCAAGGAATGGGACGTTAACCTTGAAAGGATCTATGAGTATGAACCCGATGCAGGTCTCGGAAACGGCGGTCTCGGTCGTCTTGCGGCTTGTTATCTGGACGGTCTGGCAACGGACGGTTATCCTGCGATGGGTTATTCCATATGCTATGAATACGGTATATTCAAACAGAAGATAGAGGACGGCTGGCAGACGGAACTCCCCGATAACTGGCTCCCCGGCGGCGAAAGCTGGCTCGTTCCGAGACTCGATAAGGCGATAGATGTTCACTTTGAAGGCGATCTCAGCGAATACTGGGACGACAAGTATCATCACATCTCCTATACAAATTACAGCACCGTGCAGGCTGTTCCGTATGATATGTATGTTCCCGGCTACGGTAACGACGCGGTGTCCGTTCTGAGACTGTGGCAGGCGAAAGCACCTTCTTTCGATATGGCTATGTTCAATCAGGGCGACTACGCAAAGGCTCTCAGCCAGAATACCGTTGCACAGGCTATATCAAAAGTTCTTTATCCTAACGATAACCACCTTGAAGGAAAGAGCCTTCGTCTCCGTCAGCAGTATTTTATGTGCGCCGCTTCGGTGGGGGATATCGTTGACAGGCATATGAGAGTTTACGGAACTCTTGACAATCTCCATGAAAAAGTTGCTATCCATATAAACGATACGCACCCGACGCTTGCTATACCCGAGCTGATGAGGATACTCCTTGACGACTGCGGTTACAGCTGGACAAAGGCATGGCATATCGTTACAAATACATTTGCATATACTAACCATACTGTTCTTGCGGAAGCACTTGAAAAGTGGGACGTTAACCTTGTTAAGCAGATAATACCGAGAATTTTCTCCATTATAGTTGAAATAAACAACCGTTACTGCGCAGACCTTATGGAGCGTATCGGCGACAGCGCAAAGGTAACAAGAATGTCAATTATCCAGAACAATCAGATCCACATGGCTCTGCTTTGCGTATGCGCTTCTCACAGTGTAAACGGCGTTTCAAAACTCCACTCGGATATTATCAAAAAGGACGTTTTCAAGAACGAGTATGCGGACACACCTTACAAGTTCAAGAACGTTACGAACGGTATCGCTTACAGGCGCTGGCTGTTACAGTCCAACCCGGGACTCACAAAGCTGCTTGAAGATACCATCGGCGACGGCTTCAAGAAGAATGCTGCAGAACTTATCAATCTTAATAAGTTCGAGAACGATAAGGAAGTTATCACACGTCTTTCCGAGATCAAGAAGCAGAATAAGGAACGTTTCGCAAAATATGTAAAGAGCAATTTCGGAACGGTACTGAACACAGACGCTATATTTGACGTGCAGGTAAAGCGTCTCCACGAATATAAGAGACAGCATCTGAATGTGCTGAATATAATTTCCGAATATAACAAGCTTCTTGAAGATCCGGACATGGAGTTTATCCCCAAGACATATGTTTTTGCGGCAAAAGCTGCGCCGGGATATTATCTTGCAAAACAGATAATAAAGATGATATGGGCACTCGGCGAAGAAATAAAGAAAAATCCCAAGATCAATGAAAAATTGCAGGTGTTCTTCCTTGAAGATTACCGCGTTTCGCTTTCGGAACTGCTGATGCCTGCGGCGGAAGTTTCCGAGCAGATATCTCTTGCGGGAAAAGAAGCGTCCGGAACGGGAAATATGAAACTCATGCTGAACGGTGCGCTTACGCTGGGAACACTTGACGGTGCGAACATTGAAATTAAAGATCAGGTTGGAATAGACAACATCTTTATTTTCGGAATGACTGCCGATGAAGTTCTTGCAAAGCAGGCACAGGGATATCACCCCGAAGAATACTGTGCAAACAATGATGTTATCGACAAGGCTATAAACAAGATGTATCACGGCATAAACGGCTGTACATTTGAAGAAGTTGCAAACTCGCTGAAATTCAAAGATCCGTACATGGTACTTGCGGACTTTGACGCATATCAGAGTGCGCAGCAGTATGTTTCCGAATGTTACAAAGACGTTTCCAAGTGGAACAGAATGTCTCTCCACAACATAGCGGGAGCGGGAATTTTCTCGGCGGACAGAGCGGTAGAAGATTACGCTCGTGACATTTGGAAGTTAAAATAAAAATTTTCCTTACAGACCCCTGCCGTTATGGCGGGGGTTCTTTAGTTTGCTTTTCTTATCTTTTATTTTAAATATAACCCTTTTGCTTAATCGTTCGGGGGGATGACACTTCAGGGAAGGGCGAACCCGAACGCGCCTTTAGGCGCTCGCACTGGGTTAAAAATCAAAACGCTACGCGTTTTGATTTCCCTTCCCCTGCGTTTTCTCCAGCTGACGCTTGCGTCAGCTTTCGTGCATCCCCCTTTTCCTAACCCTATCTCTCTCCGCGCTCGCTATGTTCGGAGTTGAAAATATAGAAGAAATAACATAGCGTTCCGGAACGTGGAAAGCGATGGCTACGGGTTCTTTAGTTTAGCTTATCTTAGTACGAGCGTTCTAATGTCAGATGAAAATTAAAGAAGAATAGTATTTCTAAACAATAGATTTTCTTTTTGCGGCGTCCTTTCCCGTTTAGAACTCTGTAATTGTTGAATATCAAACTAACAGTAGAACTCTCTTACCAAGATAAACAAAACTTAGGGTCACCGTTGATATCACAAACTATGTCATAGAACACTATAAGACCCAAATTATAAAATCTACATTTGGATAGCGAGCGCGGAAGGGGAAGGGTTGAAGGAAAGTGGGGATGCACGAAAACTGACGCAAGCGTCAGCTGGAGAAAAACTAAGGGAAGGGGAAAACCGTGCGAGCGTCCATAGGGACGCTCGGGTTTCCCCTTCCCTTATGGTTGT
>CANQPX010000032.1 GCA_947625915.1 uncultured Clostridia bacterium
CCCTTCCCTTAGGTTTTCTCCCCTCGCGCTCCCCATTTTCCTTCAACCTTTCCCCTTCCACGCTCGCTATCCTAAAGCTAATATTATTGAAAAGGTTTTTTAGAACTCTTGAACGGAGATTGCGCCGGCTACGGGTTCTTTGGTTTTGCTTATCTTAGTACGAGCGTTCTACTATTAGATTAAAATTAAAGAAGAATAAGCGTTCTAAACAATAGATTTTCTTTTTGCGGAGTCCTTTCCCGTTTAGAACTCTATAATTGTTGAATATCAAACTAATAGTAGAACTCTCGTACCAAGATAAACAAAACTTAGGGTCTTCGTTGATTTCACAAACTATGTTATAGAGTATTAAGAAATTTCTTCTATAATTTCTACTTTAGGATAGCGAGCGTGGAAGGGGTTAGGTTGAAGGAAAGTGGGGAGCGCGAGGGGAGAAAAACTAAGGGAAGGGGAAAACCGTGCGAGCGCCCATAGGGGCGGTCGGGTTTCCCCTTCCCTTATGGTTGTCTGCCCCTCGCATGAATTGGCAAAAAAAGTTATAAGATAAACAAAAGATAAGAACAGCGAACTAAAGAGCCCCACGCCGTCCCCCATCCACCCTATGCCTTCCCTGAAGTGTCATCCTCCCGAACAATTAGGCAAAAAGGGTTATAAGATAAACAAAGAGATTAGAAAAGAGAAATAGAGAACCCCACCGACCGTCCCCCACCTACCCCGCTCGGGTTCCCCCGTCATAGTAAGTAAAAAACCGGAAAAGGATCACTCCTTCTCCGGTCTCCGTAAAGCAAGATCAATCTTCTACTTTAATAACTTCTACGCCCTTATAGTATCCGCAGTTCTTGCAAACCTTGTGAGGAGCAGTCAGCGCTCCACAGTGAGAACATCTGGAGAACGCAGGTGTATCCAGCTTCCATACAGCCGAACGTCTCTTATCACGTCTTGCTTTTGATACCTTTCTCTTTGGTACTGCCATTATCAGCACCTCCTTATCATACTAACCGTTATGATCGCAGCCGCCTTGATTAAGGTCAGCCCCACATTCGGGACAAAGCCCTTTGCAGTCCTCCCTGCAAAGCATTTTCGACGGCAGGGAAAGCAGACAATCCGTAAGCACAAGCTCGTCCATGTCAAACTCATCTGTCTCTGTTACGATATATTCGTCAGAATCATCGTCATTACTGAGCGAACGCACAAGTATATGCTCAAAATCAAAGCTATAATCACGGTCAAATTCTATCAGACACCTGTCACAGCAGGTATGCAGTGTAAATCCCGCAGAATATTTCAGCGAAACGATCCCGGCGCGGTTCATTACCGTACCTTTGACCGTGATCGGGTCTGAAAAGGTAAAACCCTTTACTTCTTTCAGTCTATCATCGTCGATGGTATAGTCTATGCTGACCTTTTCTCCGACAATGTTGTAAAGCTGTTTCAAGCGTATGACCATAGTACACCCCGAACAAACACTGCTAAAGATTATTATAACACACGTTATCCCGTATGTCAATACCTTTACAGGAATTATTTTATAGAATATTTTGAAACGCTTTCCGGCAGATCTTCCATATTTGCGGAAACGGTAAATACTACCTCCACATCATTTCCGGTAAGCTTGTCTATCTTGTTGAGCATTGCACCGAGCGCCTCAAAATCCGCTCCGCCGACTTTGAGAATGGAATCAATGAAAATTTCCTTGATATCGTAGTTGCCCGCAACAAGTCCTGCTACAAGTCCGTAAAATGCTTCAAATGAATAGATATTGTTAGCGTCTGTGTCAACTATTCTCACAGATGTGGGAATGTCATATCTGAGCTTTTCGCTTTTGTCGATGCAAACAACATAACCGTTTGTTTCCTTTGCAGCCTTATTGATCATGTCGATCAGTATCTTGGTCTTGCCTGTACCCTTAGTTCCTGTAATGATTTTTACCATAAAAACACTCCGTTCCGCCCATTGCAGGCTATTTTTATTTGAACACCCGTCTTTCGGGTGAAAAAGGGACTCTTATCAGCCCAGTTTCGCTTCAAGTTCGGCTTTGCGATCCTCATATCCGGGCTTGCCGAGGAGCGCGAACATATTCTTTTTGTAGCTTTCAACGCCCGGCTGGTCAAAAGGATTTACTCCCAGCATATAGCCGCTTACCGCGCAGGCTTTTTCAAAGAAGTATACCATATAGCCGAAACTCTTTTCGGAAGTATCTTCCAGTTCAAGAACTATATTCGGAACTCCGCCTTCGGTATGCGCAAGGATAGTTCCCTCAAAAGCCTTTCTGTTTACAACGGACATATTCTGATTTGTCAGGAAGTTGAGTCCGTCAAGGTTCTCGGCTTCGTTTTCGAGGAAGAGATCCTTTTTCGGCTTCTTTATATCAACAACTGTCTCGAACATTATTCTCGAGCCCTGCTGAATGAACTGTCCCAGTGAATGGAGATCTGTTGAGAAAGTAGCGGAAGCGGGGAAGATACCTCTGTTATCCTTGCCCTCGCTCTCGCCGTAAAGCTGTTTCCACCATTCAGCCATCATAGTGAAGCTCGGATCGTAGGAAATAAGCATTTCAACGGATTTATTCTTTCTGTAAAGGATATTTCTTATTGCCGCATATTTGTAGCAGTCGTTGTGGTCAAAATCCGCGCAAAGTTCGTCCTGAGCCTGTTTTGCGCCTGCCATTATAGCGTCTATGTCGCAGCCCGCAACGGCTATGGGGAGAAGTCCCACAGCGGTGAGGACGGAATATCTTCCTCCAACGTCGTCCGCGATAACGAAAGTCTCGTAGCCTTCCGCGTCGGCAAGCTGTTTGAGAGTTCCGCGAGCCTTGTCGGTGGTGCAGAATATCCTGCCCTTAGCGCCTTCCTTGCCGTATTTTTTCTCGACCATTTCGCGGAAGATCCTGAATGCGAGCGCAGGCTCGGTAGTTGTTCCGGATTTGGAAATGACATTGACCGAGAAGTCTCTGCCTTCGCAGAGAGAGATTATCTCATTGAGATAAGTGGGGCTTATATTATTTCCGGCGTAATAAATTTCCGGCGTATCTTTTTTCAGGTTATTGTACAGCGGTGACTTGAGCAGTTCGATAGCGGCTCTTGCGCCGAGGTAGGAACCGCCTATTCCGATAACGATAAGCACGTCCGAGTCAGAGCGGATCTTGGCGGCAGCCTTTTTGATCCTTTCAAATTCTTCCTTATCATAATTTGTCGGAAGGTCTGCCCAACCGAGAAAATCGTTTCCTGCTCCGGATCTGTCGGAAAGCGTCTTAGCAGCAAGCATAGTTTGCTCCTTGATATTTTCCATTTCGTGTGGTGCAATAAAGTCCTGAAGGTATTTAGTATTTAATTTTATCGACATTGACCTTCGCCTCCTAAAAATCATTCATATTCTAATTTTACTATAAATTCAAAAATTTTGCAACGATTTTCTCAACATAAGCGATAATTCCCGAATTTTTTGGTCACTCTCACTAAAATGTTAAAAGTTTTTTGATAATTATGACTAATGCTTTTTTTACATCGATCTTTTCCACAGGCTCTGCGGCAAAAATATCCACCGCGAACATCATCTTATCCCCTCTCAGGAACTGTATCTCCCCCGCTTTGTCTCCTATCTCCACAGGCGCAAACAGATAGTCGGTCATAACTATCCTTGCGGAGACGGAACTTACCGCGCCTTTAGGCAGAACGACATTCCTTACGTTTCCGAAGCCGAGGGGAACAGAGCGAGCCATTCCTCCCTTTACGGGGATCTCGGAAGGAAGTTTTTCCGGGAGCGGCGGCGTGAACACGGTATAATCGGAAAATCCCATATCCAGCAGTCTTTTTGCTTCCGCAGCGGTCTTATCCTCGTCATTTCCGCCAAGTACCACCGCAATATAAGTTATCCCGCCGCGCTCCGCGCCGATGGCGGAAAAATATCCCGAATTTTCCGTATGTCCCGCTTTGAAGCCTATTATCCCCTTGTAATTTTTAACAAGTGTATTGGCGTTGACCAGTTCCGTCTCCCCGTTCCTGACAAGATCTCTCCAACAGGTAAAATATCCCCTCAGAAAATCATATTTTGCAAGTTCTGCACAAAGTTTTGCGATATCTTTTGCGGCGGATATCTGCCGATCATCATCATAATATCCGTTGAAATTGGTAAATGATGTATTTTCCATGCCGAGTTCTGCGGCTTTTCCGTTCATAAGCTTTGCAAAATTATCCGCTGTTCCGCCGATCTCTTCGGCAAGTACGGCTGCCGCATCATTGGCATTTCCTATAATTACCGATTTTAAAAGTTCATCAACAGTCATTTCCTCGTTGGGCATGAGCCATACCTGCGCGCCTTGCATGGAATTCGCATATGAGGAAGTTTTAAGTTTTTGTTCAAGGGAAAGCTTCCCGCTCTCAACCTGTTCCGCAGCCAGAAGTACGGTCATTAACTTTGCCGCCGTTCCCACGGGAACGGGAGTTTCTTCATTCACGCCTTCGATAACAGTTCCCGCCGAAGCTTCTATAAGGACTTCGCAAAAGGTATGCTCCTTTTCGCCGCCGTTTTTCTCCGCAAATGCGTTGATCCCGCAAAATGCCGATAATACTATAATTATAGTTTCCACTATGCATAACAAGCGATGTATTTTTCTCATAAAATTACCTCCCCTACAGCATATGCACGCGATACGCGATTTAGACAAGCAGCATTGTTGATACATTATAATATTATCCGAAAGCACACTATAATATTTGTTTAATAATAACAATTGACAGCGGCGCATTTAAACTGTATAATTGTATTATGCAGGTAATACAATTATACAAAATCATAAAAATAATCCAAAGGCTATTGACAATATGTGTATCGTATGATATTATATATTGTATAATATATTTTCCCCGAAAGGACGAATACCCATGAAAGCAAAAAAAATCATTATCCCCGCTGCAATTATTGCCGCTGCGGCTGCTCTGACCGCAGGGATCCTAGTTCTCGGCAATTCCGCTTCAAGCGTCACTTATGCCGATACATTGACTGTTACCGCAAAAACTCTCGAAGATACCGTCTCCGTAAACGGCGTTATCGAAAGCGCGGAAAAGAAAAACGTTTACGCCGTACTAAACTATCCTGTTGAAACGGTAAACGTAAAGGTCGGCGATACCGTGAAAAAAGGCGATGTGCTGTGTACCCTCAATACCGATGAACTCCGGCAGCAGATACTTCAACAGCAGGCTTCCGTTGACAGCAGCGGCATAAATTCCGAGTATGATCTTTCCGAGGCGGAACAGCGTTACAAAGACGCACTGGAAGCTTTTGAAAACGGAGAGAATACCGCCGTTCTCAACGCGGCAAAAGCCGTTGAACAAGCCGAGAAAAATCTTGATGACGCCAAACGTCAGGGAACCATCGGCAAAGATACCACTATCCCCTCAAATCTCCAAAGCGCAGATTCCTCCTTGGAAAATGCAAAACTTGCATATGAAAACAGCCTGAAAGCTTACAACGACGCGGTAAATGCCCTTGAACCGGAAAATTATCCCGTTGATGTGAAAAATATCTATGACGAACTTAACGACGCCCGCAAAAGGTTGGATAAAGTCAACAAAAGTTCAAAGATAAAAGAACTTGAAGATGCAAAAAAGAAATACTCCGACGCCGAAACAAAATATAACGATGCAAATGCTTTCCCGGAGTATTTCAGTAAACAGGAACTTGAAAAGATAACTTCCGACTATAATTCCGCAAAAGCCGATTATGAAGATATGGTGAAGAAATACGACAAAAAAGCTCTCCAAGAACAGATCGAAACTCAGGAAAAACAGCTTGCTTCTTCCGTGGAAAGTCTCGAAAAAGCCCGTGACAGCGCAAAAATAAATCTTGACAACGCGGAACTTGCTTATAACAGCGCTTTGGCAAGTTACGAAAACGCTTTGAAACAAAGTGATGACACCGAAGAAAGCTACGATATCGCCGTAAAAAACGCCGAAGCTGCGCTTGAAGCAGCAAAAAACGATCATGAACTTGCCGTTCGTCAGGCGGAAGCGGAACTTGCGTCGCTGAAAAAAGCTGCGGAACAGCAAAGGACAGTTTCCGGACTGAACGATCCGCAGGTCATTATCCTCGAAGATCTGAAAGATAAGCTGGAATATGCCGTTGTCACCGCGCCATGCGACGGAACAGTTACGGCGGTCAACACCGAGGAAGGCGCAGCTGCGGCAGGCGTTCTGTTCACAATAGAAAACATAGATGAACTTAAAATTTCCGCCGATGTTTCCGAGTACAACATTCCTTACATCAAAAGCGGAATGAGCGCGGTCATACGCTGCGATGCGCTGGGCGGCACGGAATTTGGGGGAACGATATCTTCCGTGGCAAAAACTCCTTCCGTCATGTCACAATCGGGTACTAATTACAACATCGAAGTAAGCATAGACAGCAAAGATGAAAGACTTCTTGTGGGAATGAACGCCAAACTCAGCATCATCAGCGAACAGAAAGAAAATGCCCTGACAGTTACATATGATGTTCTTACGACAGATGAAAAAGGAAATGACGCGGTCTATATCGCCGAAAAAGGCGAGGACGGCGTTTACAGGGCAAAACTTGTTCCTGTCACTGTGGGACTTGAAACGGATTATGAGATAGAAATAATCTCCGATGAAATAAAAGAAGGTATGTATGTACTTACAGACACTGCCACGATAACTGACGGAAGTGTGGTCATGATCGGCGGATCGGAGGAAGATACGGAATGAACAGCAGACCTATCATTTCAATGAAAGGGATAGTCAAACGCTTCTACACGGGAACGCCGAATGAACTGGAAATAATCCACGGTCTGGATATAGAAGTTCCGGAAGGACAGTTCGTATCTGTCGTCGGGGCATCAGGTTCGGGAAAATCAACGCTTATGAATATGATCGGCGTTCTCGACAGGCAGACTGCGGGACAGTATATCCTTGACGGCATAGATATCTCAAAGCTTGACGATTCGCAGCTGTCGGGGATAAGAAACAAAAAAATAGGATTTGTTTTCCAGACTTTCAACCTTATAGCAAGGACTTCCGCACTGAAAAATGTTGAACTTCCCATGCTGTATGCGGGAGTACATTCAAAAGAACGCACAAAACGCGCAAATGAACTTCTTGAACTTGTTGAAATGTCCGACCGTTCCTCACATATGCCCAACGAACTTTCCGGCGGGCAGAAGCAGCGTATCGCCATAGCGCGGGCAATGGCGAACGATCCCGCCATAATTCTTGCGGACGAACCCACAGGTGCGCTGGATTCCAAAACAGGACGGCTTGTGATGGATATTTTCCATAAACTGCACCGTGAACAGGGAAAAACTATCGTTCTCATCACTCACAATCCCGAACTTGCCGCAGAGACGGACAGAATGATAACTCTTTCGGACGGAAATATCACAGGAGATCGGCTCCTCACAAATAAGGAGGCGGACAGAACATGAACCTCGGAGAAAATATAAAGCTTGCGCTTTCTTCACTGAAAGCCAACAAAATGCGCGCCGTTCTCACCATGCTGGGAATAATCATCGGCATAAGTTCGGTAATTATGATCGCAACTATGGGAAATATAATGGAAAACAGCGTGATGGATATTTTCAATTCCCAAGGCGGATCAAATCTTGTGGGATTTCAGGTAACTCTCAAAAACGACGCGGTGAGAAATTACATCATGAGTGATGAAATGATAACGGAGGAAATGATAGACAGCGTTAAGGAACGTTTTGCCGATGATATAGATGTTGTTTCCGTAATTTTAGACTCGCAAAATGCATCTATGAGACATCGTCATGAGGATCTTGACCTGATGGTATACGGAGTAAATCCCGGTTACATAAAGCAGTCAATGACAGAGGTAGTTGCGGGCAGATATATTTCCGAAAAAGATCTTGAAAAGCGCGGAAATGTATGCGTTATCAGCGACAAACAGGCGGAAAAGCTTTACGGAAGTCCCCGCGAGGCGTTGGGAAAGACGCTTTCTTTTACCATGTTGGGAACGGGGTATGATCTCACCGTTGTAGGAGTTTACGAATACAAACTCAACGGTCTTATGAGCGCTATGGTGAACATGACGGGCGAGGACTGGAACAATGAAGTTTACATTCCATATACTACTCTTGCAAGAATGGAAGATATGGGGGAACCCACATTCTTCTACTTCTACATAAACATCAACAACGGAGTAGACGCGGAAAAATTTGCTTCAAGCGTAAGGGACTACATAAATAACCGTTGGTACCGCAGCAACGACAGCATAGAGATCTGGTATCAGACAGGAGAATCACAGATGTCCATGATGAGCGATGTAATGGGCATAATTTCAACGGTAATTTCGGTCATTGCGGGAATTTCCCTGCTTGTGGGCGGCATAGGCGTTATGAACATAATGCTTGTTTCGGTAACGGAAAGAACTCGTGAGATCGGCATAAGGAAGGCTCTCGGTGCGCCGAACGGAGCCATACGCAGCCAGTTCATAATCGAGTCGGTGATAATTTGTCTTATCGGCGGCGCGATAGGGATAATTCTGGGAATACTTCTGGGAAATATTGCAGGAATAATAATCGGCACTATGGCTCCGCCGTCGGCGGGTTCGATAGTGCTTGCGGTAACATTTTCAATGGCGATAGGAGTTTTCTTCGGATATTATCCTGCAAACAGGGCAGCGAAACTTGACCCGATAGAAGCATTAAGGTATGAGTAATTTTTTGATCTGATAAATATTACAAAACACCGCACAAAGAATAAATTGTCTTTGTGCGGTGTTCAGTATATAGAAAAAGTATTTACAAATAATAGTATAATTCGTTGTCAAACAACTCACCGGGTTGTTTGACAAGGCAAAATTTGAAAAAAATCTTTAGTTTAAGGGGGAAGCCCTCTATCGCAGGGCTTCCCCCTCTTGCTGTCTGCGACAGCAATTCACCCCCTGCGGAGCTCCTAAAGGCATTAGGAGAATTCCGCCGTCTGCGGACGGCGGCAAGGGCTCCGCCCCTTGACCCCGCCAGCGCGGCTGCGCTGGACCAGCTTTTCGGGCGAAGTTTTGTTTTTCGCTATTTAGTTTGTCCGCGCCTATTTTTAGTTTTTCGACAGTCCAAACACCGCACATTGTCAATTACCAAGCACATATATTATCACTTCATTCGATACTAAGCAGCCCTTGGGCGTAAGCCTTAGATATCCCCCGTCAAGCTTCGCAAGTCCGCTTTTTATAAGCATTTCCGAACGTCTCTCAAGCTGCGGGAACATCGTAACGGGTATCCCCTCTTTCGTCAGCCGCAGCGCGAGCATCGCGCGTTCCTCCGCTTCTCCGCCTTTTCCCTCGGGGATCTTTCCCTGTAACGGCTTTGAAATGAATTCTTCCGTCGAATCTCCGCAAAAATAACGTTCTCCGTCAGTAAAACCGTGTGCAGAGGGTCCTATGCCTTGGTATTCTTCACAATGCCAATATTTAAGATTGTGACGGCACTCATACCCGCGCTTTGCAAAATTGGAGATCTCATACTGCTCAAAGCCGTGCTTTTCAAGAAGTTCAGCCGTTTCAAGATACATATCAGCCGTTTCGTCCTCGGAAGGCAATTTTTTCAGCAGTTCTTCATCTTCCGCAAGCGGTGTGCCTTTTTCTACTTTCAGCATATATGCGGAAATGTGCGTAAGCGGCAAAGATACCGCTTTTTCAACTGTTTTCCGCAGTGTTTCTCTCGTCTGATACGGCACTGCAAGCATAATATCCCCGCTGATATTTTCAAATCCCGCTTTTTTTGCGGAAAGAACTGCCGAGACCGCTTCTTCCGCCGTGTGTATACGTCCCAAAGCGGAAAGTTCTCTGCTGTCAAAAGACTGTATGCCGAAAGAAATACGGTCAACGCCCGAAGCTTTTATTTCACGGAAATATTTTTCGTCCGCTGTTCCGGGATTTATTTCCATGGAAATTTCCGCGCCGCTTTCAATATCCGCCGAAGAAATTATCCTGCCGATCTGTTCTGCCGAAAGCAAAGAAGGCGTTCCGCCGCCGAAATAGACCGTTTCAAATCTTTCTTTCAGTGCGGAAACGTTCCTGATAACGCTGCGGACGTAACTTTCCGCAAGCGTCGGTCTTGCTTCGGAAAAAAAGTCGCAGTAACGGCATTTCTTCACGCAGAACGGAACGTGTATATAAAGTCCCCTGCTCATTCGTCCAGTTTGAGCACAGCCATGAACGCTTCCTGCGGGACTTCAACAGTTCCCAGTTTGCGCATACGCTTTTTGCCCTCTTTCTGTTTTTCGAGGAGTTTTTTCTTACGGGTTATGTCGCCGCCGTAACATTTTGCCAAAACGTCTTTACGCATGGCTTTTACCGTCTCGCGGGCGATTATCTTTCCGCCTACGGCAGCCTGTATTGGAACTTCAAAAAGCTGTCTGGGAATGTTGTCTTTCAGCTTTTCGGCAATTTTTCTTGCTCTCGGATATGCGCTGTCGGCGTGGACTATGAACGAAAGTGCGTCCACAACTTCGCCGTTGAGCATGATATCCAGCTTCACAAGTTTTGACGGAGCATAACCCATGAACTCATAATCAAATGACGCATAGCCCTTTGTACGGGATTTGAGCGCGTCGAAAAAGTCATATATTATCTCATTCAGCGGCAGTTCGTAGTGAAGTTCCACTCTTGTTTCATCAATGTAGCTCATATTTTTGAAAATTCCCCGTCTGCCTTGGCAAAGTTCCATGATATTTCCCACAAAATCGCTTGGGGAAAGGATAGACGCCTTTACCATAGGTTCTTCCGCCGAAGAAATGTTTGCGGGATCGGGGTAATTGGTAGGATTGTCGATATAGACGGTATCACCGTTTGTAAGATCTACTTTGTAAATAACGGACGGAGCGGTGGTCACAAGGTCAAGATCGTACTCGCGTTCAAGGCGCTCTTGAATTATTTCCATATGGAGCAGCCCGAGAAATCCGCATCGGAAGCCGAAACCCAATGCAACGGAAGTTTCAGGTTCAAAAGACAAAGACGCATCGTTTAACTGCAATTTTTCCAGAGCGTCCCGAAGATCGCCGTATCTTGCGCCGTCGGCAGGATATATGCCGCTGAACACCATCGGATTTACTTCACGGTAACCCGGCAGTGCGCTTTCACAGGGCGTTTCCGCGTCTGTTACCGTGTCGCCTACCTTTGTATCGCCTATGGATTTTATTGAAGCTGTTATATAACCTACTTCCCCCGCTTTGAGCGAGCCCGCGTTGACAAGTTCCACCGCGCCCATGTAACCCGCTTCGGTAACGGTAAATTCCGCGCCCGTTGCCATGAGCCGTATCGTCTGACCGATCTTAACTTCCCCGTCAATAACTCTTACGTAAATGATAACTCCCTTGTAGCTGTCGTAAAAGCAGTCGAAAATAAGAGCTTTCAGCGGGTTGGAAATATCCCCTTTCGGGCATGGGATATCAGTAACTATCTTTTCAAGAACATCTTCAACATTAAGTCCTGTTTTTGCGGAGATCCTCGGGGCATCGTCCGCAGGTATGCCTATTACCGACTCTATATCGCTGCAAACGCGGTCGGGGTCGGCTGAAGGAAGATCTATCTTATTTATTACGGGCATGACTTCAAGATCGTTCTCAATGGCAAGATATGTGTTTGCAAGGGTCTGCGCTTCGATACCCTGTGAAGCGTCCACCACCAGCACCGCGCCTTCACAGGCGACTAACGAGCGGGAAACTTCATAATTGAAGTCAACATGACCCGGCGTGTCTATAAGGTTGAAAACGTAGTCCTTGCCGCTTTTTGAATGATAATTCAATCTGACGGCTCTTGCTTTTATGGTGATGCCGCGTTCGCGTTCGATATCCATATTATCGAGGAGCTGATCTTCCATATCGCGTTTTGCGACGGTGGAAGTAAGCTCTAAGATCCTGTCCGCAAGAGTTGATTTCCCGTGATCTATATGTGCGATTATGCAGAAATTGCGGATATTTTCCTGATCGTAAGCCAAACTAACACTTCCTTTGGAACAAAATACAACATACATTATACCATATAAAACAAATTTTGTAAAGGCATAGCCGCATCACTTTTTTTCTATCTCTTTTACGGTAAGGATATTTTCACTGACGGTAAATTTTACTTCCAAGCCGCAGAAGTCCATTATATACACTCTTCCGGGGAGATCCTGATATCCGGGGCGCGGATCGCGGGAAAGTATCTCGGAAAGTCCGTCCCTCAGTTCCTGCGGGAGCATTTCGGCTGTGCCGCAGGAGAATTCCACCGAGAGCCGCTCCGAAATGTCATTTGCGGCGAAGCCTTCCGATGCTTCGGGGTGGGAATCCGTATACGCAAGATAGGGTTTTATATCATATACAGGAGTTCCGTCCATTATATCCGCGCCGACAACATAAAGCACGGGACCTTCCGGGTCGTCAGGATCTATCTTTTCCAGACGGACGGAAGAAAGTCCTATGGGATTGGGGCGGAATGGAGAGCGTGTTGCAAAAACGCCCATGCGTTTATTTCCTCCGAGTTTTGGCGGGCGGACGGTGGGAGACCATCCGCTGCACTCCGTTTCGGAAAATTTCCATATTATCCAGATATGAGAAAAACCTTCAAGCCCTCTGAAAGCTTCGGGAACACGGTATTCGGGTTCAAAAACTATTTTTGCGGGGAGTCCGTAAAGTCCGCTTTGCCGAGGGATCCCGAACTTTGACGGAAAGCAGCTCCTTACATGAGCGATAACTTTCATGAGCGTTTATTCCTTTACATCGGCGAACACCGATACCCTTACTCCGCTTTCGCTGCCGACTATCTCTGCGGAAAGTTCCGTTGTTTCGAGCCATGAAAGAGCCTTGCTGTCGGTAACTATCAGCGGGCGGAAGCCGTCCTCCATAGTGCCGTTGTTTTCGACGAACAGTTTGCACTTTTCGCCGTTTATATCCGTTCCCTCGAGCATATATCTTGCGGAAAGATACCCTATCCCGTCTTTGGGGACTTTTTGGGTATCGGCGCCTGTACCGAGGACTTTTCCGTTAAAATATTCGCCGCTTGCCGTGCCTGAGAACATTATCATGCTCACATCGGACGTTCCTCCGCAGACAGTCAGGAATTTTTCCGCCTTTGTCTGTACTTCAAAAAGCTTTTTCATATCGGCTCCTCCGTTCCGTAACTCAATATCGTTCACTTTGCGAACAGCACCCATGCTGCGTTCATATAACAATGATAACATATGCTGCATATATTTTTTTAAATAAATATACGAAAATTATTGAAAATTTTTACGGTATGTGGTATAATGTATTTGCAAAATATTTGCAAAGGAGTAATTTTATGAATATTAAAAAAGCCGCGGCACTTTTTCTTGCCGCCGCAATGCTGACAGCATTTTCATCATGCGAAAAAGAAGCCGAAGGTTCCGACAAAACCGAAGATAATTCCGGAACTTCCTCCGCAGCAAGCGTTTCGGACGGAAAAGACCGCGTTTACATCGAGGACAACGCATTTTATGTAAACGGAAAAGAAATATGGTTCAACGGCGCAAATACGCCGTGGGATAAATGGAACGATTTCGGCGGCGGCTACAATGCCGAGTTCTGGGACACGCATTTTGCAGAACTTGAAGCTGTCGGCATTAACGCTTCCCGTGTATGGATAAACTGTAACGGTCTTGTCGGCGTAAAGATCAACGAGGACGGTTCTTTCGGCAGCGTCACTGACAAGCACTGGAGCGACCTTGATTCTCTTTTTGAGATCGCGGAAAAACACGGCATCTACATCATGGCTACCTTGCTTTCGTTCGATCATTTCAAGGATTCCAACCCCGGCTACAAGAACTGGCGGAACATGATAACAAGTTCCGAAAACATTGACGGTTTTGTAAACGGTTATGTTATCCCGTTTGTACAGCGTTACGACAGCAACGACTATCTTTTCAGCATAGACATCATGAACGAGCCCGACTGGGTGCATGAAAACGCCGAATGCGGTCAGTTGAAATGGGAAAACATCTCCGATCTTTTTGCAAGGTGCGCTGCGGGGATACATGAAAATTCCGATGTTCTCGTTACGGTTGGAATGGGCGTAATAAAATACAACTCCGATGATTACGAAGGTAATTTTGTTTCCGACGAATATCTGCAAAACCTTTCGGGGAATAAAAATTCCTATCTTGATTTTTACTCTCCTCATTACTA
Organism: uncultured Clostridia bacterium; assembly: GCA_947625915.1. Taxonomy (GTDB): domain Bacteria; phylum Bacillota; class Clostridia; order Oscillospirales; family Ruminococcaceae; genus RGIG8773. Next base: position 14,154 of record CANQPX010000032.1, read on the forward strand.
CAACTGGGAGCGCCCATGGTTCGGTTATCCCTTTGATTCAACGCCCGAAGGCTTCAAGCTTGACGGCACAAAGCCTGCCGTTATCGGGGAATGTTCAGTTGCCGATGAGACAAACGTACCGCTTGCGGAGCGTTACGAAGGAGCGTACAACAACGGCTGGAAAGGTGCGTTTGCGTGGACGTCAAACGGTATCGACGGCAACGGCGGCTTTGAAAAATTAAAGCCTGCGGCGGAACATATGCTGGAAATAGCGAAAGACAAAATAGACATTAAAAACGAAGAATAAGCAAACACGGCGGTTGAAAAAGTTTTTAACAATTTTGCGCGCAGCGCAAAATTGAAAAGCTGGTTCAGCGCAGCCGCGCTGGTGGGGTCAAGGGGTGAAACCCCTTGTCGCCATCCGCAGATGGCGAAATCCCCTAATGCCTTTAGGAGCTCCGCAGGGGGTGAATTGCTGTCGCAGACAGCAAGAGGGGGAAGCCCTGCGATAGAGGGCTTCCCCCTTGGCATTAACGGTTATTATAATTTAAGCCTTGCCAAACAGCCCGGTGAGCTGTTTGGCAATACAGAACAATTTGTTTTTCTAAAAAAATATTCTGTTGTTTGGCAACAAATTATATTATGCTTTATCGACAAGCTAACGGCGGTCTGCAATTGCAGACCGCCGCTTTTTCTACTTTTTCAAATTTTTTATAAACTCTTTCAGCTTCGTAAAAGTTTCTTCACTCAGGATATGCTCCATTCTGCAAGCATCTTCTTCCGCGTTCTCAGCCGATACTCCCAGATCTTCCATCAGAAAACTCCGTAACAATATGTGCCGCCCGTAAACTTGCTCCGCTTTTGCAAGCCCTTCTTCCGTAAGTATTATCTGACCGTTCGGCGCTACCGTAATGTAACCGTCCGCTTTCAGTATACCTACCGCTCGGCTTATGCTCGGCTTGGAATACCCAAGCTCGTTGGCTATGTCTATTGAACGGACAAAACCGGTCTTGCCGTGAAGTATCAGGATAGTTTCCAGATAATCTTCACCCGATTCACGAATTGCCATAGCACACCCCTCCGGATATTTTTCTGCCCTTATGTAAATTTTCAGCTTTTAGACTTCATATATTCGTCCATGGCTTTTGCGGCAGTTTTTCCCGCGCCCATTGCAAGGATCACAGTTGCTGCTCCCGTTACCGCATCGCCGCCCGCGTATACTCCTTCACGGGAAGTAAGACCGTTCTCATCGGCAACGAAACAGCCCTTGCGGTTTGTCTCCAAGCCTTTTGTAGTATTCCTTATCAGCGGATTTGGGGAAGTTCCTATAGACATGATAACGCAGTCAACATCAAGGACAAATTCCGAACCTTTCTTTTCGACAGGACTTCTTCTGCCGCTTTCGTCAGGCTCGCCAAGTTCCATTTCAATGCATTTCATTCCCGTAACGAACTTATGCTCATCGCCGAGGATCTCAACGGGATTGTTAAGGGTCTTGAAAATGATGCCTTCTTCTTTTGCGTGTTCGATCTCCTCGTTACGCGCAGGCATTTCCGCTTCGCCGCGGCGGTAAACGATATAAACGTTCTCCGCGCCGAGACGTTTCGCGCATCTTGCGGCGTCCATGGCAACGTTTCCCCCGCCTACGACTGCAACGCTCTTTGCGTGCTGAACAGGTGTATCGGCATCATCATTGTAAGCTTTCATAAGATTTACTCTTGTGAGGAACTCATTTGCGGAGTAAACTCCCTTGAGGTTCTCGCCGGGGATACCCATAAATCTCGGCAGACCTGCGCCCGAACCGATGAAGATCGCTTCATAGCCCTGTTCAAACAGTTCGTCAACGGTAATTGTCTTTCCGATAACGGTATTGGTGTTGATGGTAACGCCAAGTTCTTTAAGTCCGTCAATTTCCTTGCGGACGATAGCCTTTGGCAGACGGAATTCGGGGATCCCGTAAACAAGAACTCCTCCCGCAAGGTGCAGAGCTTCATAAACGGTAACTTCATAACCCATTTTTGCAAGATCTCCCGCGCAGGTAAGACCTGCGGGTCCCGCGCCGATAACGGCAGCTTTATGACCGTTGGGAACAGGCTTTGCGGCGGGTCTGTCGTCATGCTGATTGTGCCGATCGGCAACGAAACGTTCCAGACGTCCTATTCCCACAGGATCGCCTTTTATGCCGCGGACGCATTTTCCCTCACACTGGGATTCCTGCGGGCAGACGCGTCCGCAGACAGCGGGCAGAGAACTTGACTGCGAGATCACATCATATGCGCCCTCGAAATCGCTTTCCGCGACTTTATGTATAAACGACGGAATGTCGATATTTACGGGGCAGCCGCTTACACAGGGCTTATTCTTGCAGTTAAGGCATCTTGCGGCTTCATCGAGAGCAGTTTCCTCGGAATATCCGAGAGCGACTTCCTTGAAATTTTTATTTCTCACATTCGGCTCCTGAGCCGGCATTTCATTCTTTTTCAGAGACATATTAGGCATGGCAGCGCACCTTCCTTTCAGGCATTTTTGTAGAGATTGCAGACAGCTTCGTGTTTGCTTCTCTCAAACGGTTTATACATGGAGGAACGCTCCATAGCCTCATCGAAATCCACCAGATGTCCGTCAAAATCGGGGCCGTCAACGCAGGCGAATTTTGTTTCTCCGCCGACGGTAAGGCGGCAGCCGCCGCACATTCCCGTGCCGTCTATCATGATGGGGTTCATGGAAACGACGGTCTTTACATCGTACTGCTTGGTAAGTGCGCAGACGAATTTCATCATTATCAGCGGACCTATTGCGATAACTTCATCATACTTTTCTCCGCTTTCGATAAGCTGTTTCAGCGCGTCGGTAACAAGTCCCTTAGTTCCGTGAGAGCCGTCATCGGTCATCATGCAGAGTTTGTCCGAAACTTTTCCGAACTCATCTTCGAGGATAACAAGGTCTTTGTTCCTGAAGCCGACTATAGAATGAACTTCGCAGCCGAGGCTATGCAGTTTCTTTGCTATTGGGTATGCGATAGCGCAGCCCACGCCGCCGCCCACAACGGCAACTTTTTTAAGACCTTCCGTATGTGAAGCCACGCCCAGAGGGCCTACGAAATCCTGTATGTATTCGCCCTCGTTCTTATGGTTCAGCTTTTCGGTGGTCGCGCCCACTATCTGGAAAATAATAGTTACCGTGCCTTTATCCCTGTCAAAATCGGCAACGGTAAGGGGTATGCGTTCGCCGTCCTCGTCCACACGCAGGATAATGAACTGACCCGGTTCGGCTTTTTTAGCCACCATAGGCGCGTCGATCTCCATAAGTGTAATGGTGGGGTTGAGAACTTTTTTTCTTACAATTTTATACATTATCTCATTCCTTTGCAATAAAGTAAAAAAACTCATTTAACACAGATCTCCCGAGCCTGCGCTGTATACCATGCGGCAAGCCGTTAACTACTATTATACACAAAACCGCCGTAAATGTCAATAATTTTTTCACACATCGAGAAATTTTCCATAATTTGAAGATAAGCGGTACAAATAGCTGTTCCCGCGTTTGCCGATACGCTCCACCGCATCAGCCGAAGTGAGTATATTAAGCATAAAAGAACCGTATTTCTGACCTACACCGGACAATTTTCCGAAGTCATATGAGGTAAATTCTTCCGGGAGCCCGTCAGGAATGAAATATCCCCAGCCGAACTCCCCTCCGACGTAAATTTCCTCCGCAATTTCACGGGGGATCCTGTCATAACGTACATATCCCCGTCTCCGTCCTCTTTTCAGACCGTCTTTTTCGGGCGGAGCGCGGTACTCGTCCACATCGAGCATGACTATGCACAATCGGAAATTTTCATTCCCGAGGAAAGGTTTTATCTTGTACAGTTCGGGGAAAACGTCCGCAGGTATGCCTGTAACAGGAGATCTTCGGCGTTTGCCCTGCTCTCCCGTTTCGGGGTCTATGGAAATTATCCATTTATGCCGCGGAATGGGATAAACCACCGTGACTCTGCTTACGGAAAGGAAAACTTCCAGTTTTTTACGGAGTTTTTCAAATCCTGCCGTCTGTATCTCGATAATGCCGTTCTCGCCGATCACGTCCGCAACAAAACCGCCTATCTTCCGTTCATGGCTGTCTGAGTAAGGCTCGAAATAGTTTTTCAGCACTGCATGGATAGTTTTTTCGCCGTAAGTTCCTATGCCCGCGCGAAGGTGTTCGCCGTTCACAACGCATTGAACGGCATTGAAAAATCTTTCCTTATCCATACGAGCCCCTTTCATAAAAATATATCCTCTCTTAACAAGTAAGAGAGGATACGCTTTTTAAACGCTGTCAATTACTTTAACACAAATCCGCCCATAAGATCTTTGAGTATAGACGCCTGACTTGAAAGTTCTTCGGAAGAAGCTGCGCTTTGCTCCGCTGTAGCGGAATTGTTCTGAACAACTCCCGATATCTGCTCTACTCCGGTAGTTACCTGTTCGATCATGTCAGCCTGCTGTTCGCTTGCGGCAGCGATCTTGTTGACGATCTCCTCAACGGAAGCTGTTCTCTCGCCAACGCTGTTCATTGCGGAAGCGGTCTCGGAAGTGATCGCCGTACCGTTTTCAACAGCGGCGATAGACTGTTCGATAAGAGTTGTGGTATCTTTTGCGGCTTCGGCGGATTTTGAAGCAAGGTTCCTTACTTCGTCCGCAACTACGGCAAAGCCTTTTCCCGCTTCGCCCGCTCTTGCAGCTTCAACAGCCGCGTTCAGCGCAAGGATATTTGTCTGGAAAGCGATATCCTCGATAGCTTTTATAATGTTGCTTATCTGTGCGGAAGTATCGTTTATCTCGTTCATAGCCGAAGTAAGGCGATCCATTTCCCTGTTTGCGTCCGCAACATACTCCGCAGTTTCCTTTACGATATTTCTTGCATTTGCGCAGTTTTCGGAATTGAGAGTTACCTGATCGGAGATCGTATGTATTGTAGCGGCAAGTTCCTGAATTGAAGAAGCCTGCTCCGTTGCGCCTGCTGAAAGAGCCTGTGCGCCGTCAGCCACCTGATCTGCGCTTGCGGATACCTGATCTGCCGAATCGTTGATGCGAGCCATTGCGCTGTTGAGTTTATCGTTGATCTCATCTATGCAGCTGTGGAGTTTTTCAAAATCTCCCGAATAATAGCTTGTTCCCTCAGTGGTATCAACGCTGAGATCGCCTTCCGACATTGCTTCAAGTATACGTCCCATATCGCTTATCATGAAGTTGAGTTTTGAAACAACGGTATTTGTGGCTTCGGCAAGTATGCCCACTTCGTCTTTACGGCGTATATCGGGGATAGGGCTCGTAAGGTCGCCCCTTGAAAGTTTGTCGATACGTTCGGAGCAAAGGCGAACGGGTCTGCCTATGCCGACGCCGAGCCTGATCGCAACGAACACTGCCACTCCGAGAGCGATAACGAACACGATCGCCGTAAAGTATATCGCTCTGTATGCTCCGCCGAGAAAATCCACTGCGGGAGAGGTGATTATCATTGCCCAGCCGTCAACGGCGTCCAAATTTATAGGCTGATAAGCCATGTAAACTCTTGCGTTTGCGGGACCGCCTTCCCAGATGCCCGACTCACCGTTTCTTACTTTTGCGTGAACGGACGCAGCGTCGGCATATGACTTATCGGTCTGCGCAAGAGTTTCGATATTCTCGCCGCTCTTGACGACTTCCGCATCGGCATTGGCGATGGTATTGCCGTTTTTGTCGATCATATATGAAGAGCCGTTTTCGCTTGCGCTGACATCTCTTACGATGTCGTTGAGAAATTCCTCATTGGGGACAACATAAACGCAGCCCACGGGTTCGGAACCCGACATACCGTCCTTCCAGACGGGAGCGGCAACGATAATGGTTATTTTTCCGGTAACTTTTGATACAAGCGGTTCGGAGATCATAGCTTTGCCCTGCATAGCCGCCTGAAAATAAGCGCGGTCGCTGTAGGTATTGCCGTCTATGCCGTTGCCCTGTGAGTCGATGAGGTTACATCTTTCAAGCCCGTACTGAGCGGTCTTATTGTCGAGGACAGCTTTTTTGTCCTGCTCGGAAGCGGACGGATCGGACAGCATGGGGACAGTTCCCATATCAACTGCGATATTAGAGTAAGCCTGAAGTTCCCACTGAGCGCGGGAGGCAGCTTCTTTAGCTGTTTCGAGCATACTTTCCTCCGCCATATCGCCTGCGGAAGAATATGCCATAATGCAGGAAGACACGCCGAGGACGAACATAGAAATGCCCACGAGCATTATACAAGCGAATACGATTTTCTTACCAAGAGATCTCAAAATATTCTCCTCCTTTGAGACGAAATATTTATAAAGAAATTATAACATAATGCCAAATAAAAATCAATATCAAATCAAAAAAATTGTAGTATTTTTACTAAAACTTTTGTTAATAATTTATTTATTGTGATTGTTGACATATATTCACAAAATTTTAATAAACTATATATATATATATATATATATATAATGTGATACAATTGTATAAGAAATAACTATGGTATACGGAGTGATACTTTAATGAACAGATCAGCAAAACATCATGCCATAACAGCCGTTCTTTCGGCTGTGTTCGTTCTTACATCGGCATTTGCAGGAGCAAGGCTCGCAGAAAGCAATAATAATGTTGTTACGGCGGAAGAAACTTCCGTTTCCGAGACAACTGCGCTTACGGAAACGACCGCTCCCCCGGAGACTTCCGAAACATCGGAAACTGCCGACCCCGAGGAAACGACTGCTGCTCCCACTGAAACTTCCGAGACGGAAGAAACGGAAGAAACCACTGCTCCCGAGACTGAAACGGAAACGACTTCCGAGACCGAAGAAACCGAAAACAGCGATATTGCCCTGTTATCTTTGGAAGAGCCCGAAACTCTTATATATAACGGGATAACATTTACCGAATGGACAAATACGGACAGTTTGCCGACAGAGGCGGGAAACTGGTATCTTTCGGAAGATGTTACGCTCAGTAAAAAGTGTACAATTAAACCGGGCGGTACGATCAACCTCTATCTTAACGGAAAAAACGTTACTTGTACTAAAGGTTATATAGAAATAGATACTGGCAGATATTATAATCCCGGTAGTGTATATGTACCTACTATTCTTAATTTATATGACGATGGGAGCGGTTCAATAATTGGTGGTGTAAGTGAAGATCAGACAATTAAAGTTTGTGGATGGAACGCGGGCGAAGTACGCTGTTCTTTGAATGTTTACGGTGGAAAAATATGCGGCTCAAAAAGAGCAGTAGATAACAGAGGAATATTGACAGTGAAGGGCGGTACGCTTGAAGGCAGCTTATACGGCATAGATAATCCTGCTATAGGAAGTGAATGTATCATAGAGGGCGGTGCTATAAATGGAACAAAATATTACGGGATATACAATTACATAGGTGATGTGAAAATATCAGGCGGTGAAATTTCGGGTACTAAAGTCGGTGTTTTAAACCAAGACGGAAATGTAACTGTAAGCGGCGATGCTATTATAAAAGGTACCGGCAGTGACGGAGTAGGTATCATGAATGATTATTACCTTTATGGCGGCGATAATCTTCCACAATACCTTGAAGTAAACGGCGGTATCATAAGCGGTAAAGAAGCAGGTGTAAAAAACAATGTTTCACAAGGACATATAACCCTTAACGGCGGCACCGTATGCGGAAAAAACGGTGTAGAATTATACAGCGGCGAAGAAGATGCAGATCATTTTTCAAATAATAACGGTATAGAAGTTGACAGCGAAAATTACACCGTAAACCCGGACGGAAGTATTACCGTTCAAGGAGACAGCGAGATCAAAAAAGGTTCAAGCGATGTTGAACTTCCTCAGGGCGGAAAAATTTCTCCCGACGGTACAATAAGCGGCAAAGAAATAGTTCTGAAAAACCCGGACGGTACCGATGATATCGATATTTCAAGCGGATCGGGCGATATATCCGTTACATCGGACGGAAATATAACCGTTCCCGGCGACAGCACAGTAAAAATAAATGATAAAGAAATAGGCTTGCCAAACGGCGGAACGGTAAACTCGGAAAGAACAGTTACGGCAAATGAAATGACGCTGGAAGATGTTACCGTTACAGGTGATGGCGTTACCGTTGACAAAGAAGGAAATATTACCGTTCCTGAAGGGAGTACTGTTCAAACGGGAGATACGGAAGTTATACTCCCCGACGGCGGAACGATCGACAATGACGGAACAGTCAAAGCCGATACAATACAGATCGGCGATAATACCATATCAGGCGAAGGTCTGACTTTAGACACAAGCGACGGAATTAAAATTTCCAACACCGGTAAGATCTTTGTTACCGAAAAAAATGTCACTGTTGAATACGCAGGAGACACTGAATTTACAGATGGAATAAATAGTTATTCGGTAAGTGACGGGTATATCCTGCTGAAAATAGAAGATAAAGACATTGACGCGGAACTTGGAAAATTTATTGGAAATAAGGTCGGCAGCAATTATGAAATAAAGGTCCCTTATGATATTACTTTGCTTTACAACGGCGTTACAGAAGTCCAGCCGAGCGTAAAAGTTAACGTTACAATAGTTGTTCCGAGCGATGTTAACGGCTCGGAAGCAAAAGTTTTCCACCAAAATGGCAGCGATTTTGAACTTGTGGACGCAACATATTCTCCCACAGAAAAAACATTGAGTTTTGAAACGGAGCATTTCAGTATTTATGCAATTGCTGTACCCGTTCCCATAAACACGGATCCAACGGACGAACCCGATGATAATAATGATGATAATAATAACGGTTCGTCCGGCGGGCTCCCGACTGCGCCAAAAGCAGAGACAAAATCAGTCAATATTTCCGTTGACGACAAAATAACGGGCAAAACAAGCGTGGTAATCTCACAAATGAACGGCAGCGTTATAACCGCCGCCCTCGGCAAAGAATATAACGGTTATTTTGCAAATGTTTTTACCGAAAGCGGAGATCTGATATACGTTTCCAAAATAAAAAACGGAACCATAACATTCACATACGCGAAAGATGAAAAACTCATCATTGTGATAGACAGCATTTCCTATGCGGAAGATGTTACAGCAGGCGCGGGAGAATTTTCTTCCGAAAGCGAGATCGTTGAAAATTCCGGAGCAAAAACGGCGGTGTGCATAAGTGCTATTTTTGCGGCGGCAATTATGACGGGAATTGTTTTAAAAAGGAAAAAGCAATAAAAAATAGTATAATTCGTTGTCAAAAAACTCACAAGGTTGATTGACAACGAATTATTTTTATAAAAACAAATTGCTGTGTATTGCCAAACAGCTCACCGGGCTGTTTGGCAAGGCTTAAATTGCAACAATCGCTAATGCCAAGGGGAACGCTCTCTCTTGCAGAGCGTTCCCCTCTTGCCGCTTTCAGCGGCAATTCACCCCTTTGCAGAGGCGCCTTCGTATGGGGAATTTCGCCATCTGCGGATGGCGACAATGGGCTTCGCCCCTTGACCCCACCAGCGCGGCTGCGCTGGACCAGCTATTCGGGCAAAGTTTTGTTTTTCTTTTCTTAATTTGTTCGCGCCTATTTTTAATTTTTCGGCAAACCGTTTTTTTATTTATACGGGTCAACAGGCGTAACGTAAAGAGTTCTGTTGCCAGTGAAGATCACCATTCCCGGCTTCGCCCCCCCGGGCTTCTTTACAAGCTTCACGGGAACATAGTCCACAGGCACCTGCGAGGAATTTTTCGCCTTGCTGTGGAACGCCGCAACTCCCGCTGCCCAGCGGATCGTATTTTCGGGGACTTCCCTGCCCTCCGCCCTGATTATCACATGGGAACCCGTTATGTTCTTGACGTGCAGCCAGATGTCGGTCTTGTCCGCAAGCTTTGTGGTGAGCTGATCGTTCTGCTTGTTGTTCCTTCCCACAAGCACCGTAAATCCGTCGGGAGAAACAAATTCAAGCGGTGGACGGCTTTTGGGCGGCTTGCCTTTCAGTTTTGCCGAACGTATATATCCCTGTTCGGCAAGTTCCGCGCGGAGCTCGTTTACTTCGTCCTCGCCGTTTGTCCTTGTCAGCGCGTCAAAAACGCTGTCAATGTAGGCAAGTTCTTCTTCACCTTTTGCTATCTGCGCAGTAAGGATCTTCTCGGCGGTATCGGCTTTTCGGTACTCGCCGTAATATTTCTGCATATTCTGCGACGGGGTAAGTCTCGGATCAAGTTTTATTTTTATTTCGGGGCAATTTTCCTCGTAAAAATTTTCTGCGGAAAGGCTGCTCATTCCCTTTTCTATCTTATAAAGATTTGCGGAAATTATATCTCCGTAAAGTTTGAATTTATCCCTGTCCGCAGAAACTTTCAGCTCCTCACGCTGATTTGCAAGGCGCCTTGCTATCCGCTCGGAAGTACCCGTCAGCAGCTTGTACAGATCCTGCGCACGCTGTTTCATTCTTGAAAGGCTGTCCCGTTCGGAATAAAAATAGTCCAGCAGTTCGCAAGCCGAAGAAAATTTCACCGTATCCATAAGACCGCCGTATTGTTTTATGTCAATAAATGAAAAATCTTTTAACATTCCGTCTTTATCTTTTACTGCTGTAAAATTTCTTTCGGAGCGCGACTTTACGATCTCATCAAAAAGACGGTCAAGAAGTTCGCCGCACAGTTCCGCTTTTGTAACGTCTCTGCCGCAGGCTGCGGAATTTACCCATTCGCGGGCAACTATGGGGGAAATTCCCTCAAAAATTTTTATAAGATGTTTTGAAAGTTCCGCGTCGGGCATATTTTCCGAAATATTTATTATATCTTCCTTTGTGCAGCTGCGGAAGTCCAGCCTGTTCCCGCGCGGCGGAACGGTGTATATCATATTCGGCAGGACCATTCTTTCCCGTGACATTTCCGCGTCAACGCGCTTTATGCTGTCGATGATCTTTCCCTCGGAATTTATCAGCACAAGATTTGAACACCGTCCCATGATCTCAACGGCAGCAGTAATGTTTGTCATATCGCCAAGTTCGGTGGACGCTTCAAAATCGAAATAAAGTATGCGTTCGAGAACGTCCTGACGAATATCAACAAGTTTCCCCCCGCCGAGATGTTTTCTCAGCAGCATACAAAACATTGGCGGAACTTTGGGATTTTCGATATTATTTTTTGTGATATGGACGCGTGCCGAACCTGCCGAAGCGGAAATAAACAATTTTTCCGTACCGCCTTTTGTTCGGAAATTAATTAAAATTTCCTCTCTTGACGGCTGAGAGATCTTATCCACCCGTCCGCCTATGAGCGGCGAAAGTTCGTCCTTTACTATATTAAGAAAAGCTCCGTCCAAAGCCATATTTATCACTCCCGATCTTCACAGATCCTTAATTTTATTTCAAACGGCGAATCATCATCTTTTTTTGAAATATCAACATATATCCCGTAATTTATATCGTCGATCTCTTCCGTATCGAAAGAATTTACCGAACGTCCGCCCGTATATGAAACATATTCATCGATCTCAAAAGCAAGTTCGGAATAAAGCTTTTTTAATTTTCTTTTTACCCCGAAATTATTTATTATATCGAAAGCAAGTTCCATTTCCTCTAATTTTTGAAGGATATCAACGCTTTGCGGACTGCTTGTTAAAAATGTTGTTTCGGCATCGCGGCGTTCGTCCGCTTCGATGTAAAAATCATACGGTTTAATAAAAGGCTCATCATCTTCGGAAATTGCACCGTAATTTTCCTCATCATAATTTTCGCTTTCATCGGAATTTCCGCCGAATAATTTTTTAAAGAAATTCATTTTAATAATTACGCTTGCAAAACAAGCAGCTCCTTTTT
>CANQPX010000033.1 GCA_947625915.1 uncultured Clostridia bacterium
CCAACTCCCGATCCTACACCGGATCCCGAGCCAACTCCCGATCCTACACCGGATCCCGAACCTACTCCCGATCCCACACCGGATCCCGAGCCAACTCCCGATCCTACACCGGATCCCGAACCAACTCCCGATCCCACACCGGATCCCGAACCAACTCCCGATCCCACACCGGATCCAGAGCCAACTCCCGATCCTACACCGGATCCCGAACCAACTCCCGATCCCACACCGGATCCCGAACCCACTCCCGATCCCACACCGGATCCCGAACCCACTCCCGATCCTTCACCTGATCCCGAGCCAACTCCCGATCCCACACCGGATCCCGAACCCACTCCCGATCCTACACCTGATCCCGAGCCAACTCCCGATCCTACACCGGATCCCGAGCCAACTCCCGATCCTACACCGGATCCCGAGCCAACTCCCGATCCTACACCGGATCCCGAGCCAACTCCCGATTCCACACCGGATCCCGAACCAACTCCCGATCCTACACCGGATCCCGAGCCAACTCCCGATCCTACACCGGATCCCGAACCTACTCCCGATCCTACACCGGATCCCGAACCAACTCCCGATCCTACACCGGATCCCGAACCAACTCCCGATCCTACACCTAATCCCGAACCTACTCCCGATCCTACACCTGATCCCGAGCCAACTCCCGATCCTGATATAACACCTGATACACCCGACACACCTGACACTCCCGATACTCCGGAAACAATTTCCGAGAATCCTTATGAGCCTGATTCTCCTGATCCGGTTCTCGAGATCCCTGAGGATCACGATCCTTATACCGATCTTGAATCCTTCGATGAGCCTGATGTTCCTCTCGCTGATGCTCCTTTTGATAATGCAGACGCAGAGAACACGGTTTCCGATGTTGAAGATGCAGCAGACGTTGATGATGTAACAGATGTCAGAGATGTAGCAGATGTAACAGACGATTTTGATTACTTCGATGATTTCGATGATGATCTCGTTCCGCTGGGAGACGATCCGTTCAAGGATGTTGCAACAGCAAACCCTGTTACAGGTGAAGATCTGACAGTTCCTATGGCTTCGGCTGCAGCTGCAATGGCTTCCTTTATGGCTATCATGGCTGCTAACAAGAAAAAGCGCAAGGAAGACGAATAATTGACACGCTTTACTCCCTGCAAAGTAATTTTGCAGGGAGTTTTTTTGTTTTAATGCAAGCAATGCCGTTCAAAAACGTACTTGATATTTGAAAAACAAAAAAGGGAGGTCTTTTATGGAAGATCATGAGATCGTAAAATTGTATTTTTCCCGCTCGGAAAATGCCATTCCCGAAACAAGATCAAAGTACGGAAATTTTATTATGGCAATTGCTATGCATATCCTGAACGACCGTTCCGATGCCGAAGAATGCGAAAATGATACATACATGGGCATCTGGAATGTTGTCCCGCCACAGAGACCGCTTGATCTTAAGGCTTTTATCGCGAAAATTGCCCGCAATCTCGCTTTGAAAAAGTATCATTTTATAAATGCGGAAAAGCGGAGACCGCAGGCGGCTGTTTCACTTTCCGAATTGGAAGAGTGTATTTCCGTAAATGACGGCAGGAATTTTTCCGATGGGGAATTATCCGCGGCGATAAATGAGTTCCTCGCTTTACTTAACGAAGAAAGCAGAAAAATTTTCCTTTTGAGATATTGGCGATTTTTTTCAATAAAGGAAATTTGCCGCAAATTTGATGTAAGCAAAAGCAAGGCGGAATCCTCACTGTTCCGCACAAGAAAAAAACTGAAAAAATTTCTCATCGAAAGGGGACTTTACTAATGAATATCAACGATATGGAAAGAATGATCTCCCTTACGGACGATAAGTACCTTGCGGAGTTGTTTTCTGATAAGGTCAGGATCGGCAAGTCCCGTCCTGCCATAAAGATCGGAATTTGTGCGGCGGTAATGGCAGCTGCTGTTATCGGTGTATTTGCCGCGGTGAATATTCCAAAGGCAGAAAATGTTCCGGATAATATTTCTGTTCCCAAAGTTATTGTTACCGAGCAGATAGCAGATCCCATAACAGAAAACACTGCGGGAACTTCCGGTTGTCAGGAAGTTTCCGAAGAAGAAGCGGAAAAATATTTTCCCAACAAAGACGAAGACGAGATCCACATATCGTTAGCGGCTGATCCTGAAAGTTATAGATCCTATGATCTGCCGAATGAATACGTTGAGCAGATCCTGCCATTTAGCATATCGGATAACGAAATGGCAAGCGGAACTGTTAAATGTGATATTGAAAGCGATCTGTCCGTCGGACAATTTACGGTCAGTGATAAAAAAAGATCTCTGAACCTTTACGTTGACAGCAGCGGCAGATGTTATAGCCATTTCAATCTTGAAAATTACATTTCTGCCGAAAGATACGGTGTAACGGTATACGGCTTTGATTTTGCCGAAAACATAGAGGAAAATATTCCGCATTCGCTTATTGCGTTTTGGGTCTCGGACGGGATAGGATATTCAATTTTGTTTCAGAACTACAATTATGCCGATGCTGTGAAAGTTATGGACGCTCTTATCCTGAACGGATTTTCCCTTGATAACGTTGATCTTGAACAAGCGGAAAGCAGCTTTGAAAACAAAAAAATATCCCTTCTTGAAGCAAATAATGTAAAATATTTTGCGGGACACGTTCCGCAGGCAGTAGCGATCGAGTCGGAGTATGGAACTTTAAATTTGATAAACGACTGTATTATAAATCTGTACAGGATGTATGATAAAAACGGTGTTCTTACGGAACAGAATTTAGATCTTGGGTACTTTTGCGCAGAGAATATAAACGGTTCAATTGTAGGTTTGAATATTTATTATGATATTGACCGTTCAAGTGCAGAGACCGAGTATAATACGGTAGTTTTGCCGAAAGATATGAGTCTTGAATTTATTAAAAATAATGCTGTTGAAAACGAGTCGGGCTTAGAAACACATGATCTTATAATTGATCATGGTGATTTTATTATTGGCATCAACGGCATATGTGACAGTGAAAGTCTTTGGGAACTGCTGAAAGATATTGTTTAAAACTAAACTGCCGACTTTCTGTAAAAAGAAAGTCGGCAGAAATTTTTATTTTAAATTTTCTCTTATCTTTTTTTTCAGCTTTGCGACTTCCGCCGAAAGTTCGTTACAGTCTTTGTATGCGCCGAATTTTTGTGAAAATTCCTCCGCCCGATCGTACATATCTAACTTCAACAGCGATTTTACTATGCAAATGTCTATGAAACGGCATGGACTGTCGCCCATTTTTACAATTATTTCAACAGAATTTTCATATCTTCCGCTGATGTGTTCGTGTATCGCAAGGCTCCGCTTCATTGCTTCAGAATGTTCCCCAAGAACATAAACATTGTATGTCTGATAAAGTTCCTCGGCGGTCTTGAAGTCGTTCTGCACAAATTTGCAGAAGATCATATTGCTGATAAGATTTCCAAGCAGATGTTTTTCAAGCTTTTTTAAGTTTGTTTCCTCAAACGCGGCGTATGCTTCTTTAAGGCGTCCGCGTATAAGCAAAGCATTTGCGAGGTAACTTTTCCCTCGTGCGATATCCTGCGGGTGCTCTGCTTTTTCCACCGACGCCGCAAGTAAGCTGATGTAATTGTCCGTAAATCCTTCCGCGGCAAGTATTTCAGCCGCTTCGGGGAAATTTGTCCTTTTTTTAAAAATACTCATTTTTCTTTTTACCGTCTGTTCGTGTGAAGAACTTTTATTGTATCGTGTAAATGACTTCCATTGCTTTTTGAAGTTGGGTATCGTCTGTCAGCTGCTGCTCCTCTGAAATTGTGCTGAGGTCTACTTCCGCAGGCAGTGCAACTTCAAAATCGGGTTTTATGCCTATTCCGTTATAATCGCCGCTGTTCCGCGTTTGCAGAGTCGCAACGGTTATTTTTACAGCCGCTCCGCCTGCAAGCTTGTGCGTTTTTTGCATAACGCCTTTGCCGTAAGTCACCGTGCCGACTATCTGCGCATGAGCTTCATCACGCAGCGCAAATGCAAAGAGTTCCGAACATGAAGCCGTGTTGCCGTTTACAATGACCGCCATCGGCATATTTATCTCTTCCGCTTCGGTGGTGTGAACGATTATTTCCGAGGAATCCTTATAGTATGCCGTAACTATATCGCCGTCTCCCAACAGAACGTCCAGCGTTCCTTCAAGTGAAGTCGTCGTTCCTCCGAGATTGTCTCTCAAGTCAAATATCAGCGAACTTGCACCGTCTCCTATAAGGCGGTTTACTACATTTTTGAACTGTTCCGGAGTTTTTTCGTTGAACGTTGTGAGTTTGACATATGCGATATTTTCGTCAAGGAGACGTCCCGTAACGGAAATTATTTCACTTTTTTCCGCCGTCACGTCCACCGAGAAAAATTCGGAAATACCTTCGTCATTTATTCTTTTTATGTGCAGCTTTATTTTTGTTCCTTCCTCGCAGTTGAAAAGGGAGACCGCTTCGTCATATCCGTTTTCGTAAGCGATAACGTCTGTGTTGTTTACGGCGGTTATAACGTCTCCCGCCGCGATGCCCGCTTTTTCCGCTGCCGAATCTTTCATGACCGAAGTAACTTTTATGTAGCCGCTTTCCTCTTTATCCCATTCAAAGCCGAAACCGATAGTTACGCCCGATTCTTTCTGAGTTTGTTTGGCATATTCGTCCGCCGAATAATATTTTGCGAAACGGTCGTCAAGTCCTGCAACATAACCGTTCATGATATTGTTTGTAAGTTTATCTTCATTTATTTCGTTGAAAAAGTTTGCCCGCACATAGCTGTCCATTTCCGAAAGTTTTGCGTAAATGCTTTCGCGCTCGGAAACGTTCCGCACCTTTGAGTTAAAAACATTCAGCGAAAAATTATATGTAATTATAAATGTTGCCGCAGCTGCAAGCGCCATCAGACCGATGGCAATTCCCAGAGAAATTTTCTTATTCATAACAAATGCTCTGCCGAGCCACCTCCGTAATTAATTATCCATGCTTACATAATTCAGCGGATTTGTATGCTGCCCGTCAATTCTGACCTCAAAATGACAGTGATCTCCGTAAGCGTACCCTGTATGACCTATGTAAGAAATAGTCTGTCCCTGTACAACGGTATCTCCCACGCTGACGGCAATACTGTTGTTATGGGCATAAAGGGTAGAAATTCCGTTGCCGTGGTCGATGATAACGCAGTTTCCGTAACCGTTGTGTTTGTCGCCCGCTTGGATCACCGTTCCTCCTGCGGAAGCCACAACAGGTTCTCCCGCGCAGCCGGGCTTGTTGATGTCTATGCCTTTATGAAAATCGCTTGCTCCGCCCTCCTCGGCGATGGTTCTGTAGCCGTAACCGTCGGTCATGTTGCGTACAGTGGGAACAGGCCAGATAAATCCCGTATCGGAATAGGTCTTTACAGGTTCCGGGGGAACATACTCGGTGCCGTTTTCCTCGGCTTGCTGCTTTTTGAGTTCTTCCTCCTGCTTGCGCCGTTCCTCTTCTTCCTTGCGCTTTCTTTCGGCTTCTTCCTGAAGTCTGCGGATCTCAGCCTGTAATTCTTCCTCGATCTGCTGCTGTTCAGCCTCGATCTCGTCGGCGTGTTCCTTGTAATCGTCTATGAGAGCCTGCTGCATTTTCTTTGTCTCGGCATGGTTGTTCCAAGTTTCACGAAGTTCGTTGTAATACTGTTCTTCCTGCGATCTCTTATTTTCCAGAACTTCAAGTTCGCCTTCAAGTTCTTCTTTATCCGCTTCAAGAGCGGTGATCTGCTCATGTAGGGAATCTATCATATCGTTGTCATGCTTTGAAACGCGTTCAACGAATTCCATTCTTGCCAGCATATCGTAGAAGCTGTTTGAACCCGCAAGAACGGACGCCATGCTGTCGCTGCCCGACATATATAGCGTGCGCAAGCGCTGTCCGAAGCGTTCTATATCCTCGCTGACGTTTTCTTCTTTAACGGCAATATCCGCTTCAAGCGCGGAAATATTTTCTTCGATGATCGCGATCTGTTCTTTGATGTTATCGACCTGTTCCTCTTGGATCTTCATTTTGTTGTCATATTCTTCAAGGTACTTGTCGGTCTCCTCGGCTTCGTTTTCGTATTCGGAAAGCTGTGCTTCAACGTCTTTCTTTTCTTTTTCAAGTTCGGACTGTCTGGCTTCAAGCTGTGACATTGTATCCGCCGTAACGAGATTTCCCGAAAAAAGACAGTATACCGCAAGGATCGAAGCGATACCAACGGAAAGTATTTTTTTTCTTTTCATAGAATTTTCCTCTTGTTAAACTTTAAGATATTTTCTTGTGCTCATAACCGTACCCATAGCGCTTATGACCGTTCCTGCGATAATATATCCGACAGCAAGCTTCCAAATAACGCTTTCAAGCGGAATGAAACCGTTTATCGACATTATCGACCAGAAAGTCATATCCTGCGAAAGAACTTTTATAAGTTCCGAGTAACCTAATGCCGTTACTGCCGAAGCTGCCGCGCCCGCAAGGATACCTATGAACATACCTTCCACAAAGAAGGGGACTTTTATGAATGTATTTGTTGCGCCAACGAGTTTCATAATGGAAATTTCCCGTTTTCTTATGTCAACGCTTGCGCGTGAAGCGTTGGAAATGATAACAAGTGAAACGATTATCAGCGCAGTCAGGACTACAGCGGAAATTATGCCTATAAATCTTTTCAGCCCCGTCAGGATATTGATAAAATCCGTAGGAGACTTTATGGAATCTATGCCTTCCATGCGGTTTATTTCCATAAGCGTAGAACTTATCTCGCCGATATCCGCGATCCTCAGGCGGAAAGCGTCCGGCAGGGGATTGTCCTCAACGTAATCGAACAGATCTCCTGCATTTTCCATGCTGTTTTTCATATCTTCGAGAGCTTCTTCTTTGGAGTAAAATGTAACGCTGCTTACATTTTTCATAGCTTTCAGAGTATTTTCCATTCCGGCGATGTGGTCATCGTCCACATCTTCGAGGAAAATTATCACTTCGTTTTTATTTTCTATGCCGCCCACGAACTGATTTATATTTGCTATGAAAAGCATCATAAATCCTATAAGCAGCAGTGACACCAGAAGAACGCAAAAAGATGCCACCGACATGATGCGGTTCGTCCATATATTTTTCATACCCTGTTTGAACAGGTAATTCATACTGCTGATTTTCATAAATATGTACTGCTCCTTATTCCATATAACCTATATAATCGTCAAAAGTTATCTCACCGTTTTCTATGTTGATGGTACGTCCGCCGAACTGGCGAACCAGTTCATGCTCATGAGTTACCATCATGACGGTAGTTCCGCATTGGTTTATTGCTTTAAGAAGTTCGATAATTTCTATTGAAGTAGTGGGATCGAGATTTCCCGTAGGCTCGTCCGCGATAATAAGCTGCGGATCGTTCACAAGTGCTCTTGCAAGAGCGACTCTCTGCTGTTCGCCGCCCGAGAGTTCTGTTGGATAAGATTTAGCCTTATCTTTCAGACCGACCAGACCGATAACATACGGAACGCGGTTCCGTATATATTTAAGCGGAGCGTCAATGCTCCTGAGGACGAAAGCAACGTTGTCATAGACGTTCATGGTATTGATAAGTTTAAAGTCCTGAAAAACGAAACCTATGGTGCGTCTTAATTTATGGGCTTTATTTTTTTTCAATTTTTCGAGATCAAAACCGTTTACATATATTTTTCCGTTGTTCGGAGAAATTTCCTTTAGCAGCAATTTTATGAGCGTACTTTTGCCTGCGCCTGATTTTCCCACGACAAAAGCAAATTCTCCGTCATTTATTTTAAGTGAAACATTATGCAGCGCGTCCACGCCGTTTGAATATGTTACACTGACATTTCTGAGTTCAACCAAAAACAAACACCGCCTATTAAATAATGGTATAATTTTCCTGCAACAAATTTTAAAGGGGCAGAATAAAGATCCTGCCCCTGAAATAAATTCATATTGATACCGAAAAATGCAAAGTATTTCGGTGGAAATTGCCTCTCGGGCAGATCTTGAAGGCAGACACAAGCTGTGCTGTCAGAATTTTACCGGATTAGCGGAAAGATATTTTTTTACCATAAGAGCGATCTTGAACACGATAGCATGATCGAATTCTCTAAGATCAAGACCGGTAAGTTTTTTGATCTTTTCAAGTCTGTATACAAGAGTATTTCTGTGAACGAAAAGTTTTCTTGAAGTTTCCGAAACGTTCAGATTATTTTCAAAGAAACGCTGTATCGTGAACAGAGTTTCGTGATCGAGGGATTCGATAGAACCCTTTTTAAAAACTTCCTGCAAAAATGTTTCGCAGAGCGTTGTGGGAAGGTGGTAGATAAGTCTTGCTATGCCGAGGTTATCATAAGAAACGATGACCTTATCCGTATCGAAAACTTTTCCGACTTCGAGAGCGATCTGAGCTTCCTTGAAAGAGCGTGCGAGATCCTTTATGCCTGTAACGACCGTACCTATGCCGACGTTTACTCTTGTATAGAATTCGCCTGAAAGCGTATCGGAGATCGAGCGGGCAAGTTTTTCCAGATCCTTGGATTCTACGTTATTTTTGATCTCTTTGACAAGGACTATATCGGATTCCGTGATATTCAGCACGAAATCCTTTGCTTTATCGGGGAAGAGGTTCTGGATCACATCGAAAGCGGAAACATCGTTTGCCGAAATAATTCTTATCAGCAGGACCACGCGGCTGACATCGCTGTTGAAATGGAGTTCGCGGGCTTTCACGACGATATCGCCGGGGAGAACATTATCCAGAACGACATTTTTGATGAAGTTTGTTCTGTCGTATTTTTCATCGTAATACTGTTTTATGGACGAGAGGGTGATAGCCATGATATTGGCATATTTGGCAGCGTTTTCGTCAGTTCCCTCCACGAAAACAGCATAATCTGGCTTGATGTGTGAACCGAAAGGCTTATATGTATAGCCGTCCCGTACAAAAATATCATGTGAATCGCTCAGGTCAAGCGAAACGAATTCGTTTGTAGTACCGATCTTTGAAAGTTCGCTGCAGGCGATAATAGTTGCGGTAGAATCCACAACGCCTATTATGCAGTCCATCGCGTCTCTCATCTGATGAATAAGTCCCTGAAAGAGTCTGTTTGACATATTGACGGTCATCCTTTCATTTTGAGCAAAAACTCATAATAGTGCGGCATATGAAATGAGCCTGTCCGTAAGGATCCGTATACATTTTACGGCAGGGCAGGGGAAAACGCGCACTTTGGAATAATGCTATAAAATAATTATACACAATTTATGCTGACTTTGCAAGTGTTTTTTGTATTTTTTCTATAAAAAACGCCATGAAATTTTATGCAATTGTCATTTCCATAAATTACTGATAATATTTTAACACATTATTTGTGAAATTGTGTTAATTTTTTATGAATTTTACAAAAAAGTGCTGATTTTTTTGTGCAGAATAATATTTTTGCCGTTAAAGTAGATAAACAATGCAGCCTTTAATAGTGGAAAGTTTATAAATAACGTTACCCAACCAAAGTATAGACAAAAAAGCGGAGAACACCGCTGTTCTCCGCTTTTGAAATTTGTTATTCCATTACTTTTTTTCAGCAATTACCGCAACGCCGGGAAGTACTTTGCCCTCAAGATATTCAAGGGAAGCTCCGCCGCCTGTGGAGATGTGTGACATCTTGTCTGCGAAGCCGAGCTGCATAACAGCTGCTGCGGAATCACCGCCGCCGATGATCGTTGTAGCGTCGGTATCAGCAAGTGCCTTTGCTACGGCGATTGTTCCTTTAGCAAGTGTGGGGTTCTCAAATACGCCCATAGGTCCGTTCCAAACAACGGTCTTTGCGGACTTTACAGCGTCTGCAAAGAGTTCCATTGTCTTAGAACCGATGTCAAGACCCATCTTGTCGGCAGGTATCTTATCAGCGTCAACTGTTGTAACGTCTATAGCGCCGTCGATAGGATCGGGGAATACGGCTGCGATAGTTGCATCAACGGGAAGAAGAAGTTTCTTGCCTGCTTTTTCGGCTTTTGCCATCATTTCCTTGCAGTAGTCGATCTTCTCGTCGTCAACGAGAGACTTTCCTACTTCGTAGCCCTTAGCTTTAAGGAACGTATAAGCCATACCGCCGCCTATGATAAGTGTATCGCACTTTTCGATAAGGTTGGAAATAACGTTCAGCTTGTCTGCAACTTTTGCGCCGCCGAGGATAGCAACGAAAGGACGAACGGGATCTTCAACCGCATTTCCGAGATACTGGATCTCTTTCTGCATAAGGTAACCGACTGCGGTCTCCTTAACGAACTTTGTTACGCCTGCTGTGGAAGCGTGTGCTCTGTGAGCGGAACCGAATGCGTCCATAACGAATACCTGATCGTCAACGAGATCTGCAAGTTCCTTAGCGAAATCGTCGCCGTTCTTTGTTTCTTCATTTCCGCGGAAACGTGTATTTTCCAGAACGACTATCTCGCCGTCTTTCATATCTGCAACAGCCTTCTTTGCGTTATCGCCCACAACGGTGTCATCTTTAGCGAAAATGACCTTTGAATCAACGAGTTGTGCAAGTCTCTCTGCAGCGGGAGCGAGGGAGAACTTATCCTCGGGACCGTTCTTGGGCTTGCCGAGGTGAGAGCAAAGAACGACCTTTGCGCCTTCGGAAGTGAGCTTCTTGATAGTGGGGAGAGCAGCAACGATACGGTTATCGTTGGTGATCTTTCCGTCCTTGAGAGGAACGTTGAAGTCAACTCTTACGAGGACTTTCTTTCCCTTGACGCTGATGTCGTCGACTGTAACTTTGTTTAATCCTGCCATTGGTATGACATCCTTTCATAATAAAGTGGGAGCATACTGCTCCTGTCAATACTATTGTATACTATTTTGAAAGATTTAGCAAGGGGTCAAGGCAAATTTTTCTGTAAATTTTCTTTGTCGGTGCAAAATGTCAGATCTTGCCATGAGCCGCATATGCCGAACCATTTGCAGTCGCCGCAGACGGAGCGGAGTTTTCCCGAGGAGAGGATATTTTCGTTAACGAGGGAGGAATATTTGCTGTAGAGCATTTCCGCACCGTATTTTATGCCGCATAGTTCCATAACAAGGCGGTCGTACTTGTCGGCTTTTTCGCCGGAGCATTTCCCTCCGCAATTGTTTGGGCATTTTCGGCATATGCTGTCTGCACCTTTGGAAATAACGATAACGGGATCGTTTGTTTCGAGAAATGTTTTGATATTTCCCATATTTTCGGCAAAATCACCGCTATAGCCTTTGCCGATGAAAAATTTCATGCATAAGCCGTGGTGAGGTCTGAGCCTGAAAGCGTTTTCAGGCTGTGCGGGAAGTTCTGCGGACATATTTTTCCAGCCTCCTTGATACCGCAAGTGCCAATACTATTTTTGCGGCGTCGGGTATTATGAACGGGACAACGCACATCATCAGCGCAGGAGCAAAGCCTATCGGTTCGCCTTGGTAAGACGATACAGCCATGAACCAAAGCGTTCCGAACAGGTAGCATACGGCTATCCCCGATATCATGGCAATAATTTCCGTTATGAGCCGCTTGCCGAAAAATTTTGTTATGCCCCAATATATCAGCCCCGAAAATACAAATCCAAGGAAATATCCGCCCGTCAAGCCGAAAAGGATCCCTATCCCTCCCGTAAATTCCGCATATACCGGAACGCCTGTCGCACCTATGACGAGGTAGACAAGCACAGCTGCCGTTCCCCAAGCACCGCCGAGAGTTCCCAACGCACAGAACACCGCAAATGTCTGCATTGTGAACGGGACTGTAACATTCAGCGAGATCTGCGAACACACTGCTATAAGTGCCGCAAACAAGCCGCAAAGCACGATATTGTAAGTTTGCTTTGTATTTTTTTCTTTCAGCATATCGTTACATCCTTTCAAAAGAAAACATATCAGGATAGACCTGCAAATTTATTATAGCATAAAAAAGCAAGATTGTCAACTATATTTTTAAAGTAAGTTGATAATCTGCAAAATAATGTAAAAAATTGTAAGAATATTCAGTCTGTCGAAAAAGTTTTTAACAATTTTGCGCGCAGCGCAAAATTGAAAAGCTGATCCAGCGCAGCCGCGCTGGTGGGGTCAAGGGGTGAAACCCCTTGTCGCGCTCCGCAGAGCGCGAAATCTCCTAATGCCTTTAGGAGCTCCGCAGGGGGTGAATTTACGCCGTAGGCGTAAAGAGGGGGAAGCCCTGCGATAGAGGGCTTCCCCCTTGAACTAACAAATTATTTCTATTTTCCCCTTGTCAAACAACCCGGTGAGTTGTTTGACAACGAACTATACTATTTTTTGTAAATACTTTTTCGACAGACTGAGAATATTTTTGGAAAAATTATGTATGTATCCGTTCCCATGCTCCCGCCGCAGCAAGTATTATAAGCAGTATGCCGCAGATCTTCCCGAAGTCGGCTTTTTGCGCCGAAGCTGCCATTCTGCCGAGCTTTTGTCCTGCCGCCGTTGACAAAAGTCCTGCCGCAAATGTCATTACCGCAAGTATCGGCAGAGAAATTTCTCCAAGCCCCGCACTCAGACCTGTTACGGCTGAATCTGCCGAAAGGACTATCGAAAGTGCAGCGGCTTCTTTTACCGAAATACTCTTGGAATGATCTTTGTCCGCAGCCGTCCCGTCAAATATAAGCATGGCGGGTTCTTCTCCCTTCGGGTCTTTCCCGATAAGAAGCTTTTTGAAACTGTCCTTGAAAATGTTGAAAATCCCCAGTGCCGTAAGCAGTATGAACGACGCCGCCGAACAGAAAGCCTGCGGTATGATATACCTCGCAATGTCCGCAGCAGCCGCCGATACCGCAAGGAACAGCGTTCCCGTAAAGCTTATCACCACTGCCGAACGAAAGGGTATCTTTATCCCCGCACTGCCCATTCCCAACGCCGCGGCAAACCCGTCCAGCGATACTGCCGTGACCAGTATCAGCGCTCTTAACATGATCCCATCATACCTTTTTTGCAAATTTTTTCTCCATTGAATGTAAATTACTAACATTTTATGAAAAAAATTAAAAAAGGTGATTGACTAATCGGCAAAAATATGTTATTCTAATAATGTGCATTTTGTGTAAGCAATTTCCTTTTTTGCTTCGCCGAATGTAAGACATCCTTCACATTTCATATATATTTATATCGTCGCAGAAAAATATACTTACTACATTGTTGTGTTAATGTAAAACGGAGGTGTTGATATGCCGTTAAAAGAAAGAGTTTTGGCGGTCCTTGAAGAAAATAAGGGGAAAAGTGTTTCCGGTAGTGATATCGCCCGAAGCGTCGGCATGACGCGCAGCGCTGTCTGGAAAGCCGTAAGATCCTTACGCGATGAGGGCTATTCCATTTGCGCCGTCACTAACAGGGGATATTGCCTCTCGGAAGAAAGCGATCTCCTCAGCGAACAGTCGATAATACCAAACTTGCGGACAAAAGCCCTCGGAAGAAAACTCGATGTTTTCAAGACCGTTGATTCCACGAACAATTTCGCTAAAAGCCTTGCCCAACTCGGCGCGGTACACGGAACTACGGTCGTTTCCGAAACTCAGACTCACGGAAAGGGAAGAATGGGAAGAAGCTTTTATGCGCCCTTGGGAATGGGTATATATATGAGTATAGTCCTTCGCCCGGAACTTTCTGTGGAACATTCCCTTCTGATAACGTCCTGCGCGGCGGTGGCAGTGGCGGAAGCTATAGAAAAAGTTGCAGGTCTGGAATGTAAAATAAAATGGGTAAACGATATCTATGCCGGCAAAAAAAAGCTT
The DNA here is from genome assembly GCA_947625915.1 of uncultured Clostridia bacterium. Taxonomy (GTDB): domain Bacteria; phylum Bacillota; class Clostridia; order Oscillospirales; family Ruminococcaceae; genus RGIG8773. Next base: position 13,785 of record CANQPX010000033.1, read on the forward strand.
TGCGGCATACTTACCGAGGCGTCGGTAAATGTTGAACAGGGCGGTCTTGAATATGCCATAGTCGGCATAGGCGTAAATGTACAGAACGTTTCCTTTCCGAAAGGAATATCCGATATCGCAACATCTATACGCATGGAGACCGATACTCCCGTTTCACGAAGCGTTCTTGCTGCGGAAATACTTAACTGCTTTGAAGAAAGACTCGATACGATAAAAGAAAAAAGTTTTATGGACGAATACCGCAGGCGTTCCAACCTGATAGGCAGGCGGATAGAAGTTACACATAACGATCTTTCCGAAGTTATGTACTGCACGGGCATCGACGAGATCGGAAGGCTCCTTGTCCGCAATGATAAAGGCGAAGAAAAGGCTATAATGTCCGGGACAGTAAGGCTTGTTGAATAAAAAATATCCGCAGACGGGGAGGGAACTCCGTACTGCGGTTTTTTGTTATTGCTCCGCTGCTAAAAACGTCTGCGCGGACGCGGAAATAAGCGCGGCAGTGAAGCCGTTTTCTCCCGCTGCCGAAATATCTCCGCCGATAAGCCGATCGTCGCATATCATCATTGTTGCGAAAACATCATCGGGGTGATCGGGATAGTTGAGGATCTTATATTTTATTATCTCTGCTTTTCTGCCCATGAACTTTTCAAGGTCAAATCCCTGTTCTTCCTGAAGAGCAACATACTCGGCATATGCTCCGTCAAAGACTGACGGGATAGTTACATCTTCCTTTGAAACAGGGTCGGGATCTACTATCCAGCCTTGTTCGTTCAGAAATTCCACCCGTGTGGCGTTTGTGGGCATGGTAAACATCTCATCGGTTTCAACTTCGTCCTTTGCTTTTGAGAAGAAGATCGCTGCTGCCGCCGCAATAACGGCAAGTACAAGGAACAGTACGATCTTGACTCCTTTATTTGATGAACTTTTGCTCACATAAAACAGCTCCTTTGCAGCATTTGTTAAATATTTATGCGGGCAAGTCCTAAAAAAGTACAAGTTTTTCCGCTGTATCAAAAATTTTTTTACGGCATAATTTAATATAGGTCTTAAAAGAGACTTGTATTACTTAGAATAATTTACTTTTAAGTTTCTGAAAGGAGAAAATGTGTCTTTTACGGCACTGTCGCTATGGATACAGCAAAGACGCTGCATAATATGCATGAAGGCACTTCCGCAAAGGTAAAGACTCTGCTCAACGAGGGGAGTATGCGCCGCAGACTTCAGGACATGGGACTTATAGAGGGAACAAAGGTCATATGTCTCCAAAGGAGTCCTGCGGGTGATCCTATCGCGTATCTTATCCGCGGAGCGGTGATAGCACTGCGTGAGGAAGAAAGTTCTAAAATTCTTGTGGAATAAAAATAAAGCAAGGGGCAAAACGTCCCTTGCTTTTGGTATGTGCAGTTGTATCATTTTGAAAATGCAGCTTGTATTACGGCTTGTATCTGTTCTTCGGAAAGACCTGTCATTCTCATTCCGGCAATTAATTTTTCCATGCCCTGAGTCCTGCCGCGCATTTCCGCTTCGTAAAGTTCGGAAGCTTTGTCGTGCATCGCTTTTCGCGCATACGGGCACGTTCCCGCGCCCTTTCATCGTCAGTCATACTGTAGCCGGTATTATCTGTTTCGTTTAACATATCATACACTTCCTTGTGAATTTGCAGCCCTTATGGCGGCTTGTATCTGTTCTTCGGAAAGACCTGTCATTCTCATTCCGGCAATTAATTTTTCCATGCCCAGAGTCGTACCCTTGTCGATCCCACGCATTTCCGCTTCGTAGAGTTCGGAAACTTTGTCATGCATCGCTTTTTCGCGCATACGGACAAGTTCCCGCGTCTTTTCGCTGGAACTCATATTGTACACGGCGTCTATACTCTTGTTTATAACGGCATCATTTGCCTTTTTCAACATATCAAATTCCTCCTTCGTTTCGGATCTTATGAACTGCAGCCATAATTTTTTATGGAATGTATATCATCGTTTTCTCTCACTTTTATATTATATTATAACACATTTCACGGCGGACTGCAAGACAAAAAAGGAAATGGATAGGAATTTTCGCCCATTTCCTTTTTAAGCTTGTCTATAAAGCATATTATAATTATTTTTTAGAAAAACAAATTTCTCTATATTGCAAAACAGCTCACCGGGCTGTTTTGCAAGGCATAAATTATAATAGCCGTTAATGCCAAGGGGAACGCTCTCTCTTGAAGAGCGTTCCCCTCTTGCCGCTTGCAGCGGCAATTCACCCCTTTGCAGAGGCGCCTTCGTAAGGGGAATTCCGCCGTCTGCGGACGGCGGCGAGGGCTTCGCCCCTCGACCCCACCAGCGCGGCTGCGCTGGACCAGCTTTTCGGGCAAGGTTTTGTTTTTTGCTATTTAGTTTGTCCGCGCCTATTTTATAGTTTTTCGCAAGACAAAAAAAGAAAATGGGCAGGAATTTCCGCCCATTTTCTTAACGTCTATTTAACTGTAATTATTCAGCGTTAAATTCAGCTATCTTTGCCTGAAGCTGTGAATCTGCTTCTGATATCATCTTATCTACAGCAGAACCGATCCTTTCTCTTTCAGTTGCCCAGTCAACACCGTGGAAAGGAGCTCTCAGACCTACTTCTCCGCCGCCGTCTGTTGTGTAGCTTGCTACATCGGCAGATGTACCCTGTGCAAAGTCAAATATAGGATACTGACGAACCAGATCGTTGCAGACTTTCTCGTGTTCGATAAGTTCATCTGACCAATGGCTGTCGTCTTTAAGTTTTCTTTCGCCGACTGCCTGTGCGTCGGGATCGTTGTTTGCTACTATGCAGCATTCTGCATAAAGAGCAGCAGCTTCGGGGTTTTCTGCACCCTTACAGATAGCATATCCTGCGATAGTTGCTGCGCCGTAAGGATCGGAACCTGCGGGAGACGGAACGGGAACGATACCGAGTTTATCTTCGGGGATAGCAGACCACCATGTGGAAGGCTCTCCCTGTACGCCCCATGTACCCCAGAGGAGGAACAGTTCCTTTCCTGCACCCATATCGGGCGGCTGAATCTCCCAGTTAACGTCCGAAAGGTCACGGATAAGGCTGTTTTGATAAAGTTCATAACCGAAGTTCATTGCTTGTTCGAGAGTTGCATCGTTAAGCATACTTACTACATGACCGTCAACGTTCTTTACGCCGCAGGCACCTGCAGAAGTATAGAGGGATTTTTCGATGTACCAGCCGTCAAGACCGTACATACCGTTCTCAACATCAACGAAATCCTGAAGCATACCCTTGAAGGTATCCCAGTTCCATTCGCCCTTTTCATAAAGCTCCCAAGGATCTTCAAGACCGTTTTCTTCGATAGTCTGTTTATTGTACAAGCATACCTGCTCGGCTGTAACGTTTGTTACCATTGAGAAATGCTTTCCGCCGAACTGGAATACTTCCATAGCGTCTTTTACATTCTGCCAGATAGCACTGTTGATGTCGATATAATCGTCAACAGGCTGGAATTTACCGCTGATGATTCCGCTGGGGAAGTTTCTTGTGTCATCACCGGGGTACATATCTATACCTTCGCCGCCGAGAGTAAGAGCAGAATACTGATTGGGGAGATCTGCCCATTCATATACATAATCCTTTATTGTTCCGCCGTATTTCTGTTCAAACAATTCAAGAGCAACGTTCTTTGATTTACCGTCTGTATCGGGGTTTAACTGATAGTTTCCGAGCCATTTCAGTTCTTTGTTTTCGAGTTCAAAATCTCTTAACTGAGAAGCGGCAGAATCGATCTTTTCTTGTTCGCCTTCCTGGAGACCCTCTGTATTTACTTCAACGGTATTGCCTGTAGTGGTAGTAGCGGCAGAAGTAGTGGTATCTTCGCCGCCGCCTCCTTCGCTGCCGCAGGCTGCGAGACCGGAGACCATTGACAGTGCGAGGACGCCGGTAAGGACTTTTTTAATGTTTTTCATATGTAACCTCCTTATAAATTCGGAAAACGATCTTACGGCGAACCGCGGTCGTTTTCGCCGTTTAAATGACCTTGAAGAGCAGATCATTTCAACACTTTAATTATAACAAATTTGCACAAAATAATCAAGAGGATTTTTTATAATATTATTCGGGGCGTCTTGTTGATTTTTTACAAAAAAACTCATCGAAAACGTTTTAGCATACGGCATACTTTCCGCACCTCACAGGAGTGCGTCAATAGAGGATATCATCGATCCCCGTTTCCGCAGACTCGGCAGGGATATGCGACTTCGCATAAGCGTAAGCGGATTTTCCGTGTTTTTTGATGTTGTACATAGCTTCGTCCGCAGCGGCGATAACGTCCTCGGAGGTCTTTCCGCTCTCGATCAGGAAAGCGATACCCACCGAGCAGTGGATATTGAGTTTTACGCCTGTAGATTCGGAAACAAATCCCGCGCCGAGAGTGTCGATGATCTCCTGCGCTGTTTTTCCCGAATCGCCGTAGAGCGTAAGTCCCGTAAGGCACATAACGAACTCGTCTCCGCCGAACCTTCCCGCGAAGCCGTGTTCAAAGCATATCTCTTTCAGCGTGTCCGCCACAAATTTAAGGACTTCATCGCCGCAGGCGTGTCCGTACTGATCGTTGAAGAATTTGAAGTCGTCCAGATCTATGAACATAAGAGCGTCGATGGTTTTTTTGCTTTCGGCGGTCTTGATCTGCTGTGCAAGACTTTTGAGGAAAGCTTCGCGGTTATAAAGCTGTGTAAGATTATCGAAGCTTGCGCGCTGTATAAGGTGCATCTCGCTTTTCTTTTCCTTGTCGATATCCATTATAACACCCATTATCTTGGTGGGAACATCGTTGCTGTTATAGAACTTTGTGGCTTTTATCATTATCCAGATAAATTCGCCGTAGATGTCCTTTACCCTATATTCGCCCTGAAAAGAGTTTACTTTGCTGAATATCCTGCTGAAATCGGCATTGAAGCGTTCCTTATCGTCCTTATGTACGCGCAGCTTATGTACAAAGCTTTCCGCAAGGGTATCATCTTTCGGGCGGTGGCTGAATTTCTGGTTAAAATTCTTGGAAACTGTGACATGAGCGGTCTCCATATTGATCTCGAAAACTATATTGTTTGTGATCTCAACGATAGTTTTGTACTTTTGTTCAAGATCGAAAACGTCCTCGAACACCGCGTCGAAAACTCCGCTTATCTCGCGGAACTCGTCCCTTGTCCTGACGTTAAAATGTGCGGAGGTATCGCCTTTGAGTTTCTTTCTGAGGGTGTCCATGATATTGTCAAGGGGTCTTGTGAAGAAGAATATGAACAGTCCGCAGCCCACCAATGAAAGTATGACTATGATTATCGAGAAGTTCCGTATGGAGCTTTCGGCTTTTCCCGCCTCGCTGTCAACGCTGAACTGATCGGAAATATTCAGCATTGTCCAGCCGCAGGAAGGTATTTCCGCGCTGAACACCATGCGGTTGCCGCGTTTTACCTTGAATTCGTAGTAATTTTCGGGTTCCTTTGCCGAGTCTTTTGTAACTATGCTCCTCAGGTAGTCGGAAGCGTTTTTGAAATTTTCGCTGCTTGAGTAAGTTTTTACATTATTGTAAGGGTATTCAAACAAGTTGCCCGCCGTATCCATTACAGCCGAAACCGTATATTTATCGAACTGAACGTTCGTTATAAGTTTTTGCAGATATGTTGTGTCATAAAGCTGATAGATTATGCCCTGACGCTCGCTGCTGTCGGAATATATTGCTCTCACCAGAATGAACAGCGGAACATCGTCCTCATCGTCGCCGCTCATGAACATCGGAGAAATGCCGTTGCTGCCCGAAGCTATGGTAAACAAGCCGTCATAATTCGACATAGTGTTGTCTCTGTCTGCGGGGTCGGAAGAAGCGATTATGTTGCCGTTATTGTTTATTATCATGATCTTGCGTATCGAGGGGTCGTTCCCCGCGATAGTGAAAAGTCTTTTTTCCGCTTCGGCGCGTTCGGGGCTTTCGGGGGAGATATCCGCCATGCCCGAATTGCTGTCGGAAGTGTATCTGCGGATATCGTCCGAAGAAGCGAGATCTTTTGCCGAAGCGGAGATCTCCTCGAAGTAGAAATTTATGCTCCCCGCTCTGCTGAGAGTCAGGTTGGCGATATTATCCCGTATTATATCAATGGAATTTTCTTCCGCTCTTTTTGTAGAAAAGACATTTACCGCCATAATGGGCAGGATAATGCACAGAGCCATAAAAAGAATAAGTTTGGTCTTTATTTTCACGGTACCCCTCCTGCGTTGAAGTACAAAATTTCCTATAATAACATTTTAATAGTTTTTTGTGACTTTGTAAACATTACAGAGTCTATTTTGTAAGAAATGTGCAATATTTTATGCTTCTTTTGTGCATTTTACTTTTTATTTTTCTTTGAAAGTATGAAGTCGCTTATGATAACATATATCAGAGCGATGACCACTGCGGCAACGAGCAGCGAAACTGCCGCTTTTATCGGTCTCGGAACGGTGTGTTCCGCTTTATCCTCATTGTTATCATTTTCCGATGCGGAGGAAGAAACGCTGCTTTCCGTCTCATCGGAAGGTACAGTTTCCGAGGGGGCAGTTCCTGTCGGCAGTGAAAGGCTGACTTCGCTTTGAGTCTGAGCCGCGGAAGTTCCGTCGGCTGTAAGGCTCGTTCCCGCAGATGAATATGTTGAAGCGTCAACGTGTTCGGGGACTTCCGTTGTAACGGAAGTGACCGTATCCTGCTGAGCGGAAGTTTCCGTATTTTCGGGATCGTAAACGCTTTCTTGAGCGATCTCCGCGCTGTCGAACACGAGCATATACACCGCAAGCGGAGACATTTCAAATGACAGGCTGTTGTTTTCAATATCCGTTATATCGTCTGCACGGCGTATCTCCGCGCTTTCCTCATCAAAGAACCAGACCTTTGCGCTGTGGAAGTCCGTATCTGACGTTATATTTATTTCCGCAGTCTTGGGATCGAAACGGTTCTTGTTTATAAGCACCGCGGTAAGTTCTTTGCCCGTGTTATCGTCTACAGACGCATACACCGAACTCATGATATCCCCGCCGTTGTCCGCGTCTACGATCATGCTGCCGAATCTTGAACCGTTTCCGTCATAGTCGGTGTAAATATTCATTGCCGCTTTGAGGTAAGATATATCCGCAGATGAGGGCTTCATGCAAGCCATATGCACATCATATTTCGCAAATATCCCCAGCACGTCCGCAGCAGCTATGCCGCCGCTCACATTTGCGCCGCCGCCGAAATCGTATTCCGAGAATGAGAGTTTTGTTCCGGGGTAATACATATCTATTGAAGCTTTCAGCGTGGGTATAAGCGGGATATACTGATTATGCATGATAGCGGTATTGCTGTTTTCGGTATATGTGCTGTCCCAGAGGATCCTCGGAGCCTGCGCTCTTACGTTGTCTGAAAGCGCGTCGGTGCCGTTGATTATCGGTTGGAGCAGACCGTTTGTCGCTTCGGTGTGGTAATGTATATCCAGAACATCGAGGAGCCGCGTTCCGTGTTCGTCGGAAGCCTTTTTCATTTCGTCAAGGTAATAGTCTATGAACCAGCTATACTCGTTCATGTATTTTTCCTGATCGGAAGGGTTCTTTATGTTTATGAAAGCGTCTATGCCGTTTACCGAAGGACCGTATATAAGAGCCGTCGGGTCTATCTTTTTCACCGAATATGCAAGTTCCGCCGAACGTGAAACGAGTTCCTCGGCACTTATGGGAGACGGGACTGCCGTCGGGAACCTTACCGACCAGTTTTCGGGTTCATTGTCCAGAAAATATCCGTTTATGCCGCCGTCTATAGCATATCCGAAACTGTTCACCAGAAAGCTTACATATTCGTCCATATAAACTATACCGTCCTCGGTATCGGGTGAGGAAAGGTAGCTGTCGTTCTTGGAGAACATCACGGTCTCCCAAGGCTTATCTGCGGAATCGGGAGCGACTTTGCCCATCATCTGGAGCGTTGCATATTTTGACGGCACCGAATATCTTCCCGCTCTTGCGATAAGATTTTCGGTATAAAGCGCGGGGGAACTCTGTCTTTCGGGCGATAACTGTTCCACCAGACCGAGACTGTTTTCGCTGCCGTTTCCGGAGCCTGAGTTTGAGTAGTTATTTTCCCAGTTGTAGGAAGATACTCTCGGGTCGGACTGTTTCACCGCATTTATTCTTACATCGGAAAGCCCCGATTCCGCATTAAGTCCGTAGATATACGGGCTTATGCGGTGCAGCGTCTCATCTGCGAGGATATTCATTTCCACCGTGCCTGTATCAAGATAGCTTGAACTGAACATAGCCGAAACGCTGCCCGTGCATAATGCTGCTGCGGCTGAAAGCGCACAGCATACGGCAAGTATTCTCTTTATGTTTTGTTTCCTTATCATATCATGGACCTCTTAACAAATTTTTCCTTACGGAAGTTCCGCATTATATACTTTGATTATACAGCTTGACGGTGATAAAATCAATAGTCTCGGGGAATTTACATTTTTTTTACGAAAACTGTATGCTGTAAATTGACAGCATACCGCCCGGATACAGCCGTAAAGGCATTACGCCGTTGACCTTTTCGAGCGGGATCTCATACAGGCTGAAGCCGTCCTTTTTGGGAGAAGGAGCAATATCCGCGCTTCCGATAAGTTTTTCTCCCGCATATATTTCAAGCTTTTTGCCCGCGCATGGAGCGGCGCAGAGTATTTCCGCTCTTGTGTAACCGTTCATATCCGCATCGTCATAGACAAGACTTCCTCCCCAGTCTCCGGAAATTGCGTAATGATCGTTCTTGTCATAGCTGAATTCAAGGGTAACGTTATCTTTTCCGTCATAATTCTTTGCTTTTGTTACCTTTGACATATCGCGGGGAGGGATAGTTTCTCCCGTGATGTTCAAGACCGTTTCGCAGCGTATATCTTCGCTTGACGCTCCTATAAAGAACGTATACGCGCCGCTTTCGGTGCAGAATTTTTCTCTTGTTACATCATAATATCCCAGATCGGAAAGTTTGATGCCGATATTCACCGTCACGGAACTTCCCGCGGGGATCATTACCCGTTTAAAGCCGCATAACTGTTTCAGCGGACGTTTTACTCTCGGCTTTTCGGGGCGGAAGTATACCTGTACGACTTCTTCGCCGTCAATTTCCGAAACATTTGAAACGGTAATTTCCAAGGAAATATTTTCTCCGTTTTGTGTGATCTCAGCTTTGCCGTATTCAAACTCCGCATATGAAAGCCCGTGTCCGAACGGGAAAAGCGGTTTGCCCTTATAATACATATAAGTCATGTCGTTTGAAATTATATCATAGTCCATTATATCGGGAAGTTCATGTACCGAACTGTACCAAGTCATTGGGCATCTTGCGGCGGGAACGTTTTTACCGCTCAATGAAGCTGCCGCGGCTGTGCCGAGTTCCGCTCCCGCATGGGAAGTGTACATTATCGCGGGCAGGAGCTTTTCTTCGCCGCAAAGTGCGAACGGATAGCTTGAAACTATCAGCAGCACTGTGTTCGGATTTGCTTCGCGGACGGCTTTTATCAGTTCCCTCTGATGAGCGGGGAGAACTATATCCGGGCGGTCATAACATTCCCTTGCCACCTGCATGGGGTGATTGCCGACGCAAACTATGGCTATATCCGCTTCTGCGGCAAGCTTTGCGGCGCGTTCCGTGCCTTTGGAAAGTGTTTCTATCTCAAACTGCTTGTCTGCTGTAAGAGAAGACGCCTTTTTCACCGCAAGACATTCCTCATCGTTTACAAATATATCCATAGCCTTATCGTGCCAGCTTCTGAAACTGTATTTTCCCTCATATATCGTTGGTTTGAACCATTCGCGTATGAACCATTCGTACGGGGTCTTGCTTTTTGCCTTGTAAGTGCCGTCCTCGGTGACATACAGACCGTTTGAAACTGACTTAAAATTTATCGAGCCAAAGTCCCAGTCGTGCATTTCAAAGCTTTCCGCAGTTCCCGCGCTGTGGGAAACGGCTTTTACAATGCTTTCCCCGTCAACGGAAAGGTACTTTCCGTTTTTGCAGGCTTTTATTGAAACGATGTCGTAACCGTTGTCAAAGGTAACATTTTCCTTTCCGAACTCGTTTTCCAAGCCGCTTTTAACGCTTATCGCATAACTTGCCCTGCCTGTGTACCAGTCGCAGTAATTTTCATCTGCAAGAGGACCGATAACGGCAATTTTCTTTCCCTTTTTTATCGGGAGCATACCGTTATTTTTCAATAAGCATACCTGTTTCATAGCGGCTTCGCGGTTTATTCTGCGGCTTTCCTCGCTGTCTGTGGAAACATTCATATCCTTATACGGGTGGACTTCATCGAATTCGCCTAATTTGAAACGTCCGAGCAGGACATTTCCCACCGCTTTGTCAATGTCCTTTTCCGTGATAAGACCTTTGTCCAGCGCGTCCATAGCAGCGGCGTAAACCATATCTTCGGGATCGGTCATGCTGTCTGCGCCGTTTTTTATGCAGAGCGCGAGTGCTTCCGCATGGGTTTTTACGTTCTTGTGGGAAAGAAGATTTTGAGAAAGATCTCCGCCGTCCGTAACAATAAAATCAAGTCCCCATTTATCTTTGAGTATAGCTTGCAGATCGGGATCCATAACAGCGGGAACTCCCGAAAGTTCGTTGTACGCAGCCATTACGGAACGTGCTTTGCCCTCGGTAATGGGGCGTTCAAAAGCTCTGTAATAATATTCGTGAAGAGTTCTCGGTTCAACGTTTGCGGAGCAGCTTCCTCTGTTTTTTTCGTTGTTATCGGCGCAGAAATGTTTCAGAGTGGGGATAGTTTTCATATATTTTTCGTCTGTTCCCGCCAATCCCACGGTATAAGCGGCGGACATTTTTCCTGTAAGGAACGGGTCTTCGCCGTAAGCTTCTTCTGTACGTCCCCAGCGTGGATCGCGTTCCATATCGACAGTAGGACCCCAGAGCATAAGAGCGGTATTTCCTTTTTTCTGATAGTAATAGCGTGCTTCATTTCCTGCGATCTCGCCGAGTTTCAGCATAAGTTCGGTATCGAAAGTTGAAGCCAGACCGATAGGCTGTGGAAAAACGGTAGAGACCTCGTCGTCTGTTCTGCCGACGTAACCTCTTGCGGCTTCCGTACCGACGAACCATTCTTCTATGCCGAGTCTTGGAACGGCTTTCATATGGGAGGAGAGCATATAAGCTTTTTCCTCTGTGGTAAGTCGTGAGAGCAGGTCTTTTACGCGGGTTTCAAATGGTAAAGAGGGGTCGCGGAAGGGGAAATTTTTCTTCATAAACAGCACACTCCTTATATTGCTTTTCAATGAAAAGCGTGGTAAAAGATTTTTGTTTTTTCTTTCGGGTTTTTTAGTTCTCTTTTCTTATCTTTTATTTTGTATATAACCTTTTTTGCCAATTCATGCGAGGGGCAGACAACCATAAGGGACGGGGAAACCCGAGCGGGGTGGGTGGGGGACGGTCGGTGGGGTTTTTTAGTTCTCTTTTCTTGATTTTTTATTTTGTT
>CANQPX010000034.1 GCA_947625915.1 uncultured Clostridia bacterium
AGGGAAGGGGAAAACCGTGCGAGCGTCCATAGGGACGCTCGGGTTTCCCCTTCCCTTATGGTTGTCTGCCCCTCGCAAGAAATGGCAAAAAGGGTTATATTCAAAATAAAAAATCAAGAAAAGCAAACTAAAGAACCCCACCGGTGGAAAGAACATCAAAACTTTAGGCGCAGGCTCAAAACATCAGAAAAACAAAACTACGCCCATATGCCCGCGGGGGCTCCCCCGCCTCAGTCTGCCTCCACTCTCAAAACTGTTATGGCGAGGATCTGTTGACATTTTCGGCAAAAGCGGTTATAATAAGGGTAAAGGAGATGATGGTCATGAGTACAAAAGATATTGTAAAAGCAAAATATCTTGTTGACCCGCGGAAATATGCTGTCAGCGTTCTTGCGTCTCTGTCAGACGAAAAAATGATGGAATTTATAGCATTATTTGCCGATGAAAATACTCTTGCCAGAATGGAAAGCGAAATGCTTGCCAATGATCCGACAAGCAAAAGATATTCAAGCTTTGATGATATCCTTAATGAAGTAATTGATGAGATCGAACAGGAGAATATTGAAATAATTTGTTAGTTCAAGGGGGAAGCCCTAACCCAAACGAAGTTTTGTTTTTCATTTTTTAGTTTGTACGCGCCTATTTTTAGTTTTTCGACAGTCTGAGACCCGCCCTTCGGCGGGTCTTTTTTTGCCGCACTTTACTAATTCCGACATTTTATTTGCGCCGCGTATGGTAAAATTTATACAAATATTATTATATTTCCGGAATTTTTTATGGGACAAGCTTTTCGGACATTCGCTGCGGAAAAGCCGTTCCCACCTTTGAAAGGAAGTGCGGAAAATGCCTTTTTTTGCGAAAGAAAAAGTCATTAACAAAGTCATACAGGTAGATGTGGATAGGATCGCTCCGAACCCGTATCAGCCGAGACGGGATTTTGACGGTTTGGAGGAACTCGCCCAAAGTATACGCCTGAACGGGATATTGCAGCCGTTGACGATACGGAAAGAAAACGGAAATGACGATTTTGAACTTGTTGCAGGTGAAAGACGGCTAAGGGCGGCAAAATTAGCGGGGCTTACTTCCGTTCCTTGTATTTTAGTGGAAATGACGGGACGGAATTCCGCCGTAATGGCACTTATCGAAAATATACAGCGGCAGCAGCTTTCGGTATTTGACGAAGCGGAAGCGATCGCAAAACTCATAGATTACTACGGAATGACTCAGGAGGACGCCGCATTAAAACTCGGGAGATCGCAATCAACAATTGCAAATAAACTCAGACTGCTGAAACTTTCCCAAGCCGTGCGGGAAAAAATATATGAATACGATCTTACCGAACGCCACGCAAGAGCCATGCTGAAACTTGATTCCGAGGAGAAACAGCTTGAAGCTGCCGAAATTATACATAACCGCGGATTGAATGTTACCGCTTCGGAAAAACTGATAGAAAATATGCTTGAAAAACAGCGGGAAACTGCAAGTCTGAAAAAAAGAAGCGTTGTTTTCAAGGACGTGCGGCTGTTCGTGAATACTATCAACAAGGCTATAGAAATGATGAAAGCAGCAGGGATAAACGCCGATTCAAAAAAGATACAGGACGATGATTTCATCGAATACATAGTCAGGATACCGACAAAATAACGCGGCTGCGCTCCCGCACTTGACAATATGGGAAGATAGTGGTATAATTCTTAAATAAGACTGTTGTGAAAGGAGTATGTTTATGGATAAAACATATGACAGCCGCGAAGATACTATCAACTATCTGCGTACAGCGATCCCCGTTTCCGCAGCATTGGTGCTGTTCCTCGTTTCGGCAGGTTTCATAGTATATAAGCTCGTTACCGCTTACCGCCACAACGAACGCTGGAAGGACTATGACGAGTGCGGCATCTGATAAGAGGAGCGGTTGCAAATGGTGATATATAACGCAAAAATTTTTTCTTCGGACGGAAATGTGATGTTCGGGAACGGTCACGTTGTCTGCGAAAACGGAAAAATTTCCGCCGTTGGTGAGGGTATGCCCGAAAATGTCAGTTCCGACAGCATAAATGCAAACGGACTTTGCCTTTACCCCGGAGCGGTGGATATCCACACGCATATGGGACTTATCGGCGACGGTCAGGGCGCGGAAGGCGAGGACGTAAACGAGGACAGCGATCCTGTAACTCCCCATTTGCGGACGATAGACGGGCTTTGTTATACGGACGGATATTTTGCGGACGCGGTAAAAGCGGGAGTGACCTGCTGCGTTACGGGCGTAGGTTCGACAAATCCAATAGGCGGCGATCTTATTGCCGTAAAAACCGCGGGGCGTTCTCCCGATGATATGCTCATAAAAAGAGTGGGGATAAAATTTGCACTTGGTGAAAATCCGAAATCGACATTTTCCGAACGCGATACCGCTCCGATAACAAGAATGGCTACGGCGGCAATTATCCGCGAAGCACTTTTCAAAGCTCAAAGATATATGAAGGATAAAACGGAAGCAAAGAAAAACGGCGATCCGCTCCCCGAATTCGATATCAAGTCGGAAGCGCTGATACCGCTTTTGAAAAGGGAAATAAAAGCGCATTTTCATTGTCACAGAGCGGACGATATACTTACCGCTCTGAGGATCGCAAAGGAATTTTCTCTTGATCCGGTGCTGATACATTGTACAGAGGGGCATATCGCGGCTGAAATTTTAGGCGAAGAAAAAGTTTCCGCGGTCGTTGGTCCGATTATCTGCGACAGGGGAAAGCCTGAACTTGCGGGGCAGGTACTTGAAAATGCTGCGGTACTTTATAAAAACGGTGTAAATGTTGCGATATGCACCGATCATCCCGAAGTGCCGATACAATATCTTTATACAAGCGCGGCGTACTGTGTAAAAGCGGGACTTCCGAGATCTGCGGCTATGCGCGGGGTAACATCTGCGGCAGCGGAGATCGCGGGGATATCCGACCGCACGGGCGAGATAAAGATCGGACTTGACGCGGACATGGTATTGACTGACGGCGATCCGCTGGAAATAATGACAAATGTAAGAATGACGATAATAAACGGAAAAGTTGTATACAACAATGGAATATAAAAAAACAATTTTGCGCGCAGCGCAAAATTTAAAAGCTTGTAGATAAAGCATAATTAAGTTTGTTGTCAAACGACGAATTATTTTTTAGAAAAACAAATTGCTCTGTATTGCAAAACAGCTCACCGGGCTGTTTGGCAAGGCTTAAATGGTATAATCCGTTAATGCCAAGGGGAACGCTTCTGCAAAAAACAAACGAAGTTTGTTTTTTGCAGAAGCGTTCCCCTCTTGCCGCTTACAGCGGAAACGACGCTTGCGTCGTTTTATTCACACCCTTTGCAGAGGCGCCTTCGTAAGGGGAATTTCGCGCTCTGCGGAGCGCGATGGGGGCTCTGCCCCTCAACCCCGCGAGCTGTGCTCAGCTCGACCAGCTTTTCGGGCGAAGTTTTGTTTCTCGCTATTTAGTTTGTTCGCGCCTGTTTTTAATTTCCTATCGCCTTTTTTGCCATCTGTCCGCTGCTGCGGGGATATTTTTCGGGCGTGGGGGAAACTTTCTTTATTACAACAAGCACCCTCTTGTCTCCGTCAGGAAGTGAATATCTCAATATGTCCGAAACTTCTCCTCCGAGAAGTTTTATTGCTTTCTCCGCAGCGTTTATGTCTTCGTTAGGTCCTTTCAGCGCACAGAAAATACCTCCCGTTTTTACATAGGGTATACAGTATTCTGCAAGTATCGGCATAGCCGCCACCGCTCTTGCTGCGGCTATGTCGAATTTTTCGCGGAATTTTTCATTTCTTCCGCCGACTTCCGCACGCTCGTGGATACATTCCGCTTCGGTATCGGTGGCTTTGCAGACTTCGGAAAGAAAATTCACCCGCTTATTCAAGCTGTCAAGCAAGGTAAGCTTTATATCCGGACGGTATATCTTCATCGGAAGTCCCGGGAAACCCGCTCCCGTTCCTACGTCTATAAGCGATGCGCCTTCGGGTATGTTTACCATTTTAAGCGGAAGTATGCTGTCAAGAAAATGTTTTTCCGCTATGCCGCGGGGATCGGTTATTCCGGTAAGATTTATTTTTTCGTTCCATTCGGTCAGCATATCTGCGTAAATTTCAAGTTTTCGGTGCTGTTCGGGGGAAATTTCCGCTCCGCAAGCCGAAAACATTTCCTTAAATTCTGTATAGTCAAGAAACATATTTATTCTCCTGCTTTTGATTTTTGCATGATCTCAATAACGCTCTGCATTAGTTCCGTCGGCTTTTCATCTTTCATTTTTACCGCAATATATGCCTTTTCTCCGCCGTTTACGGTGACGCGCCCTTTGAATGCGGACGTCAAAGCTTGTATCTGCTCCATGTCAGCCGTTTTCAGATAGAAAAACATTATGCCGTTACGCTGGGAAATTTCCGTAATAGTCAGTTCTCCCGCCATGTTGCGTATGAGCGAAACATTTATCAAGCCTTGTATCGCTTTCGGCGGATCGCCGTAACGGTCGATAAGTTCATCTATAAGATCTATGCTGTCCTCATTTGTGCGCAGGGCGGCAATTTTTCTGTAAATGTCGATGCGCCCCGAAAGACTTTCTATATAATCATCCGGGATATGCGCGTCGGTCTGTATGTCGATAAGGCAGTCCTCCGGCTTTGCGGGAGGGATCTCGCCTTTTTCTTCGGCAATTGCTTCGTTCAGCAGCTGTAAATACATATCATAACCAACGGCTTCCATATGTCCGTGCTGCTTTCCGCCGAGAATGGATCCCGCACCGCGTATCTCAAGATCCCGCATGGCTATCCTGAAACCGCTGCCGAACTGGGTGAACTCTCTTATCGCATCAAGACGGCGGGAAGCGATCTCACTGAGGGCTTTTCCTCTGCGGAAAGTAAAATACGCAAAAGCTCTCCTGCTTGAACGTCCTACGCGTCCGCGCAGCTGATAAAGCTGTGAAAGTCCGAGATTATCCGCATCTTCTATAATGAGTGTGTTTACATTCGGAACGTCAACGCCTGTTTCTATAAGCGTTGTACAAACAAGAATGTCTATCTCATGTTCAAGAAGACTCTGCCATATCTCCGAAAGACGTTCTTCCGTTATCTGACCGTGGGCAATGCCTATACGCGCATCGGGAAGAAGTTCCTGAAGCTTTGAAGCGCAAAGATCTATGCTGTCTATACGGTTATGGATATAGTAGACCTGACCGCCGCGGCGAAGTTCTTTTGTTATAGCCTGAACGATAACGCCCATGTTATGTTCGATAACATATGTCTGAACGGGGTGACGGTCAACGGGCGGTTCTTCGATAACGCTCATATCGCGTATGCCGCTCATCGCCATGTTGAGCGTTCGGGGGATAGGCGTTGCGGAAAGCGTAAGAACGTCCACGCCTGCAAAAACTTCCTTGAATTTTTCCTTATGCGCAACGCCGAAACGCTGTTCCTCGTCTATTATAACAAGTCCGAGATCGCGGAATTTTACATCTTTCTGCACAAGGCGGTGAGTTCCGATTATCATATCTATCTCTCCGCGTTTCAATTGTTTGAGGATCTCTTCCTGTTCCTTTTTGGAGCGGAAACGGGAAAGAAGTTCAACTTTCATCGGGAAATGCTCGAACCTTTTAAGTGCTGTCTGGTAATGCTGCCACGCAAGGACTGTTGTAGGCGCAAGTATCGCACATTGTTTGCTGTCCTCCATGCATTTGAAAGCCGCGCGGAAGGCGACTTCCGTTTTTCCGAAGCCGACATCTCCGCAGAGAAGTCTGTCCATGGGGATAGGTTTTTGCATATCCTCTTTTATCTCCTGAGTTGAACGGAGCTGATCGTCTGTCTCGGTGTAAGGAAATCTCGCTTCAAAATCGTGCTGCCAGTCGTCGTCCTCGGAAAATGCGAAACCTTTTGTCTGACTGCGTTTTGCATAAAGCTTGATAAGTTCGTCAGCCATATCCTTGACGGCTTTTTTGACGCGGGCGCGGGTCTTTTGCCAGTCCATTGAGGAAAGTTTATTTAACTTTACCGCGCCGTTATCACGGGGACCGATATATTTTGACACCATATCGAGTTGATTTACCGGAACATAAAGCACATCGGTGCCTGCGTATTTTATGGTGATATAATCCTTTGTGATGCCTTCGAGTTCAAGTTTGCGTATGCCGGCAAATTTTCCTATGCCGTGAAGCGCGTGTACAACAAGATCTCCTTCGGCAATATCCGAAAGCGAACGTATCTCCTCGCCTTTTTTGACTTTGCGGAGTTTTTTCTTGGAAACGGCTGCTCTTGCCTGAGTGATGAGGGCGGTTTTTATGTCGGGGTAATCATATCCCGCGCTTGTACAGCCTGACATGAGCAGGACATTTCCCGCTGTCAGGACGGAATTTTCATTTGCTATGGTACACTTTATCCCTTCATCGCGCAGGTCTTTTTCGATGATAGGCAGAGTTTTTTCCGAGCCTGCCATTACAATTACGCTGTAACCGTGTTCGCAGAAGCTTTGAAGATCTTCGATGAGCTGGCGTATCTCGCCGCCCCACGGTGCGGTCTGGTTCGCGGAAGCGGAAATGAGCCGTTTGAATTTCAGATCTGCGCCGCGGACGAACGCGTCAAAATGAAACAGCGGAAATGCCTGTGCTTTTGAATAAACTTCCGGAAAAGTGAGCATATAGCCTTCCAAGCCTTTACAGAGTTCTCCCGATTCAAGGAGAAGTTTTATATCCTCGTTGTACTGAGATATAACGGCTCTTGCCTTATCGGCGGCGTTGTGATATTCGCTGAAAACAACGGGGCTTTTTTCCGTTAAATAGCTGAATATCGTTTCGGGTCTTTCATATGCAAGGGGCAGATATTTATCTATATTTCCGAGTTCAAGACCTGTGCGGAGACGGTCGGTATCGCGGGAAAGAGCGTTCCTTACGATCTCGGTGCGTTTTCCTCTTACGGAAGAGGAAAGCTTTTCGATGCGGGAGATGAATTCCTCCGTACTGTCGAAAAGAGTTTCCAGAGCAGGTGAGATCTTTACGTTTTGAACGGGGTCGGTGCGGCGTTGGGAATCGGTATCAAAATAGGAAATAGTGTCTATCTCATCGCCCCAGAGTTCGATACGCAAAGGGAAAGTTTCCTGAACGGGGAAAATATCAATTATCGAACCTCTTACGGAAAATTGTGAAGCGCCTTCGACTTTATCGCAGCGGGAATATCCTGCCGCGGTAAGTTTCCGCATAAGTTCCGCCGTATCCACTTCCGAGCCTGCGGAAAGTTCCACGGTGCGGGAGAGGAGAACATCTTTCGGAAGAGTTATTTGCATTACCGCTTCGGCGGAAGCGCAGACGATGATATTTTCTCCTGCGGCGAGCCTTGAAAGAACGCCGAGCCTTGAATGTTCATATTCCCTTGAAGATGATTCAACAGCTGTAAAGGCAAGATCCTTTGCAGGAAAGACATAAGACACCGTATCGCCCGAAAGGGAATTGATATCATCGGCGAGCCGTCTTGCAGCGGCTTCGTCCTCGGTAATTATGAGAGCGGGGGAGTTTTCCCGCAGACCGAGGGAGAATTGTGCTTTGTGTATTGCGGATATGCCGGAAACGGCGGCAGGTGTCTGACCGTTTTTCAAAGCGTCGAGCATATCGTTATACGGTGTAAAATTTTTAATTGCTAAAGAAAAAAGATGTGACATAATTTTATTCTCAACTTTAACTATTATATTTGTTCATGGCTTCGTCGGTTTTTCCCTTTACCATAAGTTCGAGCGAAGCAACGGCTTTATCGGTGCCTTCGTTCATAAGTTTTAATTCCTCATCGGTAAATCGGGAAAGCACCCAAGCGGCAAGGTCGTAATCTTTTCGGGGTTTTTGTCCGACGCCTGTTTTTATTCTCGGGAAAGTGTCAAAACCCGTTAGGTAAATAATAGATTTCATGCCGTTATGACCGCCGTCGGAACCTTTTCTGCGAATACGGATATGTGATGGTTCAAGGCTTATATCGTCATAGCAGACAATTACTTTTTCGGCGGGGATCTTATAGAAATTCATAGCTTCGACGACGGCTTCTCCGCTGTTGTTCATGAAAGTGGAAGGTTTCATAAGCAGGCAAGGTGTGCCGTTCACATCGGCAACGGCGGTAAGCGATTTGAAGCGAAGTTTTTTCAATGGTGCGTTATATTTATTTGCAAGTTTATCGAGGGTCATAAATCCTGCGTTATGGCGGGTATTCTCATATTTTTCGCCGGGGTTTCCGAGACCGACGATAATATATTCGGGCGGACCCGAAGGTTCGGGTTTTTCCTTATTTATCCGATCAAAGATATCGAAAATGCTCATTGGTTATTCCTTTCTTTCAGTTTTGAGAATTGAGAGTTAAGAGTTGAGGCAGGCTGAGCCTGCCGGACAGTTTTGAGAGTTAAGAGTGGAGAGTTGAGTTGTTGGCATTAATTTATAATGTTCTGTTCTTATCTTTTATTTTGTGAAAATCCTATTTTGCCAATTTATGCGAGGGGCAGACAACCATAAGGGAAGGCATAGGGTGGGTGGGGGACGGCGGGGGCTTTTGTGTTCTGTTCTTATTTTTTGTTTATCTTATAACCCTTTTTGCCAATTTATGCGAGGGGCAGACAACCATAAGGGACGGGGAAACCCGAGCGTCCCTATGGACGCTCGCCGGTTTTCCCCTTCCCTTAGGTTTTCTCCCCTCGCGCTCCCCATTTTCCTTCAACCCTTCCCCTTCCGCGCTCGCTATGTTCGGAGTTGAAAATATAGAAGAAAAAACTTAGCGTTCCGGAACGTGGAAAGCGATGGCTACGGGTTCTTTAGTTTAGCTTATCTTAGTACGAGCGGTCTAATATAAGATTAAAATTAAAGAAGAATAGTACTATAAACGGTTGTGATTTTTTGCAAAAAAGGAAATTTATTGTTTAGAACTCTATAATTGTTGAATATCAAACTAACAGTAGAACTCTCTTACCAAGAAAAGAGTTCTAACGGTCACTGTTAATTTCACAAACTATGTTATAGAGCAATCATAAAACCCAAATTATAAAATCTACTTTAGGATAGCGAGCGTGGAGAGGGATAGGGTTGGGGAGTAGGGGGCTCGGGGGACAGAACCGCAGGGGAAGGGAGAACCCGTGCGAGCGTCCCCGCTAATTTCTCGGGTTCTCCCTTCCCTAAAGGTTCTGTCCCCCGAAACATAAAACTAAGAAATTTTCACAAAGTAAAATATAAGAAAAGAGAAATAGAAAACCCCACCAGTGAAAAGAATATCAAAACTTTAGGCGCAGGATCAAAACAGTAGAAAAACAAAATTACGCCCGAATGCGTGCAGGCTCAGCCTGCCTCAACTATTAACTCTAAAAACTTTTAAAATGCTTTTCTTAGAAAAGCAAACTATCCCCCTCCGAACCACACGGAGAGGGTGCAGAAAAATAATGTTGTTTTTTACCTTGACAGTGCGCCGTAAATCCATTATAATATAAGTAATAACTATTATAAAGGAGTGAAAAATATGTCGGATAAAGAACTTGTAACAATGTTGATAGACATATATACTAACTTGCAGCGCATATTAAGCTCCGATGATATCCAAAAAGAAACAGAGTATCAACTAAAAGTCGTAAAGGCTAAACTCGAATCAATGGGCGTTGTAACATCGGATCTTAATATCAATAAAAATAAAAACTGAATTTTGTTTGTGCAAAGTTCCGCATGGAACTTTGCACTTTTTTATTTTAGTTAAATATCGTTGAAACAGGCTTGTCAGCGTAGATCCTCTGAATAGCCTGCGCAAATACAGGCGCAACGGGAAGTACCGTGATCTTGTCTATCTTCTTCTCTTCGGGAAGTGCAATAGTGTCAAGCAGGATAAGTTCCTTGATAACACTGTTCTTGATCCTTTCTATCGCAGGTCCGGAAAGTACCCCGTGCGTTGCACAAGCGTAAACTTCCTTTGCTCCGCCGATGTCCATTATCGCTTTTGCAGCGTTGCAAAGCGTTCCCGCTGTGTCGATCATGTCGTCAACAAGAACTACGCTCTTGCCGCGGACATCACCGATGATGTTCATTACTTCGCAGACATTGGCTTTCTGACGGCGTTTGTCAACTATTGCAAAAGGAACGCCCAGCCTTTGCGCAAAGTTCCTTGCTCTTGTTACCGAGCCGAGATCGGGGGAAACTACCATTACATCGTCCTTGTTATCCCCGAATTTTTCTATGAAATACGGCGCAAGGATAGGCACTCCCAACAGATGATCGACCGGGATATTGAAAAATCCCTGTATCTGCGGACAGTGCAGATCCATGGAAAGCACTCTGTCTGCTCCCGCTACCGAAATAAGATCCGCAACAAGCTTCGCGGAAATAGGATCGCGGGCTTTTGCCTTTCTGTCCTGACGAGCATAGCCCATATACGGGATAACTGCCGTGATACGTCCTGCGGAAGCTCTCTTGAACGCGTCTATCATTATGAGAAGTTCCATCATGTGGTCGTTTACGGGAGAACTTGTGGACTGAACTACAAATACGTCCGAGCCTCTTACGCTTTCCTGTATGGAAACGCTGACTTCACCGTCGGAGAACGTTACCACTTCCGACTGCCCGAGCGGAAGTCCCAGCTGTTTTGCTATCTCGGCGGCTACAGAGGGATTGGAATTTCCTGTGAAGATCTTGATATCCTTGCCGTGAAGATTCATTTTAAATATCCCCTTTACTGATTTTTACGAGTTTATATCATATACATCAAATGCATTAAGTCCTTTGTGTTTGTGTTCTTATCGGTCATTTTCTGTTAAGGCGGTTTTTGAGCCGTCTTTCCGCAAAACCTTCTTTGAAGCGGAGTTCGCCGCGGTCTATTGCAAGAGCCTTGTCGGGAACGTCTTTTGTAACGGTAGTTCCTGCGGCGGTGTAAGCCATTGCGCCGATCTTAACGGGCGCGACAAGGTTGGTATTGCAGCCGATGAAAGCGTTGTCGCCGATAACGGTGCGGTATTTGTTTGCGCCGTCGTAGTTGACAGTTACGACGCCGCAGCCGAAGTTTACGTTTTCGCCCACGTCGCTGTCTCCGACGTAGGTAAGATGTGCAACGGAAGTTCTTTCGCCGATGGTGGAATTTTTCACTTCCACAAAATCGCCTATCTTGACGTTTGCGCCGATGCGGCTGCCCGGACGGATATGGACGAAAGGTCCTATCTTTGTATGATCGTCAATGGTAGACTCATACGCCTGAACGCTGTTCAGCACAGTACCACTGCCGACGGTGCAATTTTCTATAAGGCAGTTGGGACCGATAACGCAGTCGTTCCCGATAACGGTATCGCCGCGAAGGATAGTTCCCTGAAGGATCTTTGTTCCCGCGCCTATTTTTACGTTCCTGCCGATGGAAACTCCGTCGGTGCAAAGGAACTCCACGCCTTCGTCCATAAGGCGGTCGATAACGGCGTGCCTTGCGGTGTCGTTGAGCATGAGCAGAGCTTTGCGGTCGTTTGCGCCGAGGACAACTTTCTTATCGGGAGAAATGTAAGCGTCCGCGCGTTTCCCCGCGCTTATGAGGATATACACCGAGTCGGTGAGGTAATATTCGCCTTGGGAATTGTTAGGTTTTATTTCTCCGAGAGCATAGATAAGATCTTTTGTTCTGAACCAGTATGCGCCGCTGTTTATTTCGCGGACGGCTTTTTGTTCTTGGGTAGCGTCCTTATCCTCGACTATGCCTGTAACGCCGTTCTGTCCGCGGAGGATACGACCGTAGCCTGTGGGATCGTCAACTTCGGCAGTGATGATAGTAACAGCATTTTCCTGACGGATATGCTGTTCGAGGGAAGCGGTGATGGTCTCGCTGTTTATGAACGGTGCGTCTCCGCAGAGAATAAGCACGTTTCCGTCAAGGCGGGGATCTTCTTTCAGCCAATCTATCGCCATCATAACGGCGTGACCCGTTCCCATTCTGCGGGGCTGGAGAACGGTGGTATAGCGATCCCCGATGTAGTCCTCGATGACTTGTGCATTATAGCCTTTAACGATGCACAAGTCGGAGATCTCAGCTTTTTCACAGGCACTTACGACCCATTCCAGCATAGGTTCGCCCAGAACTTCAAACATAGGTTTGGGGAGTTCGGACTTCATGCGTTTTCCCTGTCCGCCGGCAAGAATGACGGCGCAGGAAGACGGATTACTCATAGCATGATCCTCCATGATATATAAGATTTGATACATAAAAACACATATCAACGATACATTCAATACACATCTATTATGACATATTTTACAGAATTTTTCAAGCGAATTTTGCTGTTTTCTTTCAAACGGCGATTTATTGTGCAAAATGTACAAAAAATATGCTGTAAATTTCCTGCTATTCCGTATGGAAAATAGATAAAAAATCTGCTATAATATGTTTATGACCGTTTGTATCGTCCGATGTCTCCGCGTCGGCGCTGCTGCGGTGTTCAAAATTTTTATTTGGAGGTAATACCAATGGCAAAAAAATATTGTTATCTCTTTTCGGAAGGTAATGCCGATATGAGAGAGCTCCTCGGCGGTAAGGGCGCTAACCTCGCTGAAATGACCAAGATATTCGGCGCGGAAAGAGTTCCGCAGGGCTTCACTATCACCACTGAGGCTTGCACACAGTACTATGAGGACGGAAGAAAGATCAATGATGAGATATTCGCCGAGATCAATGAGTACATCGGCAAAATGGAAAAGATCACAGGCAAGAAATTCGGAGATAAGGAAAATCCGCTGTTGGTATCGGTACGTTCCGGCGCAAGAGCTTCCATGCCCGGTATGATGGACACCATCCTTAATTTGGGTCTTAACGAGGACGTTGTTAACGTTATCGCTGAAAAATCAGGCAACCCCCGCTGGGCTTGGGACTGCTACAGAAGATTTATCCAGATGTATTCCGATGTAGTTATGGAAGTCGGCAAGAAATACTTCGAGCAGCTCATAGATGAAATGAAGGCTAAGAAAGGCGTTAAACAGGACGTTGAACTTACCGCTGACGACCTTAAAGAACTTGCTAATCAGTTCAAGGCTGAATATAAATCAAAGATCGGTTCGGACTTCCCCTCCGATCCTAAGGAACAGCTCATGGGCGCTGTAAAGGCTGTTTTCCGTTCATGGGACAACCCCCGTGCAAATGTTTACCGCCGCGATAACGATATCCCTTACTCTTGGGGTACTGCCGTTAACGTTCAGTCAATGGCATTCGGAAATATGGGCGACGACTGCGGTACAGGCGTTGCGTTCACACGTGATCCTGCTACAGGCGAAAAGAAACTCATGGGCGAATTCCTTACAAACGCTCAGGGCGAGGACGTTGTTGCAGGCGTTCGTACTCCTATGAAGATCGATGAAATGGCTACTAAGTTCCCCAAGGCTTTCGAGGACTTCAAGGACGTTTGCGCTAAACTCGAAAATCACTACAGAGATATGCAGGATATGGAGTTCACCGTTGAACACGGTCACCTCTATATGCTCCAGACCCGTAACGGTAAGAGAACCGCTCAGGCTGCTCTCAAGATCGCCTGCGATCTCGTTGACGAAGGCATGAGAACAGAGCAGGAAGCTGTTGCTATGATCGACCCCAGAAACCTCGATACTCTGCTCCACCCGCAGTTCGACGCAAAGGCTCTTAAAGCTGCAACACCCGTCGGCAAGGGCTTGGGTGCTTCTCCGGGAGCTGCCTGCGGTCAGATCGTATTTACAGCTGACGATGCGGAAGCTTGGAAGGCACAGGGCAAGAAAGTCGTTCTTGTTCGTCTGGAAACATCTCCTGAAGATATCACCGGTATGAAGGCTTCTCAGGGTATCCTGACAGTCCGCGGCGGTATGACTTCACACGCTGCTGTTGTTGCCCGCGGAATGGGTACTTGCTGCGTTTCCGGCTGCTCCGAGATCACAATGGACGAGGAAAACAAGAAGTTCGAGCTGGCAGGCAAGACCTACCATGAAGGCGACTGGATCTCCATCGACGGTTCTACAGGTAACATTTATGACGGTCAGATCCCCACTGTTGACGCTACTATCGCAGGTGAGTTCGGCAGGATCATGGCTTGGGCTGATAAGTACAGAAAACTTAAAGTAAGAACTAACGCAGATACTCCTAAGGACGCTCAGAAGGCTCGTGAACTCGGCGCAGAAGGCATCGGTCTTTGCCGTACAGAGCATATGTTCTTTGATCCACAGAGAATCGCTGCTTTCCGTGAGATGATCTGCTCGGATACAGTTGAAGAGAGAGAAGCTGCTCTTGCTAAGATCGAACCTATGCAGCAGGCTGACTTTGAGGCTCTCTATGAGGCTCTCGAGGGCAACCCTGTTACGATCCGTTTCCTCGATCCTCCTCTCCATGAATTCGTTCCTACAGAAGAAGCTGACATTGAGGCTCTTGCAAAGGCTCAGGGCAAGTCCGTTGAGACTATCAAGGCTATCATTGATTCGCTCCACGAGTTCAACCCGATGATGGGTCACAGAGGATGCCGTCTTGCGGTAACATATCCCGAGATCGCAAAGATGCAGACAAAGGCTGTTATCAAGGCTGCTATAAATGTTAAGAAGAAACACCCCGACTGGAACGTTGAGCCTGAGATCATGATCCCTCTGGTAGGCGAAGTCAAGGAATTGAAATATGTTAAGAAAACTGTTGTTGAGACTGCTGATGAAGTTATCAAGGCAGCAGGTTCCGACCTCAAGTATGAAGTTGGTACAATGATCGAGATCCCTCGTGCTGCTCTTACAGCTGATGATATTGCCAAGGAAGCTGACTTCTTCTGCTTCGGTACAAACGACCTTACTCAGATGACATTCGGCTTCTCACGTGATGACGCAGGCAAGTTCCTTGGCGCATACTATGACGCTAAGATCTTTGAGAACGATCCGTTCGCGAAACTTGATCAGACAGGTGTCGGCAAGCTGATGGAAATGGCTATCAAGCTTGGCAAGCCCGTTAATCCGAAGCTTCACTGCGGTATCTGCGGTGAGCATGGCGGAGATCCCACATCTGTTGAGTTCTGCCACAGAATTGGTCTGGATTATGTATCCTGCTCACCTTTCCGTGTTCCTATCGCAC
Source organism: uncultured Clostridia bacterium (assembly GCA_947625915.1). Lineage (GTDB taxonomy): Bacteria > Bacillota > Clostridia > Oscillospirales > Ruminococcaceae > RGIG8773. Next base: position 15,062 of record CANQPX010000034.1, read on the forward strand.
GTCTTGCTGCTGCACAGGCTGCTATCAAGGACAACGCATAATTTTTCCGGAAAAGCGAGATAACGAACGCTCCCTTGCGAAAGCAGGGGAGCGTTTTTAATGAAAATCGGCGCGGACAAACTAAATAGCGAAAAACAAAACTTTGCCCGAAAAGCTGGTCCAGCGCAGCCGCGCTGGCGGTTTCCAAAGGCAGAGCCTTTGGTCGTCGTCCGCAGACGACGAAATTCCCCTTACGAAGGCGCCTCTGCAAAGGGTGTGAATAAAACGACGCAAGCGTCGTTTCCGCTGCAAGCGGCAAGAGGGGAACGCTCTGCAAGAGAGAGCGTTCCCCTTGGCATTAACGGTTATTATAATTTATGCCTTGTCAAACAACCCTGTGAGTTGTTTGACAACGAACTATACTTATACTTTGTAAATACTTTTTCTACAAACTCAGCCCCGACAGGACAACTGTCGGGGCTGTTTATCTTGTTCAAGCAAAATTAACCGAAATATCTCTTGAGAAGTCCTTCAAATCCGCAGCCGTGACGAGCTTCGTCCTTTGCCATCTCGTGAACGGTGTCATGGATAGCGTCCAGACCCATCTGCTTTGCTTTTGATGCAAGTTTCAGCTTGCCTTCGCAGGCTCCGTTCTCAGCCATAACACGCATTTCAAGATTTTTCTTGGTGGAATCGGTGACAACATCCCCGAGAAGTTCAGCAAACTTGGCAGCGTGTTCAGCTTCTTCATATGCAGCCTTTTCATAGTAAAGACCGATCTCGGGATAACCCTCGCGGAACGCTACTCTTGCCATCGCAAGATACATTCCGACTTCGGTGCATTCTCCGGTGAAATTCTGATTAAGACCTTCGATGATCTCAGCATCTGCGCCTTCTTTTCCGATGCCTACAACGTGCTCACAAGCCCAGTTCAGCTTGTCCGCAGCAGCTTCGTTGAACTTAGAAGCGGGAGCTTTACACTGAGGACATTTGAAATCTGCGGGAAGGCTTTCTCCCTCATAAACATAGCCGCATACAGAGCAAACAAATTTTTTCATAAAAATTACCTCCTGAAAACCGATAAAAGAATAATAAAAATTTCTTCGGTCATTTGCTTTAAATATACCACATATGCTAATATCTATCAACAAAAAGGCGTGTATTTTTTGTTTATTTTTTGTGAAACTCTCGGCAGTTTTATTGCTGCAATTGTGAAACTTTTACATAAAATTCTTTTCCGTCCGAGAAAACGACAGCTTTGTCTCCTCTTTTCAGCGAGCCGTCAAGGATCTTTCCCGAAAGCATACTTTCGACTTTTGAAGCGATATTTCTCCGCAGTCTGCGGGCGCCTGTGCGGTCTTGGCTCTCATCGGCGATGGCGGATATCGCTTCATCACTGAACTCGAGGGAGATATCCATATCTTCCGCGCGTTTTTGTATGCCCGAAAGAAGCTTGCGGGCAATACTTTTTAACTCGTTCTTTCCGAGACGATTGAAAACTATTATCTCATCAAGTCTGCCGATAAGTTCGGGACGGAAATTTTCACGCACTTTTTTTATAACATCTTCCCGAACGTCTCCCTGCGTGCCGTCAGCCGAAAAACCGAGCATATTTTTTTCCGTGATAAGTTCCGCGCCGATGTTGGAAGTAAGGATCACCACCGCACTGCGGAAACTTACGCGCCTGCCCGAATTATCCGTCAGTATGCCGTCCTCCATTATCTGGAGAAGAATGTTGCTTATATCGCTGTGAGCTTTTTCTATCTCGTCAAAAAGTATGACGCTGTAAGGCTTGCGGCGGACTTTTTCGGTGAGCTGTCCGCCTTCTTCGCAGCCAACATATCCCGGCGGCGCACCGATAAGTTTGCTGACGCTGTGTTTCTCCATATATTCCGACATATCGAAGCGGATAAGCGCGTCTTCCGTGCCGAAAAGTGATGCCGCAAGCGCTTTTGAGAGTTCTGTTTTTCCCGCGCCTGACGGTCCCGTGAAAAGGAAACAGCCTACGGGACGGGCGGGATCTTTCAGTCCCGCTCTGCTTCGCCTTACCGCGTCGGCAACAGCATGGACAGCCGCGTCCTGTCCGATGACGGATAATTTAAGTTCGTTTTCAAGTTCAAGGAGCCGTCTGCTTTCATCGGCGGTTATTCTTTTCAGCGGTATGCCTGTAGCATCGGAGACCACTTCGGCAATGTTTTCATCGGTGATGTAAATCGTCCTTGCTTCGCTGTCGCTGTACCAACTGGGGTAATTTCCGCCGTCTTTTTTCGGGGAAACGGCGATTTTTGTTTCGGTCTGTTTTTCAAGCATTCTTTTAAGGCTTTCAGCAAGTTCGCCCAGAGTCTGCGGAGAAGCTGAGGCTTTCATTCTTGCTCTTGAAGCGGCTTCGTCTATGAGATCTATAGCTTTATCGGGGAGAAATCTTTCCGGCTGATATCTTATGGAATATGATACCGCCGCGCGGACTGCTTCGTCCGTAATGACAACGCGGTGGAACTCCTCGTAACAATGTTTTGACCCGCTTATGATCCTGACGGCTTCGGTTTCGGTGGGTTCTTTTATAAAGACTTGTTGGAAACGCCTTTCAAGGGCGTTGTCTTTTTCGATGAATTTGCGGTATTCTGCGGCAGTGGTAGCGCCTATCACGCGGAGTTCTCCTCTGGCAAGCTGCGGTTTAAGGATATTTGCCGCGTCTATCGCGCCCTCGGCTGCGCCTGCGCCGACAATGGTATGCAGTTCGTCTATAAAGAGTATCATATTTCCGTTTGCGATAACTTCATCAATGCACTGTTTTATGCGTTCCTCGAAATCGCCGCGGTACTTTGCGCCTGCGAGCATCGCGGTAAGACTGAGAGAGACCAATTGTTTGCCGCGTATCGCTTCGGGGACTCTGCCTTCCGCGAGCATTACGGCTATCCCCTCTGCAACGGCTGTTTTTCCCACGCCTGCTTCTCCCACAAGGCAGGGGTTGTTTTTCGTTCTGCGGGAAAGTATTTGTATAACGCGTTCGATCTCCTTTTCACGGCAGAAAACAGGGTCAAATTTATGTTCTCTCGCAGCTTGGGTAAGATCTTTTCCGTATTTCATAAGGGTGGGAGTTTTGGGCGCATATCCTCCCGCGGGAACGGAAGAAGCCGTACAGGCTCCCGAGAGTTTGTTTATGCTGCCGCCGATATCCTCGATAATTTTTACGGCGGTACAGTCGTTTTCTCTGAGAAGTGAGAGCAGGAGATGTTCCGTACCTGCGAGTTTGCTGCCGTTTGAAGCTGCGATAACGAAAGCGTTTTCGAGGATATGCTTTGCGGAAGGCGTCATTGACGCACGATCGACGGTACAGGGTTCACCTCTGCCGATGAGCATATTTATACGGCAAAGAACGGTCTCCTCTTTTATCCCGCAGGCGCGGAAAATGCCTGCGGACGCGCTGCCCTGTTCGCCGATAAGAGCAAGGAGCAGATGTTCGCTGCCCATATAGGTATGCCCGAGGTCTCCGGCGGTGCGGAAAGCGCGGTTAATGACAGAAGCGGCTTTTTTCGTAAAAATATCCGTATTGAACATAGGAACTGCCTTTCAAAAAAACATAAAAAAATTGCTTGGAAAAATTTTTCCGGCAAGTATATTATTGCACGTTTTAAGGAAGATATTTGTCAAAACCGATAATTTTGAAAAAAGTTATTACAATTCAGCTTGTCGATAAAGCATAATATAGTTTGCTGTTAAACAATGGATCATTTTTTAGTAAAACAAATTGCTCTGTATTGCCAAACAGCTCACCGGGCTGTTTTGCAAGGCTTAAATTACAATTGATCGTTAATGCCAAGGGGAACGCTCTCTCTTGCAGAGCGTTCCCCTCTTGCAACCTTCGGTTGCAATTCACCCCTTTGCAGAGGCGCCTTCGTAAGGGGAATTTCGCGCTACAGCGAAAAACGAACTGCGTTCGTTTGCGCGACGAGGGCTTAGACGAATGCGAAGCATTCGTTTTTCCCTCAGACCCCACCAGCGCGGCTGCGCTGGATCAGCTTTTCAATTTTGCGCTGCGCGCAAAATTGTTAAAAACTTTTTCGACAGACTGACAAATTTTCACGCAGCAAAAAATAAAAGGGAAGTCTGCGGACAGATCTTGTCTGACCGAGGACTTCCCATTCTGAGATCATATTCTTTTTCTTTTGCAAAAGATCAATTTATAAAATTACTGTCCCAATTCAAGCATACGGTCTATGCATATCCGTGCTTTTTTCATTACCTCGGGGGGCATTTCTATTTCTGCACCGCCGCCGTTAAGCGCTTTGTAAACATCGGGAAGGGTAGTGCGCTTCATGTTCGGGCAGATAAGATGCTTTGAAAGCGGATAGAATTCTTTGTCGGGGCAGATATACTGTAAATGTTCCGCAATTGAAATTTCCGTGCCGATGATGAATTCTTTTGCATCGGACTTGACGGCGTAATTTGCTATGCCGCTTGTTGAGCCGATATAGTCGGCGTGTTTCGTAACTGCGGGAACACATTCCGGGTGAACGAGAACAAGTGCGTTCGGGTGTTTTTCCTTTTCGTTAAGAACGTCTTTTTCTCTTACCGCAGCATGGATAGGACAGCCGCCCTGAATGAGTTTTATTTCCTTTTCGGGCAGCTGATCGGCAACATAAGAGCCGAGGTTGCAGTCGGGGATAAAGAGGATCTTGTTATTTTCTATTTTTCTGCAAATTTCCACCGCAGATGATGAAGTGACGCATACATCACATTCGGTCTTGAGTTCCGCGGTAGTGTTTATGTAAGCGACAACTGTATGTTCGGGGTACATTTTTTTCAATTGCCGCAGTTCATCGGCGGATAGCTGTTCCGCCATAGGGCAGCTGCAGCCTTCCTTGGCGAGAATGACTTTTTTTTCGGGGGAAAGCAGTTTACAGGTCTCAGCCATAAAATGCACGCCGCACATTATGACGGTTTTGTTTGGATCAGTTGCGGCAAGTTCGGAAAGTCTGAAGCTGTCGCCTGTATAGTCGGCGATCTCCTGTATTTCCTCGGCTTGGTAGCTGTGGGCAAGAATGGTGATATTTTTTTCTTTTTTCAATTTTAATATTTCCTGTTGGATATCTCTTATCATTTTTAAGACCTCCCGGGGTATAATTTTTTAATTTAGTTTTTATTTTACAATTAAATGTTTTTGGACAAAACCAATTGATCTGTATTGCAAAACAGCTCACCGGGCTGTTTTGCAAGGCATAAATTACAAAAACCGGTTAATGCCAAGGGGAACGCTCTCTCTTGCAGAGCGTTCCCCTCTTGCAACCTTCGGTTGAAACGACGCTTGCGTCGTTTTATTCACACCCTTTGCAGAGGCGCCTTCGTAAGGGGAATTTCGCGCTACTGCGAAAAACGAACTGCGTTCGTTTGCGCGACAAGGGGCTTAGACGAATGCGAAGCATTCGTTTTTCCCTCAGACCCCACCAGCGCGGCTGCGCTGGACCAGCTTTTCGGGCAAAGTTTTGTTTTTCGCTATTTAGTTTGTCCGCGAATATTTTATAACAATTTTAGAAAGTTTAATACATTGTCAGCTTGTCTGCGATCTCGCTTAGTTCGTCTTTGCTGTAAAAATCTATCGTTATACTTCCCGCTTCACCGTCTTTGGAAACTATCTTTACTTTGCTGCCAAGATGATGTTCAAGACTTAACTGCATTTCCGTCATGAAATTCATGCCTTGGCGAACTTCTTTGTCTTTTTCTTTCTGTGCGGGAGCAGGCTTTTCCGCAGCGGTTTCTCCCGACTTTTTGCCCGAAAGAAGCTTTTCTATGCCGCGGACGGTTATCTTCCCCGCAGACGCTTCTTTTGCAAGGGAAAGCATTTCTTCCTCAGTCTCTGCGGCGGAAAGAGCCTTTGCCTGACCAACGGAGATCTCACGCTTCTTTATCATTTCAATTATTTCTTCGGGAAGATTGAGCAAACGCACCGAATTTGCGATCGCCGAACGGGATCTGCCGACGGCTTTGGAAAGTTCCTCCTGCGTCATATTGTATTCATCCATAAGCGCGCGGAAAGCGGAAGCTTCTTCAATAGGGTTCAGGTCTTCGCGCTGGATATTTTCTATAAGTGCGATCTGGGCGGTCTCGGAATCGGTAAATTCTTTTATTATCGCGGGTACTTCGCTCATGCCGAGCATACGGCAGGCTCGCCAGCGGCGTTCTCCCGCAACTATCTGGTAGCCCTGTTCAAGGGGGCGTACAACTATCGGTTGTATAAGTCCGTGCTGACGGATACTGTCTGCAAGTTCCGCAATGGCGTTATCATCAAAATGCTGACGGGGCTGATTTCTGTTAGGTTCAATATCCGACATACGCAAAGTCTGAGTTCCGCCTGCGTCCTCGCCCGTATTATCGCCGAAAAGTGCGTCAAGTCCTTGTCCAAGTGCTTTTTTCTTAGCCATTTGGTGTTCTCCTTTCGATAAAAAGCGTATCATGCTTTAGTCTGTTCTTTGTGACGTTTGAGAAATTCGGCGGTGAACGCTTCGTATGCTTCCGCTCCGCGGGAAGCCTTGTCGTAATATACAACGGGTTTTCCGAAGCTTGGGGCTTCGCTTATGCGGACGTTGCGCGGGATAACGGTATTAAAGGTCTTTTTGGGGAAATGTCTTTTTACTTCATTTACGACTTGTGCCGTAAGGTTAAGGCGGCTGTCGAACATTGTGAAAAGTATGCCTTCGATGTCTATGGTGGGGTTATATCTTTGTTTTACAAGGCGGATAGATTCCACGAGCTGTGAAAGTCCTTCAAGGGCAAAATATTCGCAGGTCATTGGAACGAGCACCGTATCGCAGGCACAGAGCGCGTTTATCGGGATAAGCGACAATGACGGCGGGCAGTCGAGAAGTATGTAGTCATAATCCTGTTTTATGGTAAGGATCTGCATTTTCATACGTTTCTGCATATTGTCCACTTCTATGAGTTCGATATCGGCAGCGGCGAGAGCGGACGTAGCGGGGACAAGGGAAACGTTTTTAAAATCGGTTTTGATAACGGCTTCATTTATCCTGCGCAGACCGAGCAGGACATCATATGTGGATATCTCAACGCTTTTCTTTTTTATCCCGAAGCTGCTGGTAGTATTTCCCTGAGCGTCCATGTCGACGCAGAGGACTTTTTTATTTTTCATGCCGAGGCAGGCGGCAAGGTTGACAACGGTAGTGGATTTACCGACACCGCCTTTCTGGTTTGCGACTGCAATAACGATCGCCATGGGCATATCCATCCTTTCAAAAATGCGATTCATGAAACTATTATATCACATTTTGCCGTACATTGCAAGGGCAAAAGCGGCTGCGGGAGGATAATTTTTCCGAAGTGCGGACAATTTTTGTATATCTACTTGAAAAGTCGGCGGACATGAGGTATAATAGATATGTTATTTTATCCGAAGGGAGTTTGCCGATGTTTTACTGCTGCGGGATAACCGATGCGGGTACGGTCCGTGACCACAACGAAGACGCTTTTCTTATAGATCATAAGGTAATGACCGCATCACAAACCGAATGTCATATAAAAGCTCCGCTGTTTGCGGCTGTAGCAGACGGAGTAGCCGGAGAAACTTCCGGAGAAGTTGCTTCCGGGCTTGCGCTGAAACTGCTTTCGTCTTTCAAGCCTTCGGAAAGATCAGATTATGAGCAAAAGATCCTGTCCGTTCATAACGATCTTCGGAAATACGGCATTTCTCACAAGACAGAAAATATGCAGACAACGCTTTGTGCGCTTTCCGTTGAACCGAACGGCAGGGCAGTCATGATTAATGCGGGCGATTCAAGAATGTACCTTTACAGAGGCGGCAGGATAAAGCAGCTTTCAAGAGATCAGTCATTAGTTCAGCTTTTGTATGAACAGGGGCATATCACTCCGGAGCAAAGGATAAATCATTCGCGGAAAAATATAATTTTCCCGGTCATAGGTAATCTTGTACAGGATCCCGAGCCCCAGATCGAGGAGATAAGCGGGGGATTTGTCCATGGGGATATAATAATGATTTGCAGCGACGGGCTTTCGGATCATGTAACACTTGGAGATATGGAGGAGATATTGGCATTGCCGAAAAAACTTTCTCATCGTCTTGCGGACATGGTCGAGCGTGCAAAATCGGGCGGCAGCGATGATAATATAACTGTTGTCGGCATTACATATCTTGAAAACGACAAATAAGGCGCTGCACAGGTCATGCAGCGCCTTGATTTTTTAAACGGCTTTAAGTCGTTGTTTACAATTTTTTTGCAGCATTTATGGCAGCGGTTATTTGTTCTTCTGTAAGTCCTGCGGCTTTCATGCCTGCTATAAGGCTTTCAAAGCCCTCTGCTCTGCCCTGTGCAATACCTTCTGCTCTGCCTCTTTTTTCAGCGTTGTAAAGTCTTGTGTTTTCCAGAAGATCCGCTTCTTCGCGGAGACGGATCATCTCCTGTGTTTTGTCTTTAATTAATTCCTGTGTGGAATGATTGGTTTCCATAAAATAATATCCTCTGTATTTACAATTTTTTTGCAGCATTTATGGCAGCGGTTATTTGTTCTTCTGTAAGTCCTGCGGCTTTCATGCCTGCTATAAGGCTTTCAAAGCCTTGTGCAATACCTTCTGCTCTGCCCTGTGCAATACCTTCTGCTCTGCCCCTTTTCTCGGCGTTGTAAAGTCTTGTATTTTCCAGAAGATCCGCTTCTTCGCGGAGACGGATCATCTCTTTGATGCTGTCATCGCTGCTGAGTTTTTGAATGGTATTTACGCTCTTATGAATTTTGTTCATAGTGCAACATAAAATCAAGCAGATCATGACTATAATAAAACATAGATTAAGTGTAAAAATACCGACAGAAACAACCTATCGGTATTTTTGTATAAAAGAATGCAAATGAAATATATAGCTATATATAAAGTTTTTTCAACGTTTTTATACATTATAATAAACTTAATGTTATGTTCTGTATTTCATCACGTCGTTTTGCATTATACAATAATGTTTTATTTGACATTTTTTCTTTTTGCTTAAAATTTCAAGAACATCATATAATAC
>CANQPX010000035.1 GCA_947625915.1 uncultured Clostridia bacterium
CCGAAAAATTCTTTTAATTTAAATTTTTTTGTGGCGCCTATTCCTCCTGCGACGGCGGCTATATTTGCAATAAGATAACTAAGCGCATTTACCGTTATTATATAGCGTGCGTTTCCGCTTAAAGAGCTGCTGAACTCCATGATCTGCTTCTGTGTAGCTCCCGGATTATCCGCTATAAAACCAGAAATTGCGATCTCGGAATAAATTGTTGATGCAAGTATTGCAAATCCCATCATTATAAAAAACTGACATACCATTGAAAGTCCCGACCAACCGTAACCTTTTTTAATGCGTTTCCGTAACATTTTCGGATCGGGAATTTCCTGCACGGGCGGGAACTGCGGAAATGATGCGTTATTTTCAATAAAATTATTATCCTCCATAAAATATCCTCCTTTTAATTTTTATTGTCATATTTTCGTTTCGTGCGTATGTAAAAACCTATCGTTTTTGATGCAAAGAATCCGAATTCCGCTACTAAAGCAGTATAACCGATAACAAGCAATACAGGTACAATAGGTAAAATGCCGGTATAATCTTCATCAATAAATATCATTGCAATGCTGAATATTATCATGCTTATACAGATCAGGAACGTCAGACCAAATGTAAGTGCCATTCGCCGCGCGTGTTTGAGACGAGTTTCATTGTCGCTGTAAAATTCGGGCTCGTCCTCATTTTCGCCGTACTCTTTTGTCCATATACTGAAACCCTGTAACCTTGTTACAGACGTGAATTCAAGATTCCAGCCGTCTTCTTTTGCGCTTGCGAAATATTCATCGCTGAATTCGTTCTGATAGTCAACAACAAATTTAATTCTGCACGGTTCGTTTTTTACAAAATAAAGTATTGTTCCCAATTCGTTGAAACGGTAGAATTTCCAGCCTTCCAGACCCATTTTTTCGACCAGTTCCGCTGCTTTATCCGGCGCGTAAAACCAGCCTAACGAAGCTTTCTTTATCATTTTTCCGTCTTTGAGCATTTGTTTTTCTTCTTCGGGAGTGTAAATAAAATTTTCTTTCGGAACGGTTTTCAGGACTTTTCCTTTTAAGCCGAGATCGGTGTCTGTTTTTGCAAGTTTTCTGTTGCTTATAAAAAGCAGCGTAACGAAAATCGCACCAATAATAAATAATACCGCAGGAAAAATAAACGAATATATATTAATATCTTTTCCTTCTGCTATTTTTTCCGAAAAGGCGGAAAGATACCCTATACACATTCCCAGACCAAAGCATAAAAACAAGATCGCGATATAAAGCGAAATTCGCACACGGGATTTCCACTTTTCATAGGACGGAACATTTTCAACATCGGGATCGGGATTTTTCACAACGTAATAATTTTTCCCGCCGCAGACCTTTTCCCAGCCCGAAGCCGCAAGCCCTTTGGGAGGTTCGCCGCCGCAGTTTTTTGAAAGACAAATGCGGTAACGCTCCTTTTTATTTTCCCCATTTTCAAAAGTAAAAATTCCCGCGCCGTAAGACATATCCGAAAGGTGCAGACCGTTTCCGGAAAGTTTCATAAGTTTTTCTTCGGTATTAATTACGTTTATGAACCATAGCGGGAAAAATTTCTTTTTCATATTATTTTCCTCCAATAATGTCAAATTTATTTTCTTCCCTTGCCGCATCGGAGTAAAGGCATTTTATACGTGCGATCTCGGCGCGCAGAAGTTCTGCTCCGTTTTCGGTAATTTCGTAAATTACTTTTTTATCGCTGTCGTCAAATATGCGGATAAGACCGTCCCGCTGCATTTTTGTAAGTGTTCCGTAAATAGTTCCCGAACCTAATTTTATGCGGTTTTCCGTGAGTTCGGAAACATATTTTGCGATCCCGTAACCGTGTCTCGGTTCGCTTAACGAAAGCAGTATATAAAACGCAGTCTCCGTCATGGGAAGATAATTCTTTTTTAATTTTTCAATGTCAAGCAAGAAAATATCCTCCTGTTCTTAAATTTATTTTATCAAAGTTATCCCGAAGATATATTTACCGTTTATTATCTGTAATTCCCCGTTTATCCGCATAGCTACCCAGCCGTTTTCCGCAGCTTCGGGAACGCCTTTTAACGTTTTGTCCGGAATTTTTATATTACATTCTTTCCCGAAATACGCAGGAATTATTTCCATAATATTATTTATATTTTTTTCGCGGTGCTTTTTTGATATCAGCTGTATGATCGTATTTTTTTCACGGAGCATCGGCAGTATAATGCAAAAAATTATTATGAACCATATTATGTACCATGTCGGATAATTCATCATTATCCCTCCGATCAATAGAATATTTCTTTTCGTTTGCCTTTTTTATTTCTTGGATATTCGCGGATATAGGTAACATATTCGCAGTTGACGGCCTGTACCTCTTCACTTTTGAAAGGCTTGACGGTGAGCCAGCCGTTTTCCACGGAAGTTATCGTTCCCGTGACCACTGTCGAACTGTTTATGGTGTAAACGATACATTCCTTGCCGATAAATTGTTCCAAAACATTATTCATGGTAATTCTCCTTTTTAGAATTTATTCTGTCACGGCTCGATATGTCGTACCGTGACATATATCATGCTTTGAGTATATCACGGCGTGACATACTTGTCAATAGGCTTATGAACATTTTGTTGAATATTACAAATTTTAATAATATTCTTATTATATTTTACTGATTTTTTACAACAAAGAAAAACGCCGCACCAAAAAGCACGGCGTTCATAAAAATCATTATCACAAATTTTAAACATGGAAAACAGATATCTTGTCCCTGAGCGTTAACGCCTGCGCGTTGAGTTCTTCGCAGCTTGCAGCGCTTTCCTCTGCGGTAGCACTGTTTTGCGTGATAACGTCGGTGATCCGGTCTATTCCCTGTTTTACCTGATGAACGGACTTCTCCTGTTCGATGGTCTGATTGGTTATGCCCTCGATAAGTCCGTTGGTCTCGTTGGTTATTTCGATGACCCGCTTCATGGCTTCCGCAGTCTTTCCGGCTATGGAAGAACCGTTTTCAACAGCTTCTATACAGCCGCCGATAAGTTCGGAAGTATTCTTTGCAGCTTCGGCGGATTTGTTGGCAAGGTTCCGTACTTCGTCGGCAACGACCGCAAATCCTTTTCCTGCCTCGCCTGCCCTTGCAGCTTCAACTGCTGCGTTAAGTGCAAGTATATTCGTCTGGAAAGCGATATCTTCGATAGTATTGATGATGTTGTTTATTTCCGACGCGCTGCTTTCGATATTCTTCATCGCAACGAGCATTCTTGCTATTTCGTCATTCTGATCGTTTACCATGTTGATGGAACTGTTTGAAAGTTCGCGTGCTTTTTCGGCATTTTCCGCATTAAGACTGATGTTATGCGATATGTCTTCCAAGGATATCGAAAGTTCCTGTGCTGCGGCAGCCTGTCTCGTAGTGCCGTCCGCAAGTACGGACGCGCCGTTCGCGATCTGTTCCGAACCGCTGTATACTTCATCGGAAGAAATGTTGATGCTTTCTATAACATCTTTCATCTTCTCGCGGAGAGCCTCTGCCGACTGTCCGATGCTCACAAAATCGCCTTTATATTCGATATCGGACTGATAACCGAAATTGCCTTCCGACATTTCGTTCATCATGCTTGATATATCGCTCACATATCCGCCTATCTTTCCTATTGCCGAGGAAATAAGCGATGCAAGTTCGCCGATCTCGTTCTTTGCAATATCGCTGAGATCGATATTCTGATGAAGATCGCCGCGTTCCATTCCTTCCGCCATGCCTTTGACTTCTTTGAGCGGATAGGATATTTTTACCGCAACATATCCCGTAAGCGTGAGCATTGTTATCGCAAGCATTACGACCGCGATGGTAATTCCCGTAGCCATAGCTTTTGAGCGGTTCTCGATCATAGTCTTCATAGGCGAACCGGCAAAAAGCGCGCCCAATATCTGTCCCGAACCGTCTGTCAGCGGAGTATACCGAGCCATATATTTATCGCCGAAAAGTTCGGTCTCGAGAACATAGGATTCGCCGCCGGAAACGACTTTATCGTAAATTTCCTTATTCATTTCCGTGCCGACAGCCCTGTTTCCGTCATCGCCGATAAGTGTTGTGGATATTCTCATATTATCGCTGAAGATCGTGACCTGAGCGTCTGTCTGGGCTTTTACTTCATCTACCATTGAGTAGTCGCTGTACAAAAAGCCGACGATTATTATCGCGTTATCCGATCTGGATATGCTGCGGTAATAGAGATCCGCTTTTGAGTCTTTGAACATACCGTTCCCCTGTGAACCGGTAATGTTTGAAAGGCTCTCATCGGAAAGCGTGCAGTTATCGCTTTTATACTTTATATTGCCGTTATTATCGGCAACGATACCGAACATAGCTTCGGATTTGCTTACGCCGTCCCATAAAGAAGCGATCTTGGAAGTGTCGCCTTTCATTACCGCGCCTTTGAAGGAAGTATCGCCGGAAAGCCGTTCGGCTATCATAGCAGCTTCTTCCTCTTTAGAGTTGATGGTAAACTCCAGAACATTGGTAGCCACCAGAGAAGCTTCCTGAAGAGTTTCTGTTTCGGCTATCGTAAAGAGCGCCACAAAGCCGACAGTTATAGCCGCTGCAACTATAAGCAGCATGGCGTCGGCTAACAGAACGATATTGACGCCCAACTTTGTTACCGAAATTTTTAATTTTGCCATATTTTAACACCGCCCATAAGATTTATACACGTTTTATTTTACAACAAATTTTATAAAATGTCAAGAGTTTTTGAACTTTTTTTATCAAATTTTACAAAAGTATCAAAGTTCAGCTTGTCGATAAAGAATAATATAATTTGTTGTCAAAAACTAATTATTTTTTTAGAAAAACAAATTGTTCTGTATTGCAAAACAGCTCACCGGGCTGTTTTGCAAAGCTTAAATTGTATTAGCCGTTAATGCCAAGGGGAACGCTCTCAAACAAACGAAGTTTGTTTTTTGCAGAAGCGTTCCCCTCTTGCCGCCCAAAGGGCGGCAATTCACCCCTTTGCAGAGGTGCCTTCGTAAGGGGGATTCCGCCGTCTGCGGACGGCGGCAAGGGCTCCGCCCCTTGACCCCGCCAGCGCGGCTGCGCTGGACCAGCTTTTCAATTTTGCGCTGCGCGCAAAATTGTTAAAAACTTTTTTGACAAGCTGAATGTTTTTTCCCCATTGTCCTTGAAAAGCGGCAAAAAATATAGTATAATTATTAAAACGCGTGAAGATCTTGTTCAAGAGGTAAATTTTATGGTAACGGAAATAAAATATTCAGCCACAAATACATATGTCATACACGGGAAAAAGGGAAACCTGCTTTTTGACACCGGCTGGGCGGGAACTTTCCCCGCGTTCTGCAAAGCATTAGGCGAAAATAATATCTCTCTCCAAAGCATAAAATATCTGCTTATATCGCATTTTCACCCGGATCATATGGGAATAGCCGGCGAGATCGCCGCAAAAGGCTGCATGATTGCCGCTGCCGACGTCCAGAGCGGATATATACACAGTTCGGATCATATTTTTGAAAAGGAAAATAATAAGGATTTTATCCCCGTTGTCGATGCGGGAATAAGAACGTTCCCCATCGGAAAAAGCCGCGGATTTTTAAAGGAACTCGGCATTTCGGGAGAAATTTTCCACACTCCGGGGCATAGTGACGACAGTATCTCACTTTGGCTCGATAAGGAAAAGATCCTCCTTGTGGGCGACCTCCCGCCTTTGTATGAACTTGAAATGCACCAAGGCACGCAGATCGCTGAAAGCTGGGAAAAACTTTTAAAGTTAAAGCCGAAAAAAATTTATTACGGTCATGCAAGACCTTACGAGCCGCAAAAAGGCGTTTCCCCCGATACAAAAATATCCGAAAGCGATACTTACTCTCTGGTCAAAAAAATAACCAAGCTCATCGACAAAGGCAGATCCGAAGATGAGATATGCCAAAAAACAGGCGCGGACAAAATTTTTATCCGCGATGTCACGCGTATGTACCTTACTCATCAGAATATAAGCGTTCAGGGCATACTTGACCGCATAGAAATAAAAGGAAAATGATTTTTTAAAGGAGATCACAGGCATGATATACACCGTTACACTGAACCCGTCAATAGATTACACCATGCGGCTCGAAAATTTCACCCCCGGTATTACCAACCGCACCGTCAGCGAAGAATACTGTATCGGCGGAAAGGGCATAAACGTCTCTCTCGTGCTTTCCGAACTCGGCGTCAAAAGCAGAGTGCTCGGCTTCACGGCAGGATTTACAGGCAGAGCCATTGAGGAAGGGCTTGCAGAAAAAGGCGTCGAGACCGATCTTATCAGGCTGAAAAGCGGCATTTCAAGAATAAACATCAAGCTCCGCTCGGAAGTTGAAAGCGAAATAAACGCTCAGGGGCCCGACATATCCGAGGAAGAATTTAATTTGCTCCTCGATAAACTTGACGGCGTCAATGACGGAGATACGGTCATATTGGCAGGCAGCATACCTAATACTCTCCCTTCCGATACATACGAAAGGATCCTCGAAAGATCAAAAAACAAAAATATCCGCATCGTTGTTGACGCGGCAAAAGATCTGCTGATAAATTCCCTTAAATACGAACCGTTCCTTATAAAACCGAATAAACAGGAACTTTCGGAAATATTCTGCGCCGATATAAAAGATGAACACGATATCGGAAAATATGCCGCCGAACTTAAAAACATGGGCGCGGAAAATGTAATAGTTTCTCTCGGCGGAGAAGGCGCGCTGCTGTTCGACAAAGACGGGAACACGCACCGCTCGGGCGTTCTCAAAGAAAAAGTCATCGGCACCGTCGGAGCGGGAGATTCCATGGTTGCAGGTTTTATCGCGGGATACGAAAAAACAGGCGATCCGAGTTACGCGTTCAGGCTCGGCACTGCCTGCGGGAACGCTACCGCATTCTCGGACGGTCTGGCAAAAAAAGAAAAGATCTTTGAAATATTTGACAAACTCCGATAATTCCCCGCGGAAACGTTTTTAACAATTATTTTCCACAATTTTATTGACTTTAGTGCATTGTGTATGGTATAATATGTTGTATGTACAGCGTTACGTCAAAAATTTGTTTAGGAGGGCAATATATGAGATTTGTAAACGATAACGGAGCATTGGTATGCTACAACAACGGCGAAATGCTCAGGATCGAAGCGTGGGGCAAGGATTCTCTCAGAGTACGCAGCACTATGCTCGGGAAATTCACCGGAAATGAGTGGGCTCTGACCGAAAAGCCCGCAAAGACCGACCCCGTTGTCAAGACCGAATGGATCGACCACTGGGCAGGAGACGGCAATATCGACAAGCGCGAGATAGCTTCGATAACCAACGGCAGGATAAAGGCTGTCGTTAACTTTGTGGGGATAATTTCTTTCTATAAGGATGATAAACTTGTGCTGAGAGAATATTTCCGTATGTATGACGGAACTATCTCTCCGAAAAGCCGCTGCCTTAAAGTTATAAACCGCGAATGGAAAGGCATTTTCGGCGGAACTGAATATTCGCTGAATGTTAAGTTTGACCCGAATAAGGGCGAAAAGATCTTCGGCATGGGTCAATATCAGGACGGCTGCCTCGATCTCAAAGGCTGCGGTC
Source organism: uncultured Clostridia bacterium (assembly GCA_947625915.1). Classification (GTDB taxonomy): domain Bacteria; phylum Bacillota; class Clostridia; order Oscillospirales; family Ruminococcaceae; genus RGIG8773. The sequence continues at coordinate 7,592 of CANQPX010000035.1, forward strand.
TTGAACTTGCACAAAGAAATTCACAGATCTCCGTACCGTTTGCAGTTTCATCTATGGGTTACGGTTTCCTCTGGAACAACCCCGCCGTAGGAAGAGCCACATTCGGAAACAACTACACCGAATGGACAGCAAGATCTACCCGCGAAATGGACTATTACATAACCGTCGGCGATACTCCCAAGACCATCATCGAAAATTACACCGCCGCAACAGGCAGAGCCGATATGTTCCCCGAAGACCTTATGGGCTTGTGGCAGTGCAAACTCAGATACAGAACTCAGGAAGAAGTGCTTTCCGTTGCACGTCAGTATCAGAAGGAAGGCATAAAGATAGATCAGATCGTTATCGACTTCTTCCACTGGACTGTACAGGGCGACTGGAAGTTCGACAAAACATACTGGCCCGATCCGAAAGCTATGGTGGACGAACTTCACAGTATGGGCATAAAAGTTATCATTTCCGTATGGCCTTCCGTAGACAGACGGAGCGAAAATTTCTGGCAGATGATGGAGAAAGGACTCCTCATCAAGACCGAACGCGGCGCCGCTCAGACTTATGACTATCAGGGCGACTGCGTTGAGATAGATCCGTTCAATCCCGAAACACGCAAATATGTCTGGGACGTCTGCAAAAAGAATTATTACGATCTGGGCATAGACGCTTTCTGGCTCGACAATTCCGAACCGGATTACGGCGTTTACGATTTCGAGAACTACAGGTACTTTGCAGGTCCCGCCATTGAAGTGAGCAATATGTACCCGCAGATGTACAGCCGTGTTTTCTACGATGAAATGATCAAAAACGGCAAGCCTGTTGTAAATCTTCTCAGATGCGCATGGGCAGGTTCGCAGAAATACGGAAATGTTGTATGGTCTGGAGATGTTCCGTCAACATTTGAAGCGTTTGCAGATCAGATCAAGTGCGGACTTAATATGGGACTTGCGGGAATACCTTGGTGGACAACAGATATCGGCGGATTTATGACCGATGATGTAAACGATCCCGATTTCAGACAGCTTCTTATCAGATGGTACCAGTTCGCGGTATATTCAGCAGTACTGCGTATGCACGGCGACAGAGGTCCTTACAACATACCTGCTCTTGACGATCGTGACTGGGGCGGCGGATATCTCCACACAGGTCAGCCGAACGAACTCTGGAGTTACGGCGAGGACAACTACAAGATAATGAAAAAATATTATGATATCCGTATCGGTATGCATGATTACATCAAGAAGCTTTACGAAGAAGCGCACACCAACGGTTCACCGCTCATAAGAACGATGTTCTACGAGTTCCCCGATGATGAAAAGTGCTGGGAACTCAACGATCAGTATATGTTCGGTGAAAAGTATCTTGTTGCGCCGATACTTCAGCTGAACCAATTTGAAAGAGAAGTATATCTTCCTGCGGGAACATGGACTCTCACATCAACGGGAGAAAAGCATAACGGCGGTCAGACCGTAAAGGTCGCTGCGCCCATTGAGTATATGCCTGTTTTCGAGAGAAACTGATAAACTTGCAAAACAACAGCGGCTGCAAAATAAAATTGCAGCCGCTTAGTTTGTTGAAAACTTTAAAATAGGCACAGACCTAAAAAAGGAAAAACAAGCTTTGCCCGAAAAGCCGATGTGAGCCGGAGGAAAACGTATCTGTCAGCCGAGAAGTTTTTCGGCGGAAGCAAGTTTTACGCTCACGCAGAAAATTTTCATCGCAGCTTCAAGTTCGCTGACAGGCGGATATGTAGGAGCGATCCTTATGTTTCTGTCTCTCGGGTCGATGCCGTACGGGAAAGTTGCTCCCGCGGCGGTAAGAACAACGCCCGCTTCTTTGCAAAGCTTTACAACGCGTTTTGCGCAGCCGTCAAGAGTGTTCACCGACACGAAGTAACCGCCGTTGGGCTTGTTCCATTCAAGTATGCCGAGTTCGCTGAAATTCTCGTTCAGCATATCGAGGACCATGTTGAACTTCGGAGCGATTATCGCTCTGTGTTTTTCCATATGTGCCAGTATGCCGTCAACATTCTTGAAGAATTTTACATGGCGGAGCTGATTTATCTTGTCATAGCTTATGCACTGTATGCCCATAAGCTTGGTTATCTGCTTCATATTTGCGGCAGAACCCGCCATTATCGCGACTCCCGCGCCGGGGAAAGAGATCTTTGAAGTTGAAGCGAAGATAAACACCATATTTTCCTTGCCTGTTTTTTTGCACTCGTCAAGGATATTGAGAATGTGATCGGGAGTATCCGTCAGGTGGTGGACGCAGTATGCGTTATCCCAGAATATGCGGAAATCTTCGGCTTTCGGAGAAAGATCCGCAAATCTTCTTACCACTTCATCGGAATAAGCTATGCCGTCCGGGTTAGAGTAGAGGGGAACGCACCATATTCCCTTGATGGTCTCGTCCTCGGCGACAAGTTTTTCTATCATATCCATATCCGGACCGTCCGAGTGCATCGGAACGGGTATCATTTCTATGCCGAAATGCTCGCATATGGCAAAATGCCTGTCATAGCCGGGAGCGGGGCAAAGGAATTTTATCTTTTCGTACTTGTTCCAAGGCTGTTTGCTGCCGTAAACTCCGTGTGAAAGCGCTCTCGAAACGGTATCGTACATCATGGCAAGGCTCGAGTTGCCGCCGATTATTATCTCGTCCTTGGAAACGCCCAGCAGTTCACCGAAAAGGCGTTTTGCATCGGAGATCCCCGTAAGTTCGCCGTAATTGCGGCAGTCTATGCCGTCCTCGGTTATCATACTGGCAGAATTTGTAAAAACATCGAACATAGGCATACAGATATCGAGCTGATCCGCACCGGGCTTTCCCCTTGACATATCGAGCTTCATGCCTTTTGACTTATATCCTTCATATTCTTTTGTACATTCATCTAAAAAAGCGGTAAGTTTTTCTTTGCTCATTTCGGTAAGCTTCATATAGACCGATCCTTTCCGTAAACGACATATTTACGCCGGAGAAAGGGCAGACCTTCCGCCGACAACACCATATTATATGATAATACATTTTTACCCGTTTTGCAAGCATTTTATAAAAATCCTGCAAATTTTTTGCCTTTTATACATATTTTGTCTGACAAGTATACGGTACGCGGAAAATGCGGAAGGCATCATAATTTTTATTGACATTTTGTAAAAAAAGAGGTATAATTTTATTGTATGTTATCTTGAAAATGTACGATCGGAACAGATCTTTATATATGAAAGGCTGGTATGCTTTATGTCAGAATTTACAAGACGACTCCCCGTTTATCTGCTGCTGGACGTTTCCGGCTCAATGGCAGGCGACCCCATCGAAGCCGTAAAACACGGCGTCCGCGCGCTCATATCCGAACTGCGCGGAGATCCGCAGGCTCTCGAGACCGCTTACCTTTCCGTGATAACCTTCAATTCCGCCGCAAGACAAGTCGTTCCCCTTACCGAACTTATGATGTTCAGGGAACCGCAGCTTTCCGCAGGCGGCGCAACGGCTTTCGGCGCAGCATTAAGACTTCTCTCGGAATGTATCCGCTCCGAAGTAAGAAGATCCACCGAAACGCAGAAAGGCGACTGGAAACCTCTCGTTTTCATTCTCACCGACGGTGCGCCCACCGATGAATGGCGCGAAGCCGCCGCCGAACTCAAAAGCACCCACCCCGCCAATATCATAGCCTGCGCTGCGGGCGCAAACGCGGATACAAAGATACTCAAAGAAATAACCGACTGCGTTTTGTTCATGAACAACCTTTCCGCAGGCGACCTTTCACAGTTCTTTGCATGGGTATCAAGTTCGGTAAAAATGTCCTCCAAGAGCCTTGACGCCAAACCCGGAGCAAATATCGAACTTCCCCCTCCTCCGCAGGGATTTGTTATCGTTCCCTGACATAAACATATGGAGGTCTGAATGGAAAATAATAACGTTTTTACCGACCGCGACGTTACCGAACATACCGCTTCAATGTGGAAATATAACCCCGTTCCCGACTCTCCCGAACCGCACGCCGAAGCTGTCTGCGGGGAGATCTCCGGTAACGCGGCGGACATTTTCGCCGCCTCGGTAAGAGGAAAAAAACATAAACACGACGGTTCAAACCGCGATGACAGCTATGCTTTCAGTATTTTTGACGACTGGGCGCTTACATCGGTATCGGACGGCGCAGGTTCAAAGATCTTTTCACGCATAGGCTCGGAAGCTGCTTGCGAAGCGGCAATAAAATATCTCAGCATACAGCTTTCGGCACTGAAAAACCGTATGCCCGAGTATATGACCTTCCTCGGCAGCCCCCTTGACAGCAAGAACTTCGGAAAAGCCTGCTCGGAAATAGCCGCTATCCTCAGAGGCAGCTGCATAGAAGCTTTTACCGCCGTGGAAAACGCTTTTGAAAAGCGGAAAACCTATCCCGAATTCATTGAAGCGGCAGGAAGAGAACCGGATCTGAAAGATTTTTCCTGTACGCTGCTCACCGCTGTTACCGCTCCGGTGGAAACAGAAAACGGCACGGATATTTTCACCGCCGCTATACAGATAGGAGACGGCATGATCGCCGCCGTTGACGAAAACGCACCCTTTGAAAGCGCGCTTGCTATCCTCGGAACAGCGTACGGCGGGAACTTTGCGGGCGAAACGGAATTCATAATCTCCGACAATATCCGTTCCGATGAGAGCCTTATGGCAAGAACTAAAGTGCGCCGCGGGAAAATGTCCCATTTGCTGCTTATGACCGACGGCGTTGCGGACGACTATTACCCCAACGACCCGCAGCTGTTGAGAACATTTATTGATCTGAGATTAAACGGTATAATACCGATAAACGATGCGGACAGCAGAGAAAGCGCAGCAAAAAACATTCCCCTCCCCGCAGCGTATCCATGGGTAAATGACAGCGACGTGAAATACGCGCTCCAATACGCAAAAAATATAATTTCCGCAAATGATATGACCCTCGGACAGCTCTGGGACAATAAAGCTTTGCAGAAAAAAGCCTCACTTGCGGCGCATGGCATAGTTCATGAGAAAGAACGTGCGGAAATGCTGAAAGTCTGGCTCGATAATTACGTTGAACGAGGTTCTTTCGACGACAGGACGCTGCTTGCGGTAAATGTAAAACGATCTCTTATTTCGGAGGAAAGCTATGAGCAGGATCGCTGAGGCAACCCTTGCCGACGGCAGGAAAATACCCTACGTTATTACCGATAACCCGCCCCGCGGCGGCATGAAATATACCTACTTCGCACCCGACAGATCGTATGTAGTGCAGTTTTACAACGATCCCGGAAAAGCGGACAGCAATATGACCGAACGGCTTAAAGCCATTATCGGCAGGTACAACCCCACTCTGCCCGAATCCGAAGGCGGCGCACTGGGTACGGACAAAAAACTTGCGGAATATTTTTCGGAAAGATTTTGCTGGCCTACGGATCTGGTGGTAGCGCCCGAGATCGGACTTGTCTCCCCCGCATACCCGAAAAGCTTCTTTTTTGACGAACACGCTTCAAAATTCCTCGATCTGAAAGGCAAGGACAAAAAGAGCAACTGGTTCACTTCGGGGAACAGACGCTTCCTGAACAGATCCGAACTTGGAGACTTCCGTTCAATGATGCAGATGTCGCTTCTTCTGGCGCGCTCGATACGAAGGCTGCACCAAGCGGGGCTCGCACATTCCGACCTTTCCAATAACAACGTTCTTATCGACCCCAAAAGCGGCAACTGCGTTGTTATAGATATAGATTCACTTGTAGTGCCGGGACTGTTCCCGCCCGAAGTTGCGGGAACGCGCGGATATATCGCTCCCGAAGTCCTTGCCACAATGGAACTTGACAAAAACGATCCAAGGCGCATGATACCGAGTTCCGTTACCGACCTGCACGCGTTGGCGGTGCTGATATACGAATATCTTTTCCTGCGGCACCCGCTTATGGGACCCAAGATATTTTCTGCGGAGTCTGCGGAAAAGGACGATCTCCTCGGTCTGGGAGAAATGGCACTGTTCATCGAAGACCCCAATGACACTTCCAACCGTCCCGCGTCACTGAAAAATACTATAAAAGACGTCGGACCCATACTGGAAGAACTGTTCCTTAGAGCGTTCTCGTACGGTCTGCACGATCCCCCGCTGCGCCCTTCGGCAATGGAATGGGAACGCGGACTTGTCAGAACATGGGATATGCTCCACAGATGCGCAAATGCGGAATGTGAACATAAATGGTTCGTGCTGTATGACGTTTCAAACCCCGTATGCCCGTTCTGCGGCACAAAGATCGCGGAGAAAAACGTTGTGCGGTTCGAGCTTTATTCCGAAGTCAGAGGACACCGCGGCGAATGGAAAAAATATTCGGAAATGGACATTGTAAATAACACTCCGCTTTTCAAATGGCATATGCAAAGCAATGTTTTTGCCGACGAAAAAGCGGACGATACCATGCAGGCATACGCCTGCTGCCACAACGGAGAATGGTTCCTGATAAACAAGCACGCGTCGGGAATGCTTTCGCCGCAGGGCAATCCCGTTCCTGCGGGACAAGCCATAAGGATCTCGGACGGAACGGTCTTTCGCGCTTCGTCAAGCGAGCGCGGGACACTTATAAAGGTAAGGATAATATGAATTTTTTACGGACAGGAGGCGGATATGATGGCAGTATCGGAGCTGAACGGCTTAGCGGGGCTTACAAATAAAGAAGCGGAAGCATCGGAGCGTAAATACGGCGCAAATGCAGTCCCTTTCAAAAGTTCGCTCGGAAAATGTCTCGCAGCGTCATTTTCATCGCTTTCGGTGCGGCTGCTGATAATATCCGTGCTTACGGACATAGTTTCGATACTTCTCGGTCTGCTCGGATATGCGCCTGTTTTCGGAGCATATGAAAGAACGGTAACAGTGACTGCCGTAATGCTTATAGTCGGCATAACAGGCGGGATAATGCGGGAAAATTCCGAGAAAATTCTGAAAGAAAATTTTTCCGTTTTCCCCAAAGGCAGCTGTACCGTTATCAGGAACAGAAAGCCGGTCGTTATCCCCGTATCGGAAGTGAGAAAAGGAGAAACGGCAATAGTTTTTGACGGAGACGTTATACCTGCGGACGGGATCGTTACTGACGGGTCGGTGATAGTTGAACAGTCTGCGTTAGGTTCATCGGTGCAAGCTGAAAAAACTGCCGCTCCCGATGGTTACCGCAGCGGCGGAATGAACATAAAAGACCCTTACAGCGTTTTTTGCGGCTCTGCGGCAGTAAAAGGCTTTGCGGCAGTAAAGATCACCGCTGTGGGAGAAAATACACAAATTGCCAAAAAAGCGGAAAGTTTGTCCGATGATATCCCGGAAAACAACTTTTCAGGACTGAAAAGATCCGCGGCAGCAACAGGCATAACGCTTGCAGTGATAACGGCGGTCATACTGACGGTCAACGGCGCATCGGCAGGAAGTCTTATGGGCGGACTTTGCCAAGGCATTTCCTGCGGCGCACTTGTTCTGGCTGCGATAACGGTGGGCGGAAAAGCAATAGTAACAAATTCCTTCGCGGCGGATCAGGTGAAACGCCTTAAAGAAAGCGGAACTTTCGTACAAAGCGGAGAATGTCTCGCAAACGCGTACAAAACCGACATTATCATGACAGAAAGAGAAGGCATGATAACGGCGGGAAAATACGTTGTAAGCGGATTTATAGACGGCAGCGGAAAAGAATACGGGAAATTTTCCGAGATAGGAAAAGGCTTGTCAAAAATGCTGAAGACTGCCGTTACCGCTTCGGTGCGGGTGGGTACGGCAAACGGAACGGTCACAAGCGGAAATTCTTCCGACGCGGCAATGTTTGACTTCGTAAATACGGGCAGAACGGAAAATATGAAATTGCAGACCGAAGCGGAGGAAAACGGCATTTACGGCGTTACGGTGACCATCGGCAGCGGTCTTGCTACGGTGATAAGAGGAAGTTCGGAAGATGTTCTGAAACGCTGCGGAGAATATTTCGGCGCGGACGGCAAAAAACATAAAATAACCAATAAGGACGCTTTGAAAAAATTTGCGGAAACTCTCAGACTGAACGGAAAGGATATCACCGCATTCGGTTTTTCCGACAAAGGGATAAAGGGCGGGAATATCCCCGAGCAGGGAGCTGTATTTGTAGGGTTCATAGCTTTGCAGGACGGCTATCCGGAAGATACTGCCGGATCGGTGAAACGTCTCAGATCACAGGGGATAAAGACAATGATAGTGACTTCGGAAAGCAGAGAAAATATCCTGTTCACGGTGAAATATGCGGGGATAAAGAAAAGCGGCGGCGTTGTGGTGGATAAGGTACAGCTCGGGAAACAGCTCCCCGAACAGATAGAAAAGATAAACGCCGTTGTGGGAGTTTCAGCCAAGGAAAAGATACGTCTCGTGAATACGGCTCAGCGCAAAGGAAAAAGGAAAAACGTTTTTTTCGCGGGAAATTTTGCGGAAGACGTACCCGCTCTCAAAGAAGCGGATACAGCTTTTGCCGCCGCTTCTGCGCCTGCCTGTGTAAAACAGGTCAGCGGAGCATTTGCGGAAGATGATAAATTAGGTATAGTTTGTGCGGAAAAACTTATTTCCGCATCGCGCAAATTCAACACAAACTACATAATATTCCTGATAATAAGAATGATGATCGCGCTGATCGTATCGGCGGCAGCGCTGTTCCTGAGGTGGTGATGCATTTGGCGGCGGATATATGCAAAATGCTTGAAAATGCCGAAGAAAACGGCGTCATAGAACTTCCCGAAGGAGAATTCGAGGGAAGTTTCAAGATAAACAGGAGCTGTACCGTAAAAGGGAAAAATACGGTGCTTTGGAGCATTTCGGGTCCTGTTCTGACGGTAAACGCCGAAAGAGTCAGACTTGAAGGATTGAAGATAGGACTTACGGGCGGCAAACTTCCCGATAACAGGAACGTTTCGGTCTTCTGCCGATACAAAGATACAAAATTCAGCAATGTGGAAGTCAACGGTGCGGTGATAGGAATTCCCGATGAGGAAAACTATTGGGGGCTGCCGAAACTGCTTTCGATGGGAAATATCCCCGCGGAAAAGGAAAATTCATTTTCTTTTGAGCTTTATGTTCCCGTGAACACAGAGGTAAAATGCGATATTTACAGCGTAAGACTTTCACAGGACTATGCTTTTGAAGGCTTTAACAGCATTTCTTTTATAATTGACAAGCTAAAAAGCGGTTCTTTGATATACGGCGGGATATCCGTAATATCTTCGGTAACGGGGATCGTGCGGAAGATCGTCCTGAGCGGGTCGGCTTCGGAAAACTGCGATGCGGGAAATGCAAATTATATGCTTTTTTCCGTGAACAGAGAAGCGCCTTCCGAGTACATGAAAATGCTCGAAGAATATGATCCCGAAGCGGCAGCGGAAGAAACCGGCGAGCCCGAGCAGGTCAGCGTTCCGAATGAGTCGGAGAGCCGTCTTTCGGAAATAAACGAGTCGGAATTCAATGACGATATCCGTGAGGAAAATGTTTATCTTTCCCCCGATATGCCTATACCGATGGCTCCGAAAAAATACTGCATAGAACTTGCTTATTCTTCATCAAAAGCAAACCTCGATATCGACGGATATCTTTTCATGCTTGGAGCAAGCGGCAGAGTTACGGACAATTCGGGAATGATATTTTTCGGGAACGATCATTCAAAATGCGGAAGTGTCCGTTATATAAATTCTTCCGACAAAAGAGCAATGGTGATCGACTTTGCGGCTGTACCGCCGAACGTCAGAAGAATGGTGCTGCTGTTTTCGATATACGGTCAAAGCCCGATGCAGACATTCGACAAACTTGTCAACAGTGAGATAAGCATACTTTGCGAAAACGGCGTCCATATGCACCTGAGACTCGATCAGCACCTGCGAAGCAGGACCATTCTCGGGCTCGGGTTCGACAATAAAGACGGCATATGGGAACTTATCCCATCGGGAAAAGCGGTGGGAATGGAACTTGAAGACATTTGCAGAAGCTACGGCGTAACTATAATATGATAGAAAAGGAAGTAAGAACTTGGCAAGGATCTATCCCCTGTTTTCCTCCAGCAAAGGAAACAGTATTTACATAGGAAACCGCGACGCGGGAATACTCATTGATGACGGAGTATCGTTCAGCAGGCTGAAAAAAGCCCTTGAACTGAACGGACTTTCGGTAAATGCCGTCAAAGCCGTGTTTGTCACTCACGAACACAGCGATCATATAAAAGGACTCGACATATTCACCAAGAACATAAAAGTTCCGGTTTTTGCGCGGGCAAAGACCTGCGAGTACCTGACGGTAAAAGGATATGTCCACGGGGAATGTTTTGACATCAAGGACGGAGTGGAGATCTGCGGGTCATGCGTTGAAAGTTTTTCAACTTCACACGACGCCTGCGACCCATGCGGTTACAGGATAACGTTTTCCGACAGAAAGACCGCCGCGGTCTGCACAGATCTCGGTTATGTCAGCGATGAGGTGTGTGCGTCGCTTCTCGGAACGGACTGTGTTCTGTTAGAGTCAAATTATGATGTGGAAATGCTCCGTAACGGCGCATATCCGTATTATCTGAAAACACGCATTTTCGGCAAAACGGGACACCTTTCCAACCCGGACAGCGGAGAATTTGCCGCAAAGCTTGTGAAAAGCGGTACAACACGTCTTATCCTCGGACATCTTTCGCAGGAAAACAACACTCCCGAAACTGCCGAAAGTACCGTTGCAGCTTGTCTGAGCGGTTTTAACAGGAATTCCGATTATATACTGACCGTTGCGCCTGTGGAAACAAGCGGCGGATTTGTTGCAATTTGAGGTCTTTATGCTGAATGTAAATATAATTGCCGTTGGAAAACTTAAAGAAAGCTATCTCCGCGAAGCCTGCGAAGAATATTTCAAACGTCTCGGCGCGTTCTGCAAACCGAACATAACGGAACTTCCCGAAAGCAGGCTGCCGGAAACTCCTTCTCCTAAAGAGATAGAAAACGCTCTTTCAAACGAGGGAAAATCAATGCTCCCCTTTCTTTCCGCAAAAGGCTGTTACAATATTGCCATGTGCATAGAGGGAAAACAGTTCTCCTCGGAGAAATTAGCGGAGAAGATCGGGAAGATCTCCGTTGACGGGAAAAGCACTCTCAACATAGTTATAGGCAGTTCCTGCGGCATTTCAAAGGAAATAAAAGAAAAATGCGATCTTTGTCTTTCCATGTCGGAAATGACATTCCCGCATCAGCTTGCGCGGGTAATGATCCTTGAACAGCTTTACCGCTGTTTTATGATATTGAACGGCGGAAAATACCACAAATAGAGTTGAGAGGCAGGCTCAGCCTGCCACTATAAGAAAGCGTGATTTAAAATGATGACTATTCTTTATGAAGTAGGAAATAAGCTTTATATCAATCTTACGAACCGCTGCCCCTGTAACTGCACATTCTGTATAAGGCAGAACGGCGACGGCGCATACGGTTCGGACAGCCTTTGGCTGGAAAGAGAACCCACCGCAGACGAAGTTATTTCCGCAATTGAAAATACCGATATGTCAAAATATGAGGAAGTCGTTTTCTGCGGCTACGGCGAACCTATGGAACGTCCAGATGATGTGGCATACATCGGACGGTTCATAAAGGACAATTTCAGGATCCCCGTAAGGCTGAACACAAACGGTCTCGGGGATAAGATAAACGAACGTCCCACCGCAGAACTTCTCGAAGGCGCGGCAGATATCGTTTCAATTTCGTTAAATCAGTGCAGTTCCGAAAAATACAATGCGGTAACACGTCCGAAATGGGATGATGCGTTCGAGGCTATGATAGCATTTGCCGCGGACTGCAAGAAATATGTTCCGAAAGTTATGTTCACAGTGGTGGACGTTATCCCGCCGGAAGATATAAGCCGCTGCAAAGCCGTTGCAATGTCGCTTGGTATAGAATTAAGGGTGAGAAAGTATGACGGGTAAAAAATACGATATCCCGACAAATGCCGCCGAAGATATTTCACTTTATGCAGAAAAATTCGGTGTAAATAAAGTTATACTTTTCGGCTCGCGGGCAAGAGGTACTAACCGCGAAAGAAGCGATATAGATATCGCGGTAACAGGCGGAGACATCGGGGAATTTTCTTATGCTATGGACGAATATGTAAGGACGCTTCTGAATTTTGATGTTGTAGATCTTGACGGAAATGTCTCGGAAGAACTTTTGTCCGAAATAAAAAAGGACGGTGTGGTGATATATGAAAAAATATGATAATTTCTGCAAATCTCTTGAAAATCTTAAAAAGTGTGAGGAAATGGAAGAACCTTATTCTCCCGTTGAACTTATGGGCATAACGGGTCTGTTTTCTTTGTGTTTTGAAATGTCGTGGAAACTTATAAAAGAACTTCTTGAATATCACGGATATTTTACGCAAAAGACCGGTTCGCCAAGAATGATAATAAAATCCGCTTTTGAATGCGGAATGATAAACAATGAGGAAATTTGGCTGGAAATTCTCGACACAAGAAATCTGCTTTCCCACACATACGATGAGGAAAAGGCTGAAAAAACTATAGAAAAAATAAAAACGGACTTCATTCCCGCTTTTGAGGAATTGAAACGAGAAATAGATGATAAATGGCTGAACGGCTGAAATATTTTACAAAGGAGTAATCACAATGGAATTTTACGCAAGAAAAGCTATGCACAAAGGCATCGAAGCGGTGGAACTCGCCGCAGGCGGTTATTATGCCGTTGTTGCGCCGCAGATAGGCACTAACGTTCTCAGACTGCGGGACAACAAAAAGGGCATTGAAGTTTTCCGCTACAAGGACGAAACTTCTATCGCCGAGATCATGAACTCAACGGAAGTATGGGGACTTCCGACGCTGTACCTTCCTAACCGTCTGGACGGGGGCTTGCTGAAAACTTCCGACGGCGAATATCATTTTCCCGTCAACGAGGGAAAGTTCGGCAACCATCTCCACGGCTTCCTTCAAAAAAGAGCACATAAGATCGTCGCTCTTGCCGCAGAGGACGGGAAAGCATATGTTACCACCGAATTTGTCTACGATGAAAACGACTTTTTCTTTACCTGTTTCCCAGTGAAATTTACCTCCCGGATAACCATAGAACTTTCCGAAAACGGTATGAAACACAATATCTCTCTGACAAATAATTCCGATAAGATGCTGCCGATCTCGATCGCAACTCATACAACTATAAACGCGCCCTTTGTTGACGGCGGAAAACTTGAAAATATCCGCCTGCAAGTCCCCGCCGTAAAAAGGATAATTTTCGATAAGCGCCGTTGGCTCCCAACAGGTGAACAGCGCGATCTTGACAAGAACGACAAGAAATATCTCGAAGGCACAAAATGCCCTGTTCTGCGGGATATTTGCAACGATATGTTCACCGCGGGAACGGTAAAACTCGACGGAGAAGATTTCCACGGCTGCGTTATGACCGACACCGAAAGCGGAAAGCGGCTTTGCTATGAGTCGGACGAAAATTACAAGTTCTGGATAATCTGGAACGACAAGGGCTTCAAGAACTATTTCTGCCCCGAGCCTATGACCGCACAGGTAAATGCTCCTAATCTCGATATGCCCCGCGAAGAAAGCGGCTACACGGAAATTTCCAAGGGTGAGACTTACACCGCCGTACAGAGATTTTTTACCAAGTAAGGAGAATTGCAAATGAAGCTGATGTTTGCGTCGGATATCCACGGCTGTGCCGAAAGCTGTAAGCTCATGTTGGAACGCTTCGGCATGGAAAATGCGGACAAGCTTTTCCTGCTTGGGGATATCCTTTACCACGGTCCGAGGAACGACCTTCCCGCAGCATATGCGCCGAAAGAAGTGATCGCCATGCTCAACGCAAGAAAAGACAAGCTTTTCTGCGTCCGCGGGAACTGTGATACCGAAGTGGATCAGATGGTACTTGAATTCCCCATAATGGCGGAATACGCCCTGCTGTTCCTTGAAGGAAAGACGGTTTTCCTCACTCACGGGCATAAGTTCAGCCCCGCCGCTCCTCCCCTGCTGCAAAAAGGCGATATCCTTATGAACGGTCATACACATATCAGTGCCATAGATGACTCACGGGAATACATTTACCTTAACCCCGGTTCGGTCTCGCTGCCGAAAGAAGGAACTTCCAAAAGTTATATGACTTTTGAAAACGGAGAGTTTTCCCTTAAACTGCTTTGCAGCGGAGAAATACAAAAAAGTTACAGTATAAAATGAATTTTTTACCGTTCAACTGTTTTTGTTACCGAATTGTTACCTTTTGTAACCGTATTGTTTATTGACAAAAGAGAAAATTAATGTTAAAATGTATTTAAAGATAAAGGCAGCCGCCCGTATGAAAAATTTTTACGGCAGCTGCCCTTGAACGGAATGGAGGAATCTGTATTATGAAAATATTAAGATCACTGCTAAGTGTTATCATGGCTGTAGTTATGGCAGTATCGCTCGCTGCTGTCAGCGTCAGCGCAGAAGAAGCGGCTCTTAACTATACCAATATCACTCTTACCAAAGGATATCAGACCACACTTGCCGTAAAAGGCGGTTCAGGCTCTGTTGCATGGTCTTCCGAGGACAGCAGCATAGCATCTGTAAATTCAAAAGGCGATGTAGTCGGCAAAGCGGCAGGTACAACAAATATTTGCGCCAAAACAGGCGGAACAACACTCAAATGCAAGGTGACTGTCGTTGTCGCAAAGATCAATCTAAGTGAATCAAATGTCACATTAAGCAAAAAAGGCGATACCAAAGTCGTTACCATCGAAGTAAAAGGCGAAAAAAGCGGTCTTACAGTCGGAACATCAAACAGAAGCGTCGTTTCCGCTTCATGGGTAACTCCTGTAAAATGGGACGGCAACAAGATAAGCTTCATGCTGACCGCCAATAGCACAGGTACCGCAACAATAAATGTATATCTTAAAAATTATGCTTCTACCATCTATAAAAAAATAAACGTTAATGTCGGAAACGTACCCTCCGCCGGCAACAGCAGTACAGCTAAGAATGTAACTATACTCCCCGGTGAGACCGATATTAAGATCAATACAGGCGACAGAACAGAACTTTCCGTTTATTCAACATATCACAGCGACGTTGTGTTCGCATTGTCAGATCCTACCGTTGCCACGGTAAGTGCCGGCAAGGTGAACGGTTACTGGAGAAACTTCACAATAACCGGCAATAAGAGCGGCACCACCACTTTAAGATTTGCAAACAAGAATAATGCAAATTCTTATGTCGATGTAAAGATAACCGTAAGCAACGAGGAATATTATGTGCTTTATACCGTAATGCCGACGGTAAAGCCCCTTGCAACGGATAAGATAATCAAGGTAAATCCCACAAATTCATCTGTTACATACTATATGATAGTTCCCGAAAATTACGATCCGGCTTATGCCAATACTGTCATCGCAAAGAAACTCAATACTTACGTCTACGGCAGTGTTTACACCGAAGCACCTTATAATAGTTCTTCAAACGGTACATTTTATCCCTTCATCAATGCTAACTCAAAATACAACTACGGTTACAGATATGTTTTCCTGCCGAAGGATTACAGCAAAGTAGATCTTGATACCGTTATCGCTGCTTACAACGAAAAATATGACTACTGGACAGTATACTCTCAGAAACCGCCTGTTACGAACCGGTACGATCAGGTAGTAGCATGGGATGTGGGAGATCCTCGTTCGGGACGTACCGAAACACATTATCTTTTAGTTCCCTATTATGGATATGACTCTGACAGAATAAATAAGATAAAGAGTGATGATATCGCTCAAAACAGTACATATGAACATTATGTAGGATATGATTTTCTCCCTTCAGTGGATTACTCAAAAGACAGCATCGTCTCATATTCCAAGAACGGGAACCGCAAGTATATGGCTGTTCCGCAGAATGACACTATAGCGGGACTTGTAAAAGCAAACGAAGCTGTACTGAAAGATACGGGAATATTTGAGTACAATGTAATTTACAGCACCTATCCTACTGCAAATGCGGACAGCGAATATGTAGCGACTTTCATAGACGGTTCGGCAAGGTATTATGTTCTTCTGAAGAAGGACACGACACAGGAAAGCAATGTAAACTACTACAAGACATATGCTAACGGCATAAAAGATGACTGATAAAATAAAAAATGGTGTCGGAGTTTTCCGGCACCATTTCAGTTTGTCGAAAAAGTATTTACAAAAAAATAGTACAGTTCGTTGTCAAACAACTCACAGGGTTGTTTGACAAGGGGAAAATAGAAATAATTTGTTAGTTCAAGGGGGAAGCCCTCTATCGCAGGGCTTCCCCCTCTTGCTGTCTGCGACAGCAATTCACCCCCTGCGGAGCTCCTAAAGGCATTAGGAGATTTCGCGCTCTGCGGAGCGCGACAAGGGCTCCGCCCCTTGACCCCGCAGCCTTGAAAGGCTGGCGAACTTTTTGC
>CANQPX010000036.1 GCA_947625915.1 uncultured Clostridia bacterium
GCATTAACGGCTATTATAATTTATGCCTTGCAAAACAGCCCGGTGAGCTGTTTTGCAATACAGAGCAATTTGTTTTTATAAACATTCCGTTTTCAAACAACCATAATTTTTAAAAAAACTTTTTCGACAAACTGAAGCCCTTCCCCGTTTCGGGAAAGGGCTTATCATCATTTTACCGTTCCGCTGTTGTTTACCGCCGAAACAAGCGCATTTACCGACGCTACAATGATATCCGTATGGATACCCGCGCCCCAGAATGTGCCGTCAGCAGTCTCTATGCCCACATATGCCGAAGCCTGAGAACTTGAACCGTGTTCAAGAGCGTGTTCCTGATATGTCGTTATGGTGTAATTTACGCCGAGCGCGTCCTTGATAGCGTTGGAGACAGCATCAAGACGTCCGTTTCCGCAGGCTTCACGGGTTATCGTTTTGCCGTTTTTAAGTATAGTTACGGTAGCGGTTATGCCGTTTTTCTGAGCATAGTGAGCCTCGTCAACTGTAAAATTATCGGTCTTGTTGAGATATTTTTCCTTGAAAATATCGTAGATCTCATCGGGCATAAGTTCCTTATGCGCATGGTCGGAAACGCTCTTGACGGCATAACCGAAATTCTCACGCATTTTAGGCGGCATATCTATGCCGAACTTCTGCTCCATAAGATAACCGATACCGCCTTTTCCCGACTGGCTGTTTATGCGGATAACGTCTCCTTCGTATTCTCTGCCCACATCTTTCGGGTCAATGGCAAGATACGGAACGTTCCAGTGGTTGGGATCTTTTTCCTCACGCCACTTCATGCCCTTTGCGATAGCGTCCTGATGAGAACCGGAGAACGCCGCAAATACAAGCGCTCCGCTGTACGGCTGACGCTCGTAAACGTGCATACGGGTAAGACGCTCGTAAACTTCCGTGATCTCGGGAAGGTTTGAAAAATCAAGCTTCGGGTCAACTCCGTGTGTGAACATATTCATGGCAAGAGTAACGATATCCACATTACCTGTACGTTCACCGTTGCCGAAAAGCGTTCCCTCGATACGATCCGCACCTGCAAGCAGTCCCATTTCCGAGTCGGATACCGCGCAGCCGCGGTCGTTGTGGGGGTGAAGTGAAATAATGAGGTTTTCACGGTTTTTCAGATGCTTGCACATATATTCCACCTGACAGGCGTAAACGTGGGGCATACTTTCTTCGACCGTAACGGGAAGATTTATGATGACTTTGTCGTTTTCCGAAGGCTGCCAGATGTCGATAACGGCGTTGCATATTTCAAGTGCAAATTCGGGCTCGGTGCCTGTGAAGCTTTCGGGAGAATATTCAAAGCGGAAATTTCCCTCTGTCTTTTCGCGGTATTCTTTGCAAAGTTTTGCTCCGAATGTGGCAATATCTATGATCTCCTGCTTTGATTTGCGGAAGACCTGCTCTCTCTGCGCCACGGAAGTGCTGTTGTAAAGATGTACAACGGCATTTTTGCAGCCTTTCAGCGCCTCGAAAGTTTTTGCAATAATGTGTTCGCGGCTCTGCGTAAGAACTTGTATCGTTACATCATCGGGAATGAGATCCTTCTCGATAAGTGCGCGGCAGAACTCGAATTCCGTTTCGCTTGCTGCTGGGAAACCTATCTCTATCTCCTTGAAACCGACTTTAATAAGATATTTCCAGAATTCAAGCTTTTCCTCCAGAGACATCGGGATAATGAGTGCCTGATTGCCGTCGCGGAGGTCGACGGAACACCACACCGGGGCTTTTTCGATCTTCTCCTTCTTCACCCAGTCGTAACAAGGTTCCGGCGGCATAAAATAGCGTTTTTCATAGCGTTCAAAGTTTTTCATGATGATCTTTCCTTTCATTCTTTCTTTTTTGCGGCAAGCAATGAAGGGGCGTTCCGACAATAAAAAAAGCTTTCATCTCATAAAGAGATGAAAGCATAACTTCCACGGTACCACTCTTGTTCGGACAGCATTGTCCGCACCTCGCCGCATCTCAATCAATAATGATATCCAATGCGTATCTCTGTAACGGGAGGACCCGTTCCGACCTACTTGCTGCAAAAAAAGCTTTCAGCGGACTGCTCGAGGATGAGTTATGACCGATAGTTTTTACCGCCTTACACCGAACAGCGGCTCTCTGGGAAAAACCTCACGGCTTTTATTCCTGTCAGCGCATTTTGATATTGTCATAATTATATCACGGAGAATATTATTTGTCAATAGATAATTTTTTAATATTTTTCTCTGTTCCGTGACGATATTGTTATTGATTTTTTGGAGATCTTATGATAAAATATATGATATAAGATCTGTACAGGAGAGTTTGATATGGGAAAAGATGAGATTATTTTATTTGATCCCGATAAGCCTATCGCTCATTACGAAAAGGCGCGGGAACTGAAAAAAAAGACCGATAAAGCCCTTAATTACGGAAAGATCGTTCCCGTGGCAGCTTTTATCATCGGCTCGATATGTGTTATCTACGATCCGGGCTTGATGGCAATGATGGCGCTTTTCGGTCTGATATTCTGCGTAATTGCATTTATCGGCTGTATGGCAAGGCTCCCGAAAATGTGCCTGTTATCCATACCGCTGGGGATCGCCGCTGCCGCAGCAGCCGCATTGTCAAGTTCGGATATGGCGCCGGCGGGAATGTTTTCGTTCCTGCTTGCTTCGGGACTTCAGGTGTTTGCGATAAATGCTGCGGATAAATTCCAAAGGCTCAGAGAACTCCCGGGTTTCCCGTTCTTTGACGCTTCAATGGACGGAATAAGTTTTGCGGCTATGGACAGGTTCGGTTCGGATCAGTTCATCGACGACAGTTCACTGCATGAAGAAAAAGGCGAACGCACAAAACTTGCTCCTATCGGAGAGCCTTCCGATGATATGGAAGAACTTACTTCCCCCGAAAATAATTCTTTTGACGAAAAAATACCCGTAAAAGATCCAAACGGGAAAATTTCTAAAAATTCTATGGTCTGGGATATGGAGGAACATGATAAAAAAACTTCATCGGTCCTGTCAGACAGCGATCTTTTCGATCTTTGAAAAAATTTGCGGCAGCACAGGGTAAATACAGTGCCGCCGCAATTTATTTCAGTGATGTCTTTTTTCTGTTCCGCCGTGGCTGCCGCGGTGATATCCGCGGCTGTTACGGATTTTTTTTACATTCCTGCCGCGGTCGTTAAAGGACTTTTCGTTTCTGCGCCGCTCTCCCCTGCCGTTATCAAAGGTCTTTCCCTTATAAAGTCCGATCTTTATTTTGCTGCCGTTTATCTTTGTTCCCGTCATGGAACCGATTATGAACTCTTTTTCATCTTCCGGGACTTCAACGGTGGTAAAACTGTCATAAATATCGATCTTTCCGAAGCTTTTTCCGGGAAGTCCTGTCGTTTCCGCAAGTGCGCCGAGGATAAAATTCGGAGCGATCTTGTTGCGGCGTCCCACGGAAATTTCTATCTTTGCGGTTCCCGAACGTTTTTCGGGCGAACGCTGGTCTTTATGTGCCGCAGATGAAAATTCGGGGATATTTTTTGTTTCCTCGGTTATCTTCATTCCCAACAGCACCGCTGCGATCTTTTCGGCAGGATATCCCTGTGCCGCAAGTTCGGATATGTTTTCTGTAAATCTGTCGTATTTCCCCGAATCTGCAAGGTTTTTTATTTTTTCATTAAGAGCAGATATCTTTGCTGCGGAAACTTCATCTCCCGAAGGTATCTCACGGCGTTCGATACGGGCTTTGGTATATTTTGAGATCTCGTTCAGTGCGGCGATCTGTTTCCTTCCGCTGACAATGGTATAAGCCTTGCCTGTTTTCCCTGCTCTGCCCGTTCTGCCGATGCGGTGGATATAATACTCGATATCCTGCGGGATATCGTAGTTGAACACAGCGTCAACGTTGTCTATATCTATGCCTCTTGCCGCAACGTCCGTGGCAATGAGGATATTTATCCTTCCGCTTTTGAAAGCGTCAAGCACCTGATTTCTGCCTGATTGTTTCATATCGCCGTGAAGTCCTGCCGCACGGAAACCTTTTGACACGAGCTGTTCCGAAAGTTCGTCCACCATGCGTTTGGTATTGCAGAATACCATCGAAAGCTTCGGCTCGTAAGCAAGCAGCAGCATCTGTAAAGCGTCCGTCTTTCTTCCCATCGGAACGCTGAAATAGAATTGTTCCACGCTTTCCACCGTGCGGGATCTTTGCTCCGTTCCGACAATAACGGGAGAACGCTGGTAACGCTCGGTCAGCGCCATGATCTGTTCGGGCATTGTCGCGCTGAAAAGCACAGTTTGCCGTTCATTGGGAATGAACCCCAATATGGTCTCTATATCCTCCCTAAAGCCCATGTTGAGCATCTCATCGGCTTCGTCAAGAACGACCATGCGGATATTTTCGAGTTTGAGAGTATTGCGGGAAATGTGATCCATGACCCTTCCCGGCGTACCCACAACGATCTCCGCACCGCGTTTCAGCTGAACGATCTGTTTTTCGATATCCGCGCCGCCGTATATGGCGCAGGTATGTATCCAAGGCATAAATGCGGAAAATTTTTTGATCTCCTCGCAGACCTGCAAAGCAAGTTCTCTTGTCGGGCAAAGAATGAGCGTCCGGGTCTTTCCCCGCAAAGATCTGTCGGTCATTTCAACGGCAGGTATGCCGAAAGCGGCAGTTTTTCCCGTACCGGTATGTGAACGCCCTATGACGTCTTTCCCCGCAAGAATGAGCGGAATGGTTTTAGCCTGTATTTCCGTGGCTTCTTCAAAGCCCATATCGGCAACAGCTTTGACCGTCTCATCGGACAGTCCGAGTTCCGTAAAAAGCATAATATTTCCTTTCTGAGTACGATATATCGGCAAAAGCAGTATACTTAAAAAACAAAAATTTATTATATCACAAAACATACGGTTTTGTCAAGCAGAATTTAATAATTTTTCATTACTTTATTGATGCTTGAGTTTAACTGACTATTTTAAGAAAATTATTGACAAAATGAAAAAAATTGTGTATAATTTATAAAACAGAAAATTTATGGAAGGAACGATCTTACAATGAAATGCCCTTTTTGCGGCTATGATGATACCAAAGTCGTGGATTCCCGATCCGCAGACGGAAAAAAACGCCGCAGACGCGAATGTACTAACTGCGGAAAACGCTTCACCACTTACGAATCCGTTGAAATGCCCGCACTGCTCGTGCTGAAAAAAGATAACAGCATTGAACTGTTCGATAAGAATAAACTCATAAAAAGCATTTCGACCGCCGTCAAAAAACGTCCCGTCTCCGTTGAAGATATAAACAATATCGTTGACTGCGTGGAAAGCCGTTACTCAAACGGAAATCAGATATCCTCCGCCGAGATCGGCGATATCGTCCTCGTTAACCTTAAAGCCATAGATCAGGTCGCATATGTCCGCTTTGCTTCGGTGTATAAGGATTTCAGCGACGTTGAAAGTTTTATAAAAGCCATCTCGGAACTTAAAAGCAATATTGACGGTACAGATAAAAATGAATAAAATGTTATTAAAATATTACTTTTTTTTTTTTTTGCAAAGAAAAATTTCGACATTTTCCTTGACAAAAGTTAAATCTTAGGTTATAATATTTTTAATATTCTATATTTGTGCGATAAGTAATTTTTTATAAGGGAGATGCTCTTGTCATGAAACAGATCCAGATCGCCTGCGGAGGTCAGACCGAACTCCGCGAAGAACTCGAAAATTTCAAAAAAGAATGTGAGGAAAACGGTACTCTGTCACAGGTAATGTTCCAGATATTTTCCGAAGTCCTTGACGAAGATGTCACTTCTCAGATATCCGATACCATTGACGACATCTTTCCGGGTACCCCTTACATAGGCTGCTCAACAAGCGGAAATATCGTGGATTGTCAGCTTGCTGACGAGATCATTGTCTTCGCTACCTGCTTTGAAAAGAAAAGTACAAAATTCTCTGTCTTTCAGTACGATTTCAGTAAGGAACCCTTTGAAAACATTACTTCCGAAATAATCAAAGAAGCAAACAAAAACCCTTGGGTCAAAGCTATAGAACTTTACTTCTCTATCCCCGAAGGCTCTACTACAAAGTTCTGCGACGGTCTTAACGGTCTGAGAGAGGATATCCAGATCTTCGGCGGCGTTACCTGCAGCGACGATATCACAAGCGATGACTGCTGCGTTTTCTCCAGCGCGGGAAAATACTCCGATAAATCGGTGATCGTTGTTTTCTACGGCGGCGAGGAACTTTTCGTTGACTCCATAAAAACTACAGGCTGGAAACCGCTGGGAAGGAGCTTTACCGTCACAAAGTCTCAAGGCAGTCTCCTTCAGGAACTTAACGGCATCCCCGCTTATGAGGTCTACCATAAGTACCTCAATATCAGCAACGATGAAAACTTCTTCTATAATACGCTTGAATTCCCGCTTTTCTATGAACATAACGGAACTACTATCCTTCGTGTTCCCGTCTCCGGCAACGCGGATAATTCTATAAATATGTCCTCGGATATGGATATCGGTTCAACGGTAAGGCTCTCCTACGGCGATCCGAAAACTATCGTTGACAGCATAGCTACCGAAAGCCGCCGCATAAGAGATTTCTGCCCCGACATACTTCATATCTTCTCCTGCGCGGCAAGACGTACTTTCTGGTCGTCCAACGAACCTACCTACGAACTTGAACCATTCAGCAGCATCGCTCCTTCAACAGGATTTTTCTCACATGGCGAGTTCATAAGATCAAATCGTTTCCTTAATCAGCATAACGTTACTCTCGTTATCGCTGCAATGCGCGAAGGCGAAGCAAAGATCAGGAAAACAGAGAATGTTCCGTCAGCTAACGATAACCCCACCGTATCGAAAGTTCCTCTCGTATCCCGCTTTGCAACATTCATCAGCGCAACTTCCATAGAGTTCGAGGAACTCAATAAAATGCTCGAGACCGCAAATAAAAACCTCGAAGCCGTTGCAATAACCGACGGACTTACAGGTCTTTATAACCGCTCCGAGACCCAGAAAAAGATAGAATATTGCCTTTCCGATATAAAAAATACAAAACTTTCCCTCATAATGATAGATATCGACAATTTCAAACAGGTGAACGACACTTACGGACACCAGAAAGGCGATGCGGTGATAATTGCCCTCGCAAAAATACTGAAAAACGATCAGTCCCAAGTTTCCACAGGTTCATTTGCAGGAAGATGGGGCGGCGAGGAGTTTATGCTTGCCATTCCCGATGTGGATATTTCCGCAGCCGCAATGATCGCAAACCTTATCCGTATGTGCTTTGAAGCAACATCTTTCCCCGAGATACGTTCTCAGACCATAAGTCTCGGCGTTGCACAGGCAACGGAAAAGGATAACATCGATACGCTTTTTGCCCGTGTTGACTCTGCACTGTATCAGGCAAAACGCACAGGCAAAAACAAAGTAGTTGTTGCATAAATGATGTAAAAAAGTTTCTCCGATGTGTAAAGTTAGCTGCTTTTACACATCGGAGAATTTTTATTTGTTCCAGATAATTATCACTGCGATACAAGTCGCTATCACAAATGCTGCAATAACATATATAAAGGCATATCGCTTTACACCGGTTTTTTGCCCGTTTTCCGCAGGAGTTTCGGGAAGAACGTGTGCTTTTTTCATAATGTTTGACAACGGTTTATAAACAAGCATCGTTATTCCGCTGTTGAGAACGGCTTTCAGCAGGTTGAACGGCAGGAACGCAGGAAGAAGCATTCCCGCAACGGTCTCCCTGTCAACGCCCATGTAAAGCGGTGTGATAAGGTAGTTCCAAGCCATCATAAGCGCAGCCATTACCACTGTTCCCGATGCAAGTCCGATCACCGCACCTTTTAACGAATGTATCTTCTTATAAACGACAGCCGCTGTGCAAGCAAACGCACAAGTCGAAATGAAGTTCATAAGTGCGCCGATAGGACCCGTGTCGCTGACGGTGACCATTTCCACAAGTGAAACGACTGCGGACATCACAAGCGACGCCACAGGTCCGAACATGAAACCGCCTATTGTGATTATCACGTCTTTCGGCTCATATTTCAGGAACAGCACAACGGGAAATTTGAACAGCATCATTGCTATGTACGCCATAGCAGTCATTACCGCAAGAACGGTAAGTTTTTTTGTGTCCATGTGCGATCTTTGCTCATGGTGAAGCG
This sequence comes from uncultured Clostridia bacterium, assembly GCA_947625915.1. Taxonomy (GTDB): domain Bacteria; phylum Bacillota; class Clostridia; order Oscillospirales; family Ruminococcaceae; genus RGIG8773. The sequence goes on from CANQPX010000036.1 coordinate 8,164, forward strand.
TTTCTGAATTTTGCATAAAAATTACCTCCTAAAAATAAAAACGCCCGCGAAAATATTTTCACGGGCGCAAATGCACTGAAATGGTGTATCGTTTCTTTCATCCGGACTGTACCGTCGGTTCCGGGATCGCACCGGATCTGCTGATATTTCTATCTGCTCGCGGACTAAAGGCAGGAAACCTCATTACCGCCGGTGAGGAATTTCACCTCGCCCTGAAACATTTTATTGAATTTTTGTATGGGACGAACTGTTATTCGTCCTCTTCCTCATCGTCAAAGTCAAATTCAAGAAGTTCTCCGCAGCCGGGGCAGGTCATAGAACCTTCCTCCAACATACCTTCGTTAAGGCAGATAGCGTCGCCGCAGGTTGGGCAGACAACTTCATAAAGGTCATCGTCGTCATCATCGCAGACATCGTGATCGCCGCAGCAGCAGTCATCATCGAACTCATAGAGATCCTTTTCGACCTCTCCAAGATCTTCGTCTATTTCGTCAACGACTTCAACGATCTCATCTATCTGTTCCTGCATATCCTCCGAAGCAACAGCCATATCCGCAAGGATATCAGCCATTACGTTAAGGATCTTGCCCTCCTTGGTAGATGCATCGATATCGAGACCCTCCATAAGACCTTTAAGATAAGAAACTTTTTCGGTAAGATCCATGACAATTCCTCCTTTTTGACGCGCCGCGGAAAATATCCGCCGACTTGATAACGGGGAACGAGATCATGCACGTTCCATATACTCGCCTGTTCTTGTATCGATCCTGATAGTTTCGCCCTCATCTATAAAGAGAGGAACTTTTATCTCAGCACCTGTTTCAAGAGTAGCAGGTTTAGTAGCGTTCGTAGCAGTATCGCCCTTGAAGCCGGGGTCTGTCTGAGTAACGACCAGTTCAACAAAGTTAGGCGGTTCTACCGCAAATACTTTGCCCTTATAGGAGCATACTTTACAGATCATTTCTTCCTTAACGAATTTAAAGTTATCGGAAAGTTCAGCGGAACTGATAGGGATCTGTTCATAAGTCTCCGGATCCATAAAATAATAAAGGTCGCCGTCAGTGTAGGAATACTGCATATCCTTTCTCTCGACGAAAGCTGTCGGGAACTTTGCAGAAGGGTTGTAGCTTTTTTCAACAACGGAGCCTGTAATAACGTTCTTGACCTTAGTTCTGACGAATGCAGCGCCTTTTCCGGGTTTAACGTGCTGGAACTCGACTACCTGCAGAACGCTTCCGTCCTCCTCGAATGTAACGCCGTTTCTGAAATCGCCTGCTGTTATCATAAATAAACCATCCTTTCCGAAGCAGCACCCGCGTGCGGGAACCTCGGTTATAAATATTGAATAAGTTGAAGATCACAATATGTCTAAGAATATTCTACCATATTTTTTCCGATTTTGCAAGTGTTTTTCACAAATTTCCCTACAGAAATTTTACAGATTTTAAAAGCGGACAGAATGAAGTCCTGTCCGCTTTTTTGCAATTAAGCGTTAATACACTGTTCCGTCTGTACGGTCATGATGAGCCGTTATGTGCGGAACGGTTCCGAAAGCAGTCACAGCGGCTGCAGCGGATAATCAACAATTAATACTTACGCTTACGAGCAGCTTCGGACTTTTTCTTACGTTTTACCGAAGGCTTCTCATAGTGTTCTCTTTTACGAACCTCAGCAATAACGCCGTCCTTTGCGCAGCTTCTTTTGAAACGTTTGAGAGCGGTATCAAGAGATTCGTTTTTGCCAACACGAATTTCTGCCAATCTAATTCCCTCCCTTTGCCATACGGCAGAGGTTTATATCCATGATATAACTATTCTATTATACCTCATAGGCACCGATCTTGTCAAGAGTTATCCGAAAAAAACTATACAAAATATCTCTTGAAATTTTATGCAAGGTATCAGAAAATATTATTTTACAACAATATTTACCAATCTGCCCTTTACATATATTTCCTTAACAACTGTTTTTCCTTCCACCAGAGCGGATACGTTAGGATATTTCTTTGCGATCTCGAGGACTTCAGGCTGTTCCGCGTCGGAAGGAACGTTTATCTTTGCCTTGATCTTGCCGTTTACCTGAACGGCAACTTCCACCGTACTTTCTGTGCAAAGCGCTTCATCGTATGTTACCCACGGCTGCTCGCTGAGTACCGCGCCGAAGCTGTTATTGTAAATTTCCTCCGTGATATGTGGAGCAAACGGATTTAACAGCATGAGCAAGGACTTGTACTCTGCCCTGTTGATGCTTCCTATGCCGTCAATGGTGTTGAGAAGAGTCATCATGGCGGCGATGGCGGTATTGAACTTCATCGCTTCGATGTCCTCGGAAACTTTTTTGATGGTCTTGTGCATAGCAGCGGTCATTTCGGGGCGGTAATCATCACCGTCGATAAGTTTGTCCTGCAAAGCCCATATCCTGTCGAGGAAACGCTTACAGCCTTTAACGCTGCTTTCGCTCCAAGGCGCAGCCTGCTCATAGTCGCCCATGAACAGAACGTAAACTCTCAGAACGTCCGCGCCGTATGTTTCCACAACATCGTTCGGGTCAACGACATTTCCCTTGGATTTGCTCATTTTTTCGCCGTCGGGACCGAGGATAAGACCCTGCGCCGTTCTCTTTGCGTAAGGCTCGGGCGTGTTCACCGCTCCGATGTCATACAGGAAGTGGTGCCAGAAGCGGGAGTATATCATATGCCTTGTAACGTGCTCCATGCCGCCGTTGTACCAGTCAACGGGCATCCAGTATTCCAGAGCTTCTTTTGAAGCAAGAGCCTCATCGTTGTTCGGATCGCAGTAGCGCAGGAAGTACCATGAAGAACCTGCCCACTGGGGCATGGTGTCCGTTTCGCGCTTTGCGTCTCCGCCGCACTTGGGGCATTTGCAGTTCACGAAAGAATCTATCTTTGCAAGGGGGCTTTCGCCGTCCTGCCCCGGTTCAAAATTATCAACGGGCGGGAGTTTCAGCGGGAGTTCGTCATAGGGAACTGCCACCATTCCGCATTTGGGACAATGAACGATAGGGATAGGTTCGCCCCAGTATCTCTGACGGTTGAACGCCCAGTCTTTCATTTTGTACTGAACGCCTTTTTCGCCGCAGCCTTTTTCCGCAAGGATCTCAAGCATTTTTTCTATAGCGTCTTTCTTGTTGGTGATCCCGTTGAGAACGCCGGAATTTACCATTTCTCCGTCGCCCGTGTATGCTTCTTTGGAAATATCCCCGCCCTTGATGACTTCGATAATGTCGATACCGAACTTCTTTGCGAACTCATAGTCGCGGGTATCATGTGCGGGAACAGCCATGATCGCGCCTGTTCCGTAGCCCATCATTACATAGTCGGAAATGTAAATGGGGATCTCCTTGCCGTTGATGGGATTTATAGCTGTCAAGCCGTCTATCTTTACACCTGTTTTATCCTTTACGAGCTGCGTTCTCTCGAATTCGCTCTTCTTTGCACATTCCGCTTTGTAAGCGTCCAGAGCGTCGATATTTCCGATAGAATCACGGTATTTTTCTATAATAGGGTGTTCGGGCGCAATTACCATAAATGTAACGCCGTATAGCGTATCGGGGCGAGTTGTGTAAATGCGCAGCTTCTCGCCGTTCTCCTTTATGGAAAAGTTCACGAACGCACCCGTAGACTTGCCTATCCAGTTCTCCTGCTGTAAGCGGATATTGGGAAGGTAATTGACCTCATCAAGTCCCTGCAAAAGTTTGTCCGCATATTCCGTAATGCGCAGGTACCAAACTTCCTTGGACTTCCGGATAATTTCGCTGTGGCAGACATCGCACTTGCCGCCCTGTGAATCCTCGTTTGAAAGAACGACTTTACAGCTTGGGCAATAGTTTACAAGGGTCTTGTCGCGGAAAACAAGTCCGTTTTCAAAAAGTTTGAGGAATATCCACTGTGTCCATTTATAGTAACTTTCCTGCGTGGTGTCGATAACTCTTGACCAGTCAAAGGAGAAGCCGACTTTTTTAAGTTGATTTGTAAATTTTTCGATATTTCTGTCTGTAACTATACGCGGGTGTATGCCGTCCTTGATGGCGGTATTTTCTGTGGGAAGTCCGTATGCGTCAAAGCCTATGGGGAACAGAACGTTATAACCCTCAAGGCGGCGTTTTCTGCTGACAACTTCCAGACCGGAATACGCCTTGATATGACCGACGTGCATACCGTGTCCCGACGGGTACGGGAATTCCACCAGAGCATAGAATTTCTTTTTGGGGCTGCCTGTAACGGCTTTGAAGCTTTCATGCTTTTCCCAATAATCCTGCCACTTTTTTTCCGTTTTGGCAAAATCATATCTTTCCATTTATATCATTCCTTTTCAAAATTATTGTCGTTATTTTCCTGCTGTTCGAGGGATCTTTCATTAAAGAACGCCTTTACATCACCGCTTGAAAGTATAACGAAAATTATCATTTCAAAAGCGGCGATGATAATTGCCGGAACAACAGCTATCCTGAAAATTTCCGCACTTGTAAAGCGATATATAACGAACAGCATCACCGCCAGAACGATGATATCTGCTATCCGCAGAAAAATGCAGAGATTTCTCCCGCCGACGCTGCCTTTTTTCATCTGCCCCGCCGCGTAGAAACCTATCACAGCCAACAGTATATCCAGCGTAAGTACGGACAGCGCAGATGCGATATAACATAACACTGCCGCAGTCGCAGCGGACTTTTCGCCTCTTGCGGCGCTTTTAGAAAGAGCCATATGAGCGGTTCTCCTTTCAAAAGTCAAAGCGGAAACATTTTTATTTCAGGAATTGTGAAATGCCGATTTCCTTTCCGTCGCTCCAGAGCCTTTCCAGATCGTAAAAATCTCTTGTTTCCTTAAAGAATATGTGTACAACTATATCCGAATAGTCAAGAACGATCCAGCCTCCGCCGTTATTTCCCTGTACTTGGCGCGGCTCAACGCCTTTTTCTTTCAGCTGATATTCGAGCTCGTCCGCGAGAGCCTTTGTATGTGTGGTAGAAATGCCGTTTGCGATAATGAAATAGTCGGCGATTATTGTCAGATCGCCAATTTCTATCACGCGGATATTTTCGGCTTTTTTGCTGTCGAGGATCTTAACGGCTTCCGCCAGTATCTCATCCCGGGTCATTTAGTCTCCGTCCTTTCCTTGTCTTTCTTTTTTATGGCAATGTAATGATTATACGCTTCAATGGTATGTTTCGGGAGCATAGAGCCTTTCCCCACCACGTCCGTTACGGAAAATCTCAAAGCTTCAAGCATAGCTTTTTCAATGCTCTGATAGGAAATTTTCCGCATTTTGTTAACGTCCTTGTAGTCTCTGTCCGCTGAAATAAGATCTGCAAGATATATGATCTCTTCCAGACGGCTCATTCCGGCTCGTCCCACCGTATGGTAACGGATCGCGTTAAGCATATCTTTATCGCGGATATGCAGCACCTGTTCGGAATACCACGCGCCCGCAATTGCATGATAGAGCGGCGGAGTTTCTATCTCCACATCGGTAACGTCCAGATCGGAAGCTTTTACCATAGCAAGCTGTTCATCTTTGGGTATCTCCTTGCAGATATCATGTAAAAGTCCTGTTATATAGGCTTTTTCAGGGTCGGGGTAATCGAAATGCCCCGCAAGTTTGCGAGCTTCTTCCGCAACGTTCAGGCTGTGCTGATAGCGTTTTTTGGAAAGCCTTATATCCAGAATATCAATAATTTCCTCTGCGGAATACATAAAATTCCCCCTCGGGCATACATCAGCCGTTATACAAACCATGCTCCGATATATATTTTACTACATTTTTTGGAACATAGCAAGATATATCAGAATTATTTTTAATTTTTTCACGAATTTCCGTAGAAGATACGGGAAAAGTCTCTATCCGTACTACCCTTGCAGAGCCGTATTTTCCAAGCTTTGAAGCCGTTTTTTCAAGAGTTTTCACATCTTCCGCATCGTTTTCCCTTGACACCGCCAGCAAAGTACAAATAGAAAGAATTTCTTCATAATTCCGCCATTTTTCAAAGGAAAGCAGCATATCCCCGCCCATTATGAAGAGAATCTCATCGTTCGGGTAGACCTTGCGGATATGCCGCAGGGTGTTCACGGTGTAACTTACTTCTTTTTGGGAAATTTCGTAGCCGCTGACTTCCACAAATGGAAATTCTTCAAACGCAAGGCGGCACATTTCAAACCTGTCCTTCCCCGAAGCGGCTTTTCGGGAAATATCCGTTTTGAACGGCGAGACTGCGGCGGGCATAATGATAATTTTATCAAGGCGGCAAATTTCGCGTACTTGTTTTACAAGACCGACGTGTCCCAGATGCACGGGATCAAAACTTCCGCCGAAAACTCCCAGCCTCACTTTGTTTTCAGGTCAATTTTCGGCTTCTGCGGGTTGCGCTTGAAAAGCACAAATTTATTGCCTATGACCTGAACCACTTCCGACTTTGTTTTCTCCGCAAGTTCGTTGGCGGCTTCCGCAGGAGAAAGCATACAGCCGTCCTGAACTTTCATTTTGATAAGTTCCCTTGCTTTCAGAGCGTCCGAGACCTGCGTTACAAGAGTGTCGATAATGCCTTTTTTTCCCACCTGCAAAATGGTGTCCTCGGTCTGAGCGATGCCTTTTAAAATCGATCTTTGTTTGCTTGTCATAATATCGTTCCTTTACATAAATAATAATTAATCATTTCTTTTGATGATCCCGTCTGCCGTTATGTCAACGTGTTCTTCCGGGCATTGGTATTCCGAATAGTAAAAACTCCAATATCCCCAGAAACTTTTGGAATTTTGTCTGTCATCACCTGTGAAAATACTGCCATTCTCATCAATAAGTACAAGTCCGTCGGTGCGGTCTTTCTTATCATGAAGGCAGTTAGTGTATGCGTAAATTATCCTCCCACCGTCAAGGGGAATTTCTGCCTGCAAATAAATATCTTCCACCTTATCGGTTTTCTGAAGTTCACAACTTTCACAGTATACATATTCCTCATCACAATATGCCACCGAAACGGTATTTGTTTTTGTATCAAGGAAAAGCGTACTTTTTTCAATTTCAAAATAATTGTCGGGAAAAGTATTGCCATATGGAATTGATATATCCGACGTTTCGAGAACAGTTTTTATTTTACCCCACGGATAATCACTAAGTCCAAGATATTCATTGTCAAGTTCGGCGGAATAAACCGTGCCGTTCTCCATTTCCAGAAGTATTCCGGAAGTGCGGTGTTCATAACCCTCTTTGCTGTAAAATGTGGTAAAAGTTTTTCCGGGAGAATCAAGCTTTGTTACATACTGAAAATTCTGCTCACCGTTCAGACCGCCGCTTTGCAGTTTCACCTGAATACATTCGTCTAATGGAGAACGAAAAAGAAATGTAACGGCTTTGCTGTCATAGTCTATCAATACGGAATCCTTATTTACAGAGGTGTCATAAATTGTTGAACCGTATGTACCCCTGCCCTGTGCATATTGAATTATCTCTTCCGCATTTTTTACAGCCTTCTGCGCTTTTTTGGCGGTGATAAATTCTTCAAAATTATACTGCAATGACGGAAAAGCAAATACAAGAACAGCCAATGAAATTGACGGAATTAGCACAAGAAGCGGCTGTTTTGCCTTTTTGGGAATGCTGTCCGTTTTTTCGGGTCTTGTATTCCCCACACGGCTCAATTTTACTCCAAGGAAAATATATGCAACAGCTGCCACCGCAGTTATAAGTAAAAAAATTACAAATTCCATCATCGAAGGTCCGCCGCCGAAAAGTCCGTCCGACATTGAAAAAGCAATTATGAACCAACCGATGATCATTCCGCAAAGCAAAGCCGCCATTAAAATTATTTTCCATGCGTAAATAAAAAATTTCATTTTTTATTTTTCCCCCCCCCGTTAAAAAATTATGTTGAAATTTCGTCCAGTGAAAGTGTTGCAACAGCGTTAAGACTTTCGTCCGCACGCCGTCCCGCAAGGTAGTCGTAATACGCCTGACAGCCTATCATGGCGGCGTTGTCTCCGCAAAGATACAGCGCGGGCATATAAAGCTTGAAGCCATTCTTTTTGCACTCTTTTTCAAGTAAATTTCTCACCGCTGAATTTGCGGAAACTCCCCCCGCAAGCGCAACTGTTTTATATCCGAACTGTTCCGCGACGGCAATTGTCCTGCTTACGAGAATTTCCGAAACGGTTTTTTGAAATGATGCCGCAAGATCGTTTTTATTTATTTCAGCGCCTTTTTGCTCCGCGTTATGTGCAATATTTATTACCGCAGTTTTAAGTCCCGAAAATGAAAAATCAAATTCGCAGCCCGAAATTTTCGGGTGCGGCAAATTGTAAGCATCGGGATCTCCCGTCTGCGCCGCTTTGTCGATATGAACTCCGCCGGGGTATGGGAAACCGAGAACTCTTGCCGCTTTGTCGAAAGCTTCCCCCGCCGCATCGTCGCGAGTCCTGCCGATAACGTGATATTTTGTGTAGTCGAGAACTTCGATTATATGCGAATGTCCGCCGCTTGCAACAAGGCAGAGATAAGGCGGTTTTAAAGTTTCGTCCGTAAGGTAATTTGCCGCGATATGTCCCGCGATATGGTGAACGGGAACGAGAGGTTTCCCCGCTGCCATAGCAAGACCTTTTGCAAAGCTTGTACCCACAAGCAGCGCGCCGATAAGTCCCGGCGCATATGTCACTGCAAATGCGTCAATATCATCAAGAGAACATTCCGCGTCCGAAAGGGAACGTTTCACCACGTCAAGAATATTTTCGCAGTGCCGCCTTGAAGCAAGTTCGGGAACGACTCCGCCGAATTTTTTATGTTCTTCTATCTGCGAAGCAACGATATTTGAAAGAATTTTTTTGCCGTCCTCGACCACTGCCGCAGCAGTTTCATCGCAGGAACTTTCAATTGCAAGAATTTTCATAATTTATTTTCCTTTTTGACCGATAATAATTGTTGTATTTCCCATTCTGAAAACTTTGCGGACATTTTCAAATCCCGCATTTTCAAAAAGAATTATCTGATTTTCGATCGTGCATGGCGTATCAAAATGATAAAATTCATTTTCGGGAATATTCATTTCTTCGCGAATTTTTTTATTTTCCGCAAATAAACGATCTTCTTCGTCCTGCGTTTCTGCCATGTAGTCACATTCTATATAAACGCCGCTGTTTTCGAGCGAAGAAAATATCCTTTTATAAAGTTCAAGCTTATTTTCTTTTGAAAAATGATGCATAGTCTGAAAAGAAACAGCCGCGTCAAATTTATTTTCTTCAAAATTTGTTTTGAAATAATCGCCGCAAATAAGCACTATATCTTTATCGTAAAATTTCGCCGCAAGCCTTTCAAGCATTTTCATTGTAAGGTCAATCCCCGTAACGGACATATCGGGAAAGCGCTCAAAAATTTTCTCTAATTCAAGACCTGTTCCGCAGCCGAGATCGAGGAGCGTTTTTGTATTCTGCGGTATAAGTCCTGCCATTTCCGAATATGCTTCTTTGCAGCCGATAACTTCGTTCAGCATATGTTCATCGTAGCCGTTTACACGCCGTTCAAAGAATTCGTTCATTTTCTCCATATTATCACCTAAAAATAATTTTACCACATTTCCCCCGATTTTGCAATAGTTTTTTGCAAATAAATTTACGGCTGCGAAAATTTTCACAGCCGTAAAAAATTACTTTTTAATTACAGGCACCCACACTTCAAATTTTGAATTTGCAGGATCCGGATCAAGATAAACTTCCACATCGGGAGCGTTCCCGTATTCATATCCCGAAGTAGGGAGCCATTCAGTATAAATGCGCCTTTCAAGTTCCTGAATCGATTTGGAAGTTCCCTCTCCGGAAAATACCGCCCACGTTGCCGCAGGAACTGTGTATTCCTCAAAATCCCCCGCATTTTTTGAACTTGGAACAGCAATAAAATAACGCCACTGTTCCTCGTTTGTAACGCAAAGTCCCAGCACGCCCATAGGCGGTGTGTCCATTAATTTTACAAGCTGCTGCAAAGTTCCGTCGGAAGCGGCTTCGTCCCATTTTTTCGGAACATCTTCAAAATTTGTTTCAAGATCTTTTGCGATCGGAACTGAAATTCCAACGATCCTGAAGGGTTCTTTTGTTTCGATACGATAATTCATTTCCTCTGCTCCTTTTATTGAAATCGTAAAGGTGATCGCAGGGAACGATCTGACAGCCGCGCCTTCTGTCTTTACGGCGGAGGGTGCGATCCCGTGAATACTTTGGAACGCTCTGTTGAACGCTGTTGGAGAATTGTAACCGTATTTCAGAGCCGTGTCGATAATTTTTTCACCGTTTTTAATATCAACGGCGGCGAGAGACATTTTTCGTCTGCGGATATATTCCGAAAGTGAGATCCCCGCCATATAAACAAACATTCTCTGATAATGGTATGACGAACAGCCGGCTGTCCGCGCCAATTTATCGTAATCAATTTCGTCCGTAAGATGTTCCTCAATATATTTTATGGAACTGTTTAACCTTTCCACCCATTCCATGTTTATCACCTCAAATCAATTTTAACACAGGAAATAAAAGATCTCCTCTTAATATCGTTGCAAAAAAAGAGAGTTTTTATAATTTTTTTATCATAACGATCCCGTTTTCTTTCGGAAATTCGTATAAATTTTTTCTTATGCCCGCAATTTCAAATCCCATAGAAAAATACAATGCTTTTGCGGCGGGATTTGACTCCCGCACTTCAAGGGAAATTTGTTTTGCGTTACCCGAAATTTCCGAAATAAATTTATTTATCAAAGCTTTTCCTATGCCTTGTTTTCTTGCGGAATTTTTTACGGCAATTTTTTCGATAAATGCATTTTCACCGTCACACGAACCGATAATATATCCGATAATTTCACCGAATTTTTCCGCAATTAAAAAGATCACGAATTGTTCTGAAATTTGTGATAAAAGTGAATTTTCCGTCCATGGATCGGTAAAAGAATTCTTTTCGATCTCAGCAATTTGCGGGATATCTTTTTCATGCACATTACGGATAATAATTTCATTCACAGGCTTTTTTCACCTCATCGCAAAGCTCCCGAAGATCATTCAAATTACTTAGACTCCCGCATTTATTGCGGAAAGCCGCCGCGTTCGGAAGTCCTTTTAAATAATATGCACACTGCCGCCGCGCTTCGCTTATTCCTATGCGCTCGCCTTTATATTCCACCGATAATTCAACTTGTCTGCACATCATTTCAAGGCGTTCGTCAAGTGACGGTTCCGAAAGAATTTCTCCCGTTTCAAAATAATGACGGATATTTTTAAAGATCCACGGTTTTCCGTAACTCCCCCTCCCTATCATAACAAGATCGCAGCCTGTTTCATTATACATTTTTTCCGCACTTTCTGAGGAAATTACATCGCCGTTTCCGATAACGGGAATTTTAATATTTTCTTTTACTTTTCGGATAATTTCCCAGTCGGAATTTCCGTGGTACATCTGATTTTTTGTCCGTCCGTGAACGGTAATTGCGGACGCTCCCGCATCTTCAAGAATTTTTGAAAATTCAACAGCATTAACGTTTTCCTCGTTCCAGCCTTTGCGAATTTTTACCGTTATTGGAACGGGGACCGCTTTTACCATTGCGGAAACTATTTTTGCCGCAAGCTGCGGATCTTTCATAAGTGCGGAACCCGCGCCGTTTCCCGCGATTTTCGGAACGGGACAGCCCATATTTACATCAATTATATCGGGAGAATATTTCATTAATTTTTTTGCCGCTTCCGCCATAAAATAAGGATCGTCACCGAAAAGCTGGAGCGCATATGGACGTTCATTTTCCATGACCGTGCAAAGTTCTTCGGTTTTTCTGTCGGAATAGCAAAGTCCTTTTGCCGATATCATTTCGGAAACCATATAAGCCGCGCCGTTTTCCTTGCAAAGTGCGCGGTAAGCCCTGTCCGCGACTGAAGCCATAGGCGCAAGAGCGGCGGTTTTTTCAATTTTTACATTACCTATATAAATATATTCCAAATTGAAATTCTCCTTATAAATTTGCATTTAAATTATCATAGGCAACACCGCACAAAAAAGTTGCAAAAATTGAAAAAATATGATATAATAAAGATATGGAAAAGCAAATAACATTT
>CANQPX010000037.1 GCA_947625915.1 uncultured Clostridia bacterium
TTTTATAGTGACAATTTGAAAACTTTATCCCGGCAAAACCGTGTTATTACTTGTTTTCAGTGTTTTGCTCGGGGCTACGGAGTAAATTAAAGGAAGGTGAAAATATGAAAATTCAAGAAAAATTCTTAACTCCAAACAAATTCAGCCGCCCGCAAATTCCCCTTGAAAAAGTTACGAAAATTGCGGTGCATTATGTTGGAAATAAGGGAAGTTCCGCGATCGCAAACCGTAATTATTTTGAAAATCAAAAAAACGGCGGTACATACGTTTCCTCGCATTTTGTTATCGGTTTGCAGGGGGAAGTGATCCAGTGTATTCCGTTAAATGAATGGAGCTATTGCACTAACCAAGCTAACGGGTACAGCATTTCAATTGAGTGCTGCCACCCTGACGACACGGGGAAATTTACCGATGCAACGGAAAATTCACTTGCGGAATTATGCGCATATTTGCTGGAAAAATTTAATTTGACGGCGGACGATATTATCCGCCATTATGATGTGACGGGCAAGCAGTGTCCGCTTTACTGGTCGCCTACAAAATATCAATCAAAGGAAGTCGCGGACAAGCGTTTTGAGGATTTCAAAGACAAAGTCCGCAAGCTGCTGAAAACAGACAAGCCGCCCGACGTTGCGGAACTTTTCAAGGTGCGAATTCTTGATCCGGTGTTAAATATCCGCAAAAATCCGGGGATAAATTCCGAAAAAGTCGGCGAGATCACCGATCAGGGCGTTTACACCATCGTTGATACCGCTATGGTCGGCTCCGTTCAATGGGGAAAACTCAAAAGCGGCGTCGGCTGGATCTCGCTCGGAAACAAATATGCGGCGAAGTTGTAGGAGGGATAATATGAGCGATCTTATAAAATCAATTCTTGCGGCAATGTGCGCTTTTTTCGGTTTTCTGTTCGGCGAGCGGAACGGGATCATGCTTGCGCTTATTGTGCTGATCGTGCTTGATTACATAAGCGGCGTTATTGCTGCCGCTGTTGAAAAACGTCTTTCAAGTGAAGTCGGGGCAAAGGGCATTGCAAAAAAAGTGTTCATGCTGCTGATCGTTGCGGTGGCGAACATCGTTGATGTGGAAGTTCTCGGCGGAGGGGAACACGTTCTGAAAACGGTGGTCGTGATCTTTTACATTGCCAATGAATGCATAAGCCTCATTGAGAATGCCGGACGGCTCGGTGTTCCCGTGCCTGACAAGCTGATGAAGGTTCTGGAACAGCTGAAGGATAGGGGGAAGTGATAATTGCGATGATATATATCTATCATCTACGGGCGTAAGAATTAGCTCACCTTGAAATGGTATCCGCTATCCTTTATCAGCTTACAAAAGGACTTACTCCCGAGGAGATCAAAGAAAGCGGTTTTGACACTTATTTTGTTGACCATACTACAGGGATATATCCTGTTGCGGCTTCGGGAACACCTTTCACTGCGGCATATTTTCAGTCGAAAGGCGATATAATTACCGACCTTGTTGAAGATATGGCAGCCGAACAAAAAGCGCGCACAACTTACGACAATATTATCCGTCTCACAGACGATCCCGATGTTCTCGATCCTATCAAATTCCTGCGTGAAAGAGAAATAGTTCATTTCCAGCGTTTCGGCGAAGCGCTCCGCATTGCACAGGATAATCTTAATTCCAAGAATTTCTACGCATTTAATCCCGAATTTGACACAAATTGTAAAGCAAAATAATATTTTTTAAACCAATTGCCGCTTATGCATTAACTTTTTATTGAAAATATCCCTGTCGGAGTTTCCTCTCGGCAGGGATATTGTTATAACTCTATATCACAGGAAATGCATTTGCTGTCGGAAAGCTTTTCGCTCAGTTCATCGGGCTGATGCGTTCCCGCGTAAAGCGTGAACTTCTTTCCGAAAATTTTTCTTTCTCCCGAATCGTTTACCGCCGTAAACGCTTTTTCAGGAACGTTTATCTCAACGACTGTACTTTGCCCCGCTGCAAGCTTTACACGCTTGAAGCCGCAAAGACTCACGTTTGGTACGGCATTTTCGCAGTAGTCCTTGATGTAAAGCTGAACTACGTCCTCCTGATCTTTTCCTCCCGCATTTTTTACGGAGATCTCAGCTTTGCCGTTATGATATTTTACGTGTTCGCAAACGATCTTTCCGTAGGAAAGCCCATATCCGAAAGGATAAAGTATATTTCCCTTTGCATAACGATATGTGCGGTCTTTCATTGAATAATCGGTAAAATCGGGAAGTTCCTCCGCCGTCTTGTAGAACGTCACCGGAAGTTTGCCGGAAGGGGAGACGTCTCCGAAAAGTATTTCCGCAAGAGCCTTTCCGCCCTCAGAGCCGGGATACCATGCATGGATAAGTGCGGCAGGCTCACATTCTGTATTTATCGCACTTCCCGCCGCGCAGACTATTACGACCGGTTTTCCTGTTTTTATCATCATATCCGCGAGTATGCGCTGACTTTCAGGCAGCCGCAGATCTTTTTTATCTCCCGAGGAAAATTCATTTCCCGTGTCGCCTTCTTCGCCTTCGATAGTCGCGTCCAGACCAAGGCAAAGAATTATCACGTCCGAAGCTTCCGCCGCAGCCGCTGCTTCGGCATAACGGTCGCCCGCCATTGCAAGGCCCGAACTTCTGTCCTTATAAAGATGGCAGCCTTCGGCATAGATGACCCGTCCCGAAAATCTGTCCTGTATCCCCGAAAGGAAAGTTATATACCTGTCTGCCGTTCCGCAGTAATTTCCTTCAAGAGCGGCTTTGCTGTCGCTGTTTGGACCGATCACGGCGATAGTTTTTATTTTATTTTCATCAAGCGGAAGTATGCCGTTATTTTTCAGCAGCACCATTGAACGTTCCGCACATTCGAGGGAAACTTGCTTATGCTCGCCGCAGGAGACAGTGCTGTAGGGGATATCGTCAAATTCCGTTTTCTTGTCGAACATTCCCAGACGTATGCGGGTCTGCATGAGGTGTACGCAGGCTTTGCGGATATCATCCTTTGTTATCAGCCCCTCGTCAAGTGCTGTGAGAAGATATGCATACGAGCAGCCGCAGTTCACATCGCAGCCTGCTTTCAGCGCAAGTGCCGCAGATTCTGCAAAATTTGCAGTAAGCCCGTGATGCTCATGGAGATCTCTTATTGCCCAGCAGTCCGAGACGAAATATCCCTCAAAACCCCATTCTTTAAGTTTTTCCATAAGGAACGGACTTGCGCAGGAAGCTTCGCCGTTGACGCGGTTATATGCGCCCATAACGCCTTCCGCGTGCGCATCTTTTATCAGTGCTTCAAATGCGGGAAGATATGTCTCTTCAAGGTCTTTGGCGGATACTTCCGCATTGAATTCATGGCGCAAAGCTTCAGGTCCGCTGTGAACGGCAAAATGCTTTGCGCAGGCGGCGGTTTTCAGGACTTTTCCTTCGCCCTGCAAGCCTTTTACATAAGCTTTTCCGTTTTCGGCGGTAAGGAACGGATCTTCGCCGAAAGTCTCATGACCTCTGCCCCAACGGGGATCGCGGAAAATGTTTATGTTCGGCGCCCAGAGCGTAAGCCCCTTGTAAATATCGTGATCGCCGTATTTTTGGTAAGCGTTGTACTTGGCGCGTGTTTCATCGGCAGTGATCTCTCCGGCGCGGCGGACGCGTTCGGTGTCGAACATTGCCGCCATGCCTATGGCTTGGGGGAACATAGTTGCGGTACCCGAGCGGGCAAGTCCGTGCAGACCCTCGTTCCACCAATTATAAGAGGGGATACCGAGACGTTCAATGGCAGGTGCGTCATAACGAAGTTGGGAAGCCTGTTCTTCGGTAGTCATTTCATTTACCAAAGCTTCGGCGCGTTCTTTCACCGACAAATTTTCATCAAGATATTTTTTCATAGTTATCCTCCGATATTTGATTTGACCATATTTAAACAATTTTGCGCTGCGCGCAAAATTGAAAAGCTGGTCCAGCGCAGCCGCGCTGGCGGGGTCAAGGGGCAGAGCCCATTGTCGCCATCCGCAGATGGCGAAATCCCCTTTACGAAGGCGCCTCTGCAAAGGGGTGAATTGCCGCCCAAAGGGCGGCAAGAGGGGAACGCTCTGCAAGAGAGAGCGTTCCCCTTGGCATTAACGGTTATTATAATTTATGCCTTGCAAAACAGCCCGGTGAGCTGTTTTGCAATACAGAGCAATTTGTTTTTCTAAAAATAGTCCGTTGTCAAACAACGCAAAATTGTAGTTATTTTTTGTTTTTATTCAAGTTCAAACGCGCCCGTGTAAAGCTGATAATATTTTCCTTTTTCGGCAATAAGCTTTTCATGGCTGCCGCGTTCGATTATTCGTCCTTGTTCAAGTACCATGATAACATCGGAATTCTTTACCGTTGACAGCCTGTGGGCGATAACAAATACCGTCCTGCCGAACATGAGCGCGTCCATTCCCCGCTGTACGACTGCTTCCGTATGCGTATCTATGGAAGAAGTAGCTTCGTCAAGTATCATTACCGGCGCGTCCGCAACAGCCGCGCGGCTTATTGCAAGAAGCTGCCGCTGTCCCTGTGAAAGACTTGCGCCGTTTTCGGTGAGCATGGTGTTGTAACCCTGTGGCAGACGGGTTATGAAATCATGCGCTCCCGCAAGTTTTGCGGCGGCGATACATTCCTCATCGGGTGCTTCAAGTCGTCCGTAACGGATATTGTCCATTACCGTTCCGGTGAAAAGGTTGGTATCCTGTAAAACTATGCCCAGAGAATGTCTAAGATCGGCTTTTTTGATCTTGTTGATGTTTATGCCGTCATAGCGGATCTTTCCGTCGGCAATATCGTAGAAACGGTTCAGCAGGTTTGTAATGGTGGTTTTTCCCGCGCCTGTAGCGCCTACAAAGGCGACTTTCTGTCCCGGTTCGGCGTAAAGAGTTACATTGTGGAGAACGGTCTTTCCTTCATCGTAGGCAAAGTCCACATCGTCCATGACTATCTCGCCCGCAAGTTTTGTATATGTAACGGTACCGTCCGCCTGATGCGGATGTTTCCATGCCCACATTCCCGTTCTTTCTTCACATTCGGTGATAACGCCGTTGACTTCCTTGGCATTTACAAGGGTAACATAACCGTCATCGGTCTCGGGTTCACGGTCGATAAGGTCGAAGATCCTTCCCGCGCCCGCAAGTCCCATTACAACGGAGTTTATCTGGTTGGAGACCTGACTTACGCTTCCGGAGAACTGTTTTGTCATGTTGAGGAAAGGCACAACAACGCTTATGCTCAGAGCCATGCCCGAAATGCTGACATTGGGGACTCCCGCCATGAGCATTATTCCGCCTGCGATCGCAACTACAACGTAAAGAACATTTCCTATGTTGTTCAGGATAGGTCCGAGAATGTTAGCATATTTGTTTGCCGTGCGGGATTCTTCGTAAAGCTTTTCGTTTATTTTGTCGAAATCGGATATACATTCTTTTTCGTGGCAGAAAACTTTTACGACTTTCTGACCGTTCATTATTTCCTCGATGTAGCCTTCTTCCTTACCGAGGGCAGCCTGTTGTCTTATGAAGTATTTTGCCGAGCCGCCGCCGACTTTTTTTGTCACAAGCAGCATAGCCGCAACGCCCAGAAGAACTACCAGTGCCAACCATACGCAGAAGTAGAGCATTATGAAGTAAACGGTTATCACCGTTACCGATGAGATAAGCAGCTGCGGCATACTCTGGGATATCATCTGACGAAGGGTATCTATATCGTTTGTGTAATGGCTCATGATGTCGCCGTGATTGTTTGTGTCAAAGAATTTTACGGGAAGATCCTGCATTTTGTTGAACATCTTTTCGCGGAGTTTTTTAAGTGAACCCTGCGTCATTATCGCCATTGTCTGGTTGAAAACAAATCCCGATATAAGCGAAACTACATAAAATATCGCAAGGATAATAACAAAGCCTATGATGCTTTTTCCCACAACGCTCCAGTCGCCGTCCTGCCAGCTCGTTTCCACTGCGGAAATGACTTTCTGCATGAATATTGACGGTATGGAACTTACCACCGCGTTAAAAAGTATGCAGGCGATGGTGAACGGCATCATCACGGGGTAAAATTCAAACAATGTTTTTATAATGCGTTTTATTATGCCTTTTTTGACCTGCGGTCTTTTCTCGTTCTCATTCATCATCATCACCCGCCTTATTCTGTAAAGTGTAAAGATCCCTGTAGATCTCGTTGTTTTTGATAAGTTCGTCATGAGTTCCCATGGCGCTTATTTTTCCGCCTGCCATAACGATTATCATGTCCGCTTCCTGAACGGAAGATATCCTTTGCGCAATTATGATCTTTGTTGTGGAGGGGATATATTCCGCCATTGCCTTTCGGATAAGAGCGTCAGTTCTGGTATCCACCGCGCTGGTGGAATCGTCCATAATGAGTATCTTAGGCTTTTTGAGCAAAGCCCTTGCGATACAAAGTCTCTGCTTCTGTCCGCCGGAAACGTTTGCGCCGCCTTGTTCGATGTATGTATCGTACTTATCCGGGAAACGTTCTATAAATTCGTCCGCCTGTGAAAGCCTGCAGGCTTCGATCATTTCCTCATCTGTGGCGTCTTTATTTCCCCAGCGGAGGTTGTCCTTTATCGTTCCCGAGAACAAAACGTTTTTCTGTAAAACTACCGCTACCTGATCTCTCAGCGTATCAAGATCGTATTCCCGAACGTCCACGCCGCCGACTTTAAGGGAACCTTCCGTTACATCGTAAAGTCTGGAAATAAGCTGCACCAGTGTGGATTTCGCGGAACCCGTTCCGCCGATGATACCCACCGTCTGACCCGACTTTATGTGAAGATCAATGTCGGAAAGCGCGTTCCTTTCGGCTTCCTTTGAGTATTTGAAGCTTACGCCGTCAAAATCTATCGAGCCGTCTTTTACTTCAAAAACGGGATCTTCGGGGTCCTGTAAGGAACTTTCCTCGTCAAGTATCTCCACGATACGGTGACCCGATTCCGTTGCAAGGGTTATCATTACGAAAACCATTGATATCATCATAAGGCTGCTGAGTATCATGAAGCTGTATGTAAGCAGTGCGCTGAACTGTCCCACGTCAAGATCTATGCCCCTTGTTGTGATTATCGTGTATGAACCGTATGAAAGCACGAAAACCATTACCACATACAGGCAGAACTGCATGAGCGGGTTGTTGATGGCAAGTATCCTTTCGGCTTTTGTAAAATCACGGCAGACGTCCTCCGCAGCCTTACCGAATTTCTGTTTTTCGTATTCCTCGCGGACGTAGGATTTTACGACTCTCATGCCCTTGATATTTTCCTGAATGGATTCGTTCAGGTTATCGTATTTGCGGAACACTGCTCTGAACAGCGGCATTGTCTTGTATGTTACCAGCGCAAGACCTGCGCCGAGCACCGGTACGACGAACAGGAAGATAACAGCCATTCTTCCGCCCATTACAAATGCCATTACAAATGCAAATATCAGCATCAGCGGACATCTTATCGCTATCCTTATTATCATCATGTAAGCCATCTGCACGTTGGTCACATCTGTAGTAAGACGTGTTACGAGCGATGAAGTGGAGAAACGGTCTATGTTCTCGAAGGAAAATTTCTGGATATTTTCAAACATATCCCGCCGCAGATTTTTTGCCAGTCCGCATGAAGCCGTTGCACAGGTCATTCCCGCAAGCGCTCCGAATGCCAGTGAAAGGCAAGCCATCAGCACCAGTACCAGACCGTATTTTACAATTACCGAGATCTCGCAGCCTGCCTTGATATTATTTACCAGATCTGCGATTATGAATGGGATTATACATTCCATCACGACTTCCAGCGATACCAGTATAGGTGTTGCTATGGAAGTATTTTTGTACTCGCGTATACAGCGGGCAAGTCTTTTTACCATTTGATATCTGCTCCTTTGTATTTTAAATTTCCGCCGAAAAGGGGAATGTTTTCTTTCGGCATGAACGGGGGAATGCCGTTAAAAGCATTCCCCCGAAAGCATTTTGCTGTAATTTTATGTATTTGCCGCTTCTATAAGTGCGTCGGCGATCCCTTTGAATTCCCATGTATAGGAAGTTC
The DNA here is from genome assembly GCA_947625915.1 of uncultured Clostridia bacterium. Classification (GTDB taxonomy): domain Bacteria; phylum Bacillota; class Clostridia; order Oscillospirales; family Ruminococcaceae; genus RGIG8773. The sequence goes on from CANQPX010000037.1 coordinate 8,041, forward strand.
TGTTTATAAGCCCCAGATTTTCCCCGTCTCCCGCAAATGCTCCGTTGTCGAACCAAAGGCAAGGCACACCGATATTTTTTGCCTCGCTGACATAGAATTTTGCCCAATTTGCTCTTATATCCGCATTACCCTTGCTGACTGCTCCGAATTCTCCGAGGATAACGGGTATGCCGTTATCGATGAAGCGTGTTTTTATCGACTGCATGAGCCATTTCACTTCATTTCCGCCTTGACCGTTCTCGTCAAATTCTCTGTTATTGATGTTAAGATCAAGTGCAAAGTTATACGGTGTATATGCATGGAGAGAAACTATAAGTTTATCGTCTCCTTCGGGAAAGACAAAATCGTTCATCGCGCCTGTTGTAACGCTTGCGGCATATGTGGGTATCATAAGATGTCTCTTGGGGTTATTTCCGCCGAGACTGCGGATAGTTTCCACGAATTCCGCGTCAAGATGATTTACGACTTCATGACCTTCCGTATCTCCGCCGTTCCATTCCTGAGCGGTATTGCGTTTACGGGGTTCGTTCATGCCCTCGAAGATAAGTTTTTCGTCGTAATCTTGAAAGCGTTCGCCGATTTGAGTCCAGACTTTTTTAAGTTTTTCGCGGATCGCATCTTCCTTATCGTAATATGGATCGTGCCAATCCTCGTGATGAATGTTCAGTATAACGAACAGATCCTGTCCGTAAGCATAGTCAACGACTTCCTGCACTCTGTCGAGCCATTCCTCGTCGATATTGCCTTCCGAGTCCATATGACCGCTCCATGTAACGGGTATCCTTACGATATTGAAGCCCTGATCCTTAACGGCGGTAAAGAGTTCATAAGTTGCTTTTGGATTTCCCCAGCAAGTTTCGGTATCGTTGCCCTTTATCCTTCCGTCGTAGGCGTCGAGGGTATTCCCGAGGCTCCAGCCGATCTTTATTTCCTTTACGAGTTCCGAAGAGGGGATATCCCGCATTTCGTCATGGCTCACCGAGGAAACATATTTTGTGATACCTTCAGCAGTTTCCGGAACAGTTCCCGTATCATCGGGGGCTGTTCCGGGACTGCAGCAGCTCATTGCAGCGGCTGTCAAGACGGACATTAAGATGGCACCTGCCTTTTTAAAAGATATTTTTTTCATAAAAGCACCCTTTCAAGAACAAAAATACAATTAATAATCAGCTTGTCGATAAAGCATAATCATAGTATGTTGTCAAACAACGGATATTTTAAAAAAACAAATTGCTCTTTCTTGCAAAACAGCTCACCGGGCTGTTTGGCAAGACTTAAATTATAATTAATCGTTAGTGCCAAGGGGGAAGCCCTCTATCGCAGGGCTTCCCCCTCTTTACGCCTACGGCGTAAATTCACCCCCTGCGGAGCTCCTGAAGGCATTAGGGGATTTCGCCATCTGCGGATGGCGACGGGGGCTCCGCCCCTCGACCCCGCGAGCTGTGCTCAGCTCGACCAGCTTTTCGGGCAAAGTTTTGCTTTTTGTTTTTTAGTTTGTCCGCACCTGTTTATAGTTTTTCGACAGATTGAATTAAAAATAATTATACCACTAATAAATATAATTTTATAGCAAATTTGATTAATATATGATTAACGCTCCTGTGCGGCTGCAAATGCTGTACAAATTTTTTTGCGGCGTCAATTACCGATGATATCGCGTATGGCTTTTTCCACGGCTGCGACTTCGCGGCGGAACTCTTCCGCAGAAACGCGGAACGCGCCGTTGCCGAGGATTATTATTTGCTCCGCGCCGTCGGAAGTGGCAACGCGGACGCGGTTGTCCTTGCCAAGCTCGTGGGAAACTTTTTCGATGTACATATCCGCAGTTTCCGCTTCTTTGGTGTAAACAACGCTTATGTTATGGTGTTTTTCGATCTCGCGGAAATTTCCTTTGACCTTGTATGCGTCAAAAACAAGTATGAGTTCGCACTGTCTGAAGCCCTGATAATTGCATAGAATGTTTATTAGTCTGCTCCTTGCGGCATCAAGGCTTTCCTCGGCAAGCTTTTTGAGATCTTCCCATGCGAAAATTATGTTGTAGCCGTCCACTAAAAGATATTCTTTTCCGTTTAACAGGGGAACGGGCTTCTGCTTTTTCGGGGAAACATCTTTTTCTGTGTGGAGAGCGTGTCTCGGGTCGCGGTTTATTTTGCCGTAAGTGCGCTCGAAAATTTCCATCAGTTCTTTATCCTCGGCAAGTCTTTCGCGGTAACTTTGTGCTTGTCTGCGGATAATTTCGGTATTTTCATTATCTTCCTCGGCGGGCTTTTTGTTTTCGGGAGCTTCGGTATGCATATGGCTGTCGGCTTCGTACCATTTTACAACATATCCCGCTCCGTGGGAACAGAACACGCTGTCCGCAGGATTTTCAATATCTTCATCGCAGTTATAGCCGATCTTTGCAATAACTTCTTCGGAATTATGACAGGGGAGATAGCCTTTCGGAACGCAGTGCAGTCTGCCTTTCCCGCTCGTGTAACTCATGAGTACGGGGTTGTAATCCATTATTTCCGCCGCAGGAACAGTACCTTTTATAACGGACGTTCCGCCGTTTGTTTCGGGCGGGGAAAATTCCGCGCACATTCTTTGCAGGTCGGACATTGCCCGTCCGATACTTGCGGAAGGTATTTCCAAGGAAATTTCATACCACGGTTCAAGCAGTATGCTTTCCGCCTTGCGGAGCCCCTGTCTTACTGCCCGCAAAGCTGCCTGACGGAAATCTCCGCCTTCGGTATGTTTCAGATGCGCGCGTCCTGCGGTAAGTATTATATTTACATCTGTAAGCGGCGAACCTGTAAGAACGCCGATATGAGTTTTGTTTTCCAGTTCGGAAAGTATGAGTCTTTGCCAGTTCCTGTCAAGATCGTCCTCCCGACATTCCGAAAGGAATTGAACTCCGCTGCCTGTCACGGCGGGTTCTATGCGCAAACGGACTTCCGCATAATGTCTGAGGGGTTCGTAATGTCCCGCGCAGTTCACCGGTGCGGCAACAGTCTCTTTGTAGACGATATTTCCCTTGTCAAGTCCGATATCATAGCCGAACCGTTCGGAAATTATGCTTTTGAGTATTTCAAGCTGTATCTCGCCCATAAGGCTTACATGGATCTCTTTAAGGCGGCTGTTCCATATCACATGGAGCTGCGGATCTTCCTGCTCGAGAGTCCTCATCTGCGTAAGAACGGTATGGACGTCCGCACCGTCAGGGAGTTTCAGCCGATAAGTCATTACAGGTTCGAGGACAGGGGAAGGCGCACCTTTTTCCGTTCCGAGCCCCTGACCCGCGTAAGTTTTTGTCAAGCCTTCCGCGGCGCAGAGCGTTCCCGCGAACACTTCGTCGGGAGTCCTGAACTTTGCGCCCGAGTATACTCTTATCCTGCTTATCTTTTCATCGTTTATGAGGGAACGCACTTTCAGGCTGCCGCCTGTTATTTTCATATGTGTAAGGCGCACTCCCTGTTCTTCGGTGATCTTGAAAACTTTTGCGCCGAGATCCGCCGTATCGTTTTGCGGAAGGGTAAATCTTTCTATCCCGTCAAGGAATTCGTCTATCCCTTTCAGTTTAAGAGCCGAGCCGAAATAACAGGGGAATATAAGCCGCTCTTTGACTGCTTCCGCGATATCGTTATCGGATATGCAGCCGTCACGCAGGAAAATTTCCATAAGTTTTTCGCTGCAAAGAGCGATCTCCTCAAAAAATTGATCTTTATCCCTGTTCGGGGAAAAATCTGTACATTTTGCGGAAAGAGCGGAAGAAATGCCGTTCATCAGATATTCTTTATCAAAAGGGGAGATGTCTGTTTTGTTGACAAAAATAAAAGCAGGTATGCCGTATCTTGAAAGCAGCTGCCAGAGCGTTTCGGTATGATCCTGTATGCCTTCCGAGCCGCTTATTACCATAACCGCATAGTCCACGGCGCAAAGAGCGCGTTCGGTCTCCGCCGAGAAGTCGGTATGCCCCGGCGTATCGAGCAAAGTATATTCATTTTCGCCGATATGCATTACGGCTTGTTTTGAGAAAACGGTAATGCCTCTGCTGCGTTCTATGGGGTGAGTATCGAGGAAAGCGTCTCCGTGGTCAACGCGTCCTTGTTTTCTTATTTCTCCGCTGCGGAACAGCATAGCTTCGGACAAAGTAGTTTTTCCGGCATCGACGTGGGCGGTCATGCCGAGTACCGATCTTTTCATCTGATCTTCCTAACTAAAATTGATAATAAGTATATTTTACCACATTTTTCTGTAAATTTCAACCGTTTATCGTTTTTTAGCACTCTCTATAAGAAAGTGTTAGCACTCACACATTGTGAGTGCTAAATTTCACTTAATTTTCACCGTACAAACATCATTTGCACATAATAGGGGCGTATATTGATAATTACAGAATGAAAGAAAGAAGTGATACCAATGGGTATGCTGAGAAAAATGTTTAAAAACTGATACGCTGAGAATAATATTATCATCAACCTTATAGGAGGAATAAATATGTTTGCACTTACACCTTTTGAAAGAAAAAGTTTCGACCTTTTCAATGCTTTTCACGATTTTGAAAAAGATTTCTTCGGCGAGGACAGCGGTATGATCTCCTGCAAGACCGATATCCGCGATGAAGGCGATCATTTCGTTCTCGAAGCGGAACTTCCCGGATTTGACAAAGAGGATATCAAGCTTGATGTCAGCGGCGGTTTCCTGACGCTTTCCGCAGAACACAACACCGAAAATTCCGAAAAGGACAAGGACGGAAAGTATATCCGCCGCGAACGTTCTTACGGATCCTATCAGAGAAGCTTTGACGTTTCCGGCATAAACACCGACAACATAGACGCGGAATACAAAAACGGCGTTCTGTTTGTTGATCTGCCGAAGAAAACTATCCCGCAGCCCGAGACAAAACGTCTTGAAATAAGATAAAAAATTATGACCGCCTTCGGAATTTAATTCCGAGGGCGGTCGATTTTTTACTATTATTAATTGTTGAGTATGCTTGCGGTGTTCCTGATGTTCTCCGCCATGCTCTTTATGTAACCGCCTGTCTCGGAAGTGTCCGCAACGTTCGCGCTTACCTTGCTCATTGCAGCTTCAAGCTTTGCAACAAGTTCTTCGATCTCTTTTGCCGTTCCAAGAACACGGTCTGTTTCGCGGCTGACAAACTTGTCGTTTTCTTCAACTGCGGCGGTAGTGTCCTTTGTGCTCGATGCAAGTGAGCGTATCTCCTGTGCAACGACTGCAAAGGATTTTCCCGATTCGCCTGCTCTTGCGGCTTCTACCGATGCGTTGATGGAAAGGATATGCGTCTGATCGGTAATGCTTGTGATAGCATCGGACATTTCTCTGTATCTTGCGTTTACTTCAACTATGCCCGAAACGGCATTATTGATATCGGCGCACTTACTGTTGAGCTGCTCGAGCATTTCCTTTACGGAAGTCATTTCGGCATCGTTCTGTACGCACTTCTCGCCGATAGAATCCGTATCGCTGCATATTTTTTCGATATCAACAGTAATATCACTTACTGCGCCCATGATCTTCTGTGACTGATTTTCAACTGAAGCCTGTGCGTCAAGTGCTTTCTGACGGTCGGCTTCGGCTTGTTTGACAACATACTGGTGGCAGTTCTCGGGGATATTTACGCCGCGTGCAATAGCGATAGCCATGCTCCTGCATGAATCGTAACCGCAGGCGTGGCAGTCGAAATGCTGTTCCACATATGTTTCTTTCATAAGCGTATTGTAAGCGGCTCTGATATCTGCTTCGGTAACGTTCTTACTGTGAGGATCCTTCGGAGTATAAGTTCTTACGAAGTCCTCGAAGCGGAGGTTCTTTTCAAACCACTTGAACTGTTTATCGGAAGAAAGACTGTACTTGAAAGTTTGTTTTTCGCGCTGTGAGAAAGCGTCGTTTCCAACTGTATTTGCTTTGCTCATATATGAGAAAAGTTTCTTTTCGTCGTAATTTGTACCCGGTCCCGAGATACAGCCGTTGGGGCAGCTGAGGATATCGAAAACGGCGGGTCTGTCGGCTTCGCTCGCCTCGGCGTAGTTATCCAGTTCGGGGTAAACGTGGGAAACGCCCTCGCAGTTTCTTACATCAAGTCCGGGAACGGCGTGCTGCAGGCAGTCTTTGAGTCCGCCGGGTCTGGGGTAGATCTTACCGCAGTAAGAGGAAGTGTTATCGAATTTGAATTTTGCGGATCTGTCGTAATTGAAGTTTTTCTTCATATATTCCGAAAGGCGTTTGAAGGTGACGTTATACTGTGCAAGACCTGTTTCCTCGAGTTCAAATTTCTTTGCGATACAAGGGGAAATGAAAGCTATGGGACCTGTAACGCCCTCATATTTTCTGAGGTACACCGCGCCGCAGCCGAAAGGCGAATGCACGGGGGAAAGGTACTGTATAAGGTTGTGCCTGTGTTTAAGTACATATTCAACAAGGGCAGGGCAGGGCTGAGACATGATCTTTCCGCATCTGCCTTCTTTTACTGCTTTTATGTGCATATATGTACATATATCCGCACCGAAAGAGACGTCATGGATCACTTTTACGCCTAATTTCCGCAAATGTGCGAGCATAGCGTCCGCATCGGGTTCGGTGAGCCTGAAAGCGGGAGCGACCATAACGGTGATATTTTTACCGTTTCTGAGATCCTCAAAGAATTGTTCGGTATCATCTGTGTAGGAGCGAGCTTCGTGTTTACATTCTTTTACGCAGGCACCGCAGGAGATGCACTTGTCGGTGTCGATAGTAATAATAGAGTGCTGACCGTCGGCAGCGAGCTTGGCTTTATTAGCGTCATGTACGGGGCAGACCCTTATACAGGCGTTACAGCCGATACATTTTTCTTCATCGAGAGTTACAAACATAGCAATTCCGACCTCACAACAAAATATATTTGTAATTATTATACATATTCTTTAAACACCTGTCAATGCCTTTTGTATAAATTTTAAATATTGCACATAAAAATATTTCCGTTTCGTCAAAATAATTTAAAATTCCCTTTTAATTTAAACCGTTTTACTGTCGGAAATTATTTTGCCGTCGGAAAGTCTTATTATTCTTGCGGCTTGTGCGGCGAGGGAATTATCGTGAGTTATCATAATAATTGTTTTTCCCTGACTGTTCAGATCGTAAAGTATGCGCATTATTTCGGAACTGTTTTTGCTGTCAAGGCTCCCTGTAGGTTCATCGGCAAGGATCATGGACGGATCGGCGGCGAGGGCTCTTGCGATGGCAGTTCTTTGCTGCTGACCGCCGGACATTTCCGAAGGGAAGCTGTTCATTTTATTTTGCAGAGAGACTTTTTCGAGGGCATGGATAGCGATCCTGCGGCGGATATTTTTTCTTGTTCCGCCGTATACGAGCGGGAGTTCGACGTTTTCCAGAGCGGTCAGACCGGGTATAAGGCTGAAATTCTGGAAAATGAAGCCTATATCCCTGTTCCTTATTGCGGCAAGTTCGCTTTCGGAGAGTTCTGAAACGTTTTTACCGTTCAGAAAATACTCTCCGGAATTTTGTTTATCGAGGCAGCCGAGGGTATTCATTAGAGTTGATTTTCCCGATCCCGAAGCGCCGACTATAGCCGCGAACTCGCCGCGCTGCACTGTCAAAGAAACGTTTTTCAAGGCGTGGACGGCGTTTTCGCCGTTCCCATATATTCGGCAGATATTTTTTAATTCCATAAGCGGCATATATCATCTATCCTTTTCAAGGTTTTTATTTATCAATAGTTTTCCATATACTGTTTGATTTATTCCGACGATTTTACATTGTTAGGGGTTAAGATACCGGCGGGGGTTTGAGGTGTTCTTTTCTTATCTTTTGTTTTGCTTATAACCTCTTTTTTGCTTTTCGGGGCAAATGTAAAAGGGGCGAAGTTTGATTTTCTTAAAAAGCGATAGTAAAAATTTCATTTTACCAAAACGTTCGGGGGAATGACACTTCAGGGAAGGCATAGGGTGGGTGGGGAGCGGCGGGGGTTCTTTTGTGTTCTTTTCTTATCTTTTATTTTGTGAAAATCCTTTTTTGCCAATCATGCGAGGGGCAGACAACCATAAGGGAAGGGGAAACCCGAGCGTCCAACAAGGACGCTCGCACGGTTTTCCCCTTCCCTTAGTTTTTCTCCCCTCGCGCTCCCCACTTTCCTTCAACCTAACCCCTTCCGCGCTCGCTATGCTAAAGTAGATGTTATAGAAGAATTATATTCGTACTCTATGACTTAGTTTGTGAAATCAACGGTGACCCTTAGAACTCTTTTCTTGGTACGAGAGTTCTACTGTTAGTTTGATATTCAACAATTATAGAGTTCTAAACAATAGAATTTCTTTTTACGGAGTCCTTTCCTAATTAGAACGCTTATTCTTCTTTAATTTTAATCTGACATTAGAACGCTCGTACTAAGATAAGCAAAACCAAAGAACCCGTAGCCATTGCTTTCTATGTTCAAGAACGCTAAGTTTTTTATTCTATTTTTTCAACTCCGAACATAGCGAGCGCGGAGAGGGATAGGGTTAGGAAAAGAGGGGCGCGGGGGGAGAAACGCAGGGGAAGGGAGAACCCGGCGAGCGCCTAAAGGCGCGTTCGGGTTCTTCCTTCCCTAAAGTGTCATCCCCCCGAAAGATTAAAACTAAGAAATTTAAGCAAAATAAAAGATAAGAAAAAGCGAACTAAAGAACCCCCACTGGAATTTCTATGTAAAAATATTAAAAGCGCAGCGGAAATAGTTCGTTAATAAAAAATTACCGCTTTGGTATAATTTTTTTCGTTAAAGCATATTGCAATTATAGAAAATGTATGTTATAATATGCTTGTGATCGGGAAGTCGTTTTAAATCACTTCTGACCGAAAGCACCCACAAAAATTTTAATTAAATATGTTCTGCACTGACTTCCGAAGAGCTTTTTATGCTTCTGAGGAGAAAGGCACGGCTCATTATAATGTAAATAAATTACGCCCTTTTTGCGCCTGCCGAATGTCGGCAGGCGTTTTTTGTTCGGAGGAGTGAAATGGATACAAGAGTTGCTCTTATCGGTATAGTGGTGGAAAATTTCAATTCCGCGCAGGAAGTGAACGAGATCTTGCATAATTACGGACAGTTCGTTATCGGCAGAATGGGCATACCTTATCATAAACGCAGCGTTTCCATAATAAGTGTTGCAGTTGACGCACCTGCCGACGTTATAAGCGCCATGTCGGGCAAACTCGGCAGATTGGACGGCGTTTCTGCAAAAACAGTTTATTCAAAATTAACGGAGAACGGCAATGAACAGAATTAACGAACTTATTGATAAACTTGAAAAGGATCATATCCTTTCAAAAAATGAATTTACCGAGATCATAAAATACCATGCTCCGGAAAATGATGAGTATTTGTTTGAAAAAGCAAGAAATATCCGCGAAAAAATTTACGGAAAAGCTGTGTATATGCGCGGACTTGTTGAGTTCACCAATTACTGCAAAAATGACTGCCTTTACTGCGGGATAAGAAGAAGCGCGGCTCACGCGGAACGTTACAGGCTTTCAAAGGAACAGATCCTTGACTGCTGCAAAACAGGTCACGGACTCGGGTTCAGGACGTTTGTACTGCAGGGCGGAGAGGATAATCACTATTCCGATGAAATGATATGCGATATCGTTTCGGAAATAAAAAAGAATTTTCCCGACTGCGCGGTAACGCTTTCCATCGGCGAAAAAAAACGCGAAAGCTACGAGAAATATTTTGCCGCAGGCGCGGACAGGTACCTTCTCAGGCATGAAACGGCTAACGAGGAGCATTACGGAAAACTCCACCCAAAGGAACTTTCCCTTAAAAACCGTAAGCGCTGCCTTTCGGATCTGAAAGAGATCGGCTTCCAGACGGGCTGCGGTTTCATGGTGGGATCGCCTTTCCAGACGGCGGAAAATATGGCGGAGGATCTTATTTATATCCACGAATTGCAGCCGCATATGGTGGGCATAGGTCCGTTCATTCCGCATCATGATACGCCGTTCAAGGACGAAAAAGCGGGAACGCTTGAAATGACTTTGCTCATACTCGGGCTTGTGCGGCTGACAGTGCCGAACGTTCTGCTGCCCGCAACTACCGCGCTCGGTACGATCGACCCGAAAGGCAGGGAAAAAGGCATTTTAGCGGGCGCAAATGTTGTTATGCCTAATCTTTCACCAAAAGATGTGCGGAAAAAATATCTTCTTTACGATAACAAGATATGCACCGGAGACGAAGCGGCGGAATGTATCGCTTGTCTCGGACGGAGAATAAGTTCCGTGGGATATGAACTTGTTACCGACAGAGGAGACTTTAAAAATTAAATAAAATTTTTATTTTCAGGGAGGAAACCTATATGTACGATCCTAAATCTTTAAAAGCAGAGGAATTCATCAATGATGAGGAGATCCTCGAAACACTGGCTTATGCCGAGAAAAACAAGGACAACGCCGCGCTTATCGACGAGATCCTTGAAAAAGCCGAAAATCGCAAAGGACTTTCACACCGTGATGCAGCCGTTCTTCTCGACTGTACTCTTGAGGACAGGAACCGGCGTATCTATGAACTTGCAAAGCAGATCAAAAAAGATTTCTACGGCAACAGGATAGTAATGTTCGCGCCGCTGTATCTTTCCAACTATTGCATAAACAGCTGCGTTTACTGCCCGTATCACCGCCAGAATAAGCATATCCCGCGCAAAAAGCTTACGCAGGAAGAGATAAAAGCGGAAGTTATCGCATTACAGGATATGGGACACAAGCGCCTTGCACTTGAAACAGGCGAAGATCCCGTTAACAATCCGATAGAATATGTTCTTGAAAGTATCAAGACGATCTACGGCATAAAGCATAAAAACGGCGCAATAAGACGTGTAAACGTAAATATTGCCGCGACTACGGTTGAAAATTATCAAAAGCTGAAAGAAGCCGGCATCGGTACATACATACTTTTCCAAGAGACATACCACAAGGAAAGCTATGAAAAACTTCACCCCGCGGGACCCAAGCATGATTATGCTTACCACACCGAAGCTATGGACAGGGCTATGGAAGGCGGCATTGACGATGTAGGACTGGGCGTTCTTTTCGGACTGGAAATGTACCGTTATGAATTTGCGGGACTTCTCATGCACGCGGAACATCTTGAAGCCGTTCACGGCGTAGGACCGCACACAATAAGCGTTCCCCGTGTAAAGAAAGCGGACGATATCGACCCGACAGCGTTCGACAACGGCATTTCCGATGATACATTTGCAAAGATAATCGCTTGTATAAGGATCGCCGTTCCGTACACAGGAATGATAATTTCCACACGCGAAAGCGAAGCTGTACGCGCAAGAGCATTGAGCCTTGGAATTTCCCAGATATCGGGCGGATCAAGGACTTCCGTGGGCGGATATGCTGGTTATACTCCCGACGAACGTCCTCACGATACGGAACAATTTGATGTATCCGATCAGCGTTCTCTTGATGAAGTTGTGAACTGGCTGATGAAGCTTGGATATATCCCGAGTTTCTGCACGGCTTGTTACCGTGAGGGAAGAACGGGAGACAGGTTCATGAGTCTTTGCAAGAACGGTCAGATACAGAACTGCTGTCACCCCAACGCGCTTATGACGCTTAAAGAGTTCCTCATGGACTATGCAAGTGAGGACACTGTTTCAGTCGGAAACAAGCTTATTGAAAGCGAGATACCCAATGTTCCCAACGACAAGACACGCGGCATACTCATTGACAATCTTTCCAAGATCGAACAGGGAACAGGAAGGGATTTCAGGTTCTAATGCAGTGTTGAGGGTTAAGAGTTGAGAGTGGAGTTGCTGGCGGGGTTCTTTAGTTCACTTTTCTTATATTTCGTTTTGTGAAAATTTCTTAGTTTTATTTTATGGGCAAATGTAACAGTGGCGCAGTTTGCTTTTCTTAAAAGCGATAGTAAAAATTTCATTTTGCCAACCTTGCGAGGGGCAGACAACCATAAGGGAAGGGGAAACCCGAGCATGGGTGGGTGGGGGACGGTCGGTGGGGTTCTCTATTTCTCTTTTCTTATATTTTACTTTGTGAAAATTTCTTAGTTTTATGTTTCGGGGGGCAGAACCTTCCGGGAAGGGCGACCCCGAGAAATTAACAGGGACGCTCGCACGGGTTCTCCCTTCCCCTGCGGTTCTG
>CANQPX010000038.1 GCA_947625915.1 uncultured Clostridia bacterium
TTTTCCACCATTTCAACATTTTCAATTTTTTACACCCTTTAAACGGCTATTTTACGCGGTTTAAAGGGGCTTTTTATATTTTTCACGCCTTTTTTTGACTTTTTGCACTTTTTATATTATGCATGTCAAATCACAAGATGTTGAAACAAACAGAAGTTCCTGCGATTTCAAAGGCAATAGACGGGCTTTATGTTATGAACGATAACGATAGATTGAAAGAACTTGCCCGAATGCGCGAAAAAGCCATGCACGACAGGGCTTCCGAACTCGAAGAAGCTATCCTGACCGGAATGGAGAGAGGTATTGTCAAAGGCAGAGCAGAAGGTAGGGCAGAAAGAGAAAATGAAATAATTCGTAAGTTGAAAATGTTAGGTTTGTCTGATAGCCAGATAAAGGAGGCTCTGAAAAGGTGAAACAAACAGAAGTTCCGGCGATATCAAAAGCCATAGACGGACTTTACGTTATGAACGATAACGATAGATTGAAAGAACTTGCAAGAATGAGAGAAAAAGCCATGCACGACAGGGCTTCCGAACTCGAAGAAGCTATTTTGACCGGCATGGAAAGGGGCAGAGCAGAAGGCAGGGCAGAAGGCAGAGCAGAAGGCATGAAGAGAGGCATTGCCAAAGGCAGAGCAGAAAGAGACAATGAGATCTTTGCCAAAATGAAAGCATTCGGCTTGTCAGACAGCGACATAAAGAAAATTTTTAATATTAAAAGTTAAATGAGGAATTCATGATGTTGAAACAAGCAGAAGTTCCGGCAATGCAGTTATAATAAATAGTGGAGACAGATCCAACCTGTCTCCACTTTTTTAATTTAAATAATGCAGTATCAGTACTCCGTTGGGGTGATTTCAAGATCTGCAACAAATTCTTCAAACAGCGGCAGCTGCTCTTCCCAGTTATCTTCAAGAGTGTTGAACATTATTATATATGCATCCTGATCCGAATAAAAATAGTAGTTCCTTGCTTTGAAACGATAAAGCTCCGTTTTTACAGCCTCTCCGTCAGGATCGTCCTCAGGCGGGATAAATGCGTTCTGAACTATCTGATAATCATATTTTATACAGTCAAATCCGCATACCTTGACATCTTCCGGATCTTCAAAGATCGTATCACATTGAGAAGTCATATTTCCGATAGTCAGAAGCGCACAGGCATTATCCGCCCATACAGCCATATCCTGCAGATCTTCTTTATAATTATATGCACGGATAACGATCTGTGACTTTTCATTGGTATACATCTTGCCTTGAGCTTCTTCCTGATATTCCTGCAGAGTAAAACCTCCCGGAAGAACATCTCCCGAAGTTTTATTGTTTATTTTATTTATTGCATAATCGTCACCTTCCTCAATGGGACGTGTATCGGTGACCATTTCATTTTCTTCCAGAGCCTGACTGATACCTTCGATAACTTCATTTCCGCTTACTTTTGTACCGTCTGTACTTGAAGAACTTGAAGAAGTGCTTTCCGATGCGATCCCTTCTCCATCATTGCTGTCATTGCCGCTGCAGCCCGACAGCGCTGATACCGACATTGCCGCTGCAAACATAACTGCTAATAATTTCCGATATTTCATTTTTTTCTCCTCACTTTTTATTTATTATAAGTATTTTTATCTTAAAAGCAGACCATAACACGGACGGATCCGTGTTCCGGCGTTCTACTGCTTTTCCTTTTTACTGCTTACATACAAATTCATACGTTTTTCCTTACAGTCATCATCGGCGTCCATGTCGTAATAATCATATCTTCCGACCTGTGAAAATTCCGCCAGCATAAGCGGTATCGTATCAAATCTCCCTTTGAACGATGTGAACTCCGATGATATCATAGCAACGCAGTTTCTGTTTTTTGAGATCACATCGAACTCCATTCTGAAAACACAGCCGCCCTGTACTTCGCTCCTTGTAAATACGGCGTTTATGGTCCTGCTGAGTATTTCGCAAATATAGTCGAAAAAAATATTTCTGCCGATATTTTCCTCAAAAGTGACTCTTGGCGGGCTTTTCTTTTTTGAACTTAAAGAAGAGACACTTACTTCTGCCCTGTTTTCGTCTGTTCTTTTTGCGGAAAACAGCAGCTTTTCCGGAAATACTTCTCTGCATACATTTTCTGTCATTCCGCCTATGACGGTCTCAAAGAGCGAACGACTCATTCTGAAAAATATATTTTTTTCACATTCAGACTTGACCTCAACATTTTTCCCGAGAACTGACGACGCTGCTTTTGCCGCCTTTTCAAGTTCGCTGTCCATTAAAAATGTGAGCACATTATCGCTGTTTTCGATATCCTCCATTTCTGCAAGTTCGTAGAACTGATCCGGCTGGATCATCTCCTTTGTAATGGTAAGCATTCCTTTATCGATGGTATTGAATTCATTTATTAACATTTCTCCGTCATAGATCCCGCAAGAAACAGCGTCATGCAGTTCATCAAGTGAACTTGCCACTATGCAAGCCGAATCTTTTATCTTTGAGCAGATATATTTTACATATCCTTTGAAAGCAGGATTATTGGCAATATTCATTGCGCTTTCCGTATGAATTAGTTCTATGATGTGATATTTTTTGCGCTCGTCCGGTGCATTAAAGGCAATTATATTGAAGGACATCACCATATCGTCAGCGTCCGAAAAAATATCTGCTGTGCCTGTTTTGGGGTGATCTTCCGAAAGGCGTTCAAAAAAAGTTTCCCCCACGGAAAAGATCATTTTTGACGCTTTATTTTTCCATAATATCACCGACTTACTGTCTGCGATCGCCGCAGGGAGTTCGGACTTTGCAAAGAGATTTTTTATGTTAAGGATAAAATTTGACGACAAATCCGTCACCTGCCTTAAAACCGAAATAGCCGCAAACCTCCGAAAAAACTTCCGTGCGGTTCGCCCGACGCATGATCGGGTAAAAATATTATTTCATATGTAAACAACAGGGAAATAATTCCATTTTAACGTATTCCGCATTGCAAAATGTCACAAAGATATTATCCCACATTTTTTTTTATTTTTCAATAGGAAACATAAAATTATTATAGCATTTTTTTAATTTTATCACATTTTAATATTTTTAAAAGATTTTGTTCATCTTTTGTACAATTGTTTCCGCATAAATTTTTCTGAAATGCCAATAATTCTCTTATATGACGTTAAAGCACTTTCGGGCGGGGAGAACATCTTTGCCCGAGTCATGCCGCAATATGTCAAAGGAGGAAAATTTTTATGCCCGGAACTGCTCTGATCTTATGCGGCGGAGACGCCGTTCGTCTCCGCCCGTTAAGTTGCACAAAGCCTGCCGCGATGCTCCCGGTATGCGGTGCGCCGCTGTTGGGATATACCGTTGAAACACTGAAAAACGCGGGGTATTCGCGGCTGATGATAGCTGCGGACAGGCTTTCCGCAAGCATTACGGAATATTTTGACGACGATCCGCAGACCGATCTCATCATTTCCGACTTGCCCGAGGGGAACTGCCATGCTCTCTCGGAAGCCGCCGTTCATATCCCCGACGGAGAAACGATCGCCGTTATATACGGGAACATTCTTTTTGACGCGGATATTTCGGACGCGGAAATTTTTCATGCCGACTCCGCCGCCGATGTTACCGTTGTAACAAAAAAAGCCGTCAGCGGTGAGGACAATATCCTTGCCGTTTCAAAAGACGGCAGGATCACCGAGATAATTCCCTGCGCCGCTCGGGAAAACTGCCGTTCAGACGATGCCGCCGCAGGCATATTCATAATTTCCCGCAGAACTGCTCTTGAAGCGGAAAAATACGGTGCGGACATACTTACCGATCTTATCCCCGCACTTATAAAAAAAGGCAGGATAATAATGGAATACCCCGCCGAAGGCTTTTTCTGCTCCGTAAACTGCCCCGAGGGATATTTTTCCGCAAATGCCGCTGTTCTTGACGGGAATTTTCCCGTTCGTCCGAAAGATATCATCGACCGCGCGGAACAGTTATCGGGCATAAAAGCCATACCGCCCGTAAGGATCCCTTCTTCCGCCGACGTTGCAGCGGGAGCGGAAATAGGCGCGGGAACTGTTCTCGGCGAAAATGTTACCGTATGCCGAGGAGCAAAACTGAACGGCGCGATAGTTATGGACGGTGCATATATAGGCGAACGCGTATCCGTAAGCGGTGCAGTTATCGGCACAGGCGCAAGGCTGCTTTCGGGCGTATCGGTAAATGACGGCGCAATAATAGGCGATAACGCTGTAATTGCCGAACAGGCGGTCATTCTCAGCGGTGTAAAAATATGGAACGACAGGCACATCGAAGCATATGCTACCGCCGCACAGGACATACGCCGCGGCTTTCTTGCTCCTTTAAAAATAGGCGAGGACGGCATATGCGGCGAAACAGGCAGCATGATGACCCCGCAGACCGCCGCGGCTGTAGGAAGTTCCCTTGCATCTCTCGGCGGCAGGATAGGCATAGGCTGTAAAGGTTCTCCCGCTTCGGTAAGTATTGCAATGGCGATAGCGGCGGGAGTTACCGCCGCAGGAGCGGAAGCGTGGTTCTTCGGTGAAGCTTCCGAGCCTGAAACAAACTTCTGTACGGCAAGTTCGGGACTTTCGGCGGGCTGTTGGGTGGAAGCGGGGGTCACCGCAAAGATAAAATTCTTTTCCGGAGACGGTTCTCCCCTCGGCAGAAGTGAGGAAAAAATAATTGAAAACGGAATAAACCGCAGCGAATACCGCAGAGCGGGGTTCATGCATTTCGGGGAGATACGCGATTCCGCCGCGATAAAGCGTTTATATGAAAATATGCTTGAAAATTCCGCGCCGAAAAAGCTGACGTCCATAAGAGCGGTCATAAACACATCGGGCACTTCGGTAAACAATATCTGCGGGAACATTCTTGACCGTATAAACAGCCGCAGCGGAAAGCCTGTAGTTTTCCACATCGGCGGAGACGGCAGAGGAGTTTCGGCATACACTGACGAAACGGGATATATTTTCGAAGAAAAACTCATGCTCATAGCTTGTAGGCGCAGATTTGAGCAAGGAAAGGACATAGCTCTGCCGTATAATTTCCCTCATGCCGCGGACAAACTGGCGAAAAAGTACGGGCGGAAAGTTCTGCGTTACAGCGGCTGTCCCTCCGATCCGTCGGATCGCAAGGCGCGGGAACTTGCGCGGGAAACGCCTTTTATCCGTGACGGAGCGGCGCTCATGCTTGCTGTTCTTGAAGCTATGGAGTCTCACGGGAAACTTCCTGCGGAAGAGATCGCAGATCTTCCCGAAATAGCGTTATCGACGCGTTTCATTGCCATAGACAAGCAGCCTGTAAAGCTTTTGCGGAGCATATTTTCCGAGCGGCAGGTCTCAGGAGACGGCGTATCCATAGACGATCGCCGCGGAAAAGTTCTTATCCGTCCGTTAAAGACGGGGAAAGGTGTAATAATGCAAGTTGAGAGTTACTCCATGGAAGCGGCGTCGGAACTTTGTGATTTTTACCAAGATCTATTAACAGCCAAACGGCTTTAAGGCAGGCGAAGCCTGCCGACATTTTTGAGAGTTAAGAGTTGAGGCAGGCTGAGCCTGCACGCGTGCGGGCAGAATTTTGTTTTTCTACTGTTTTGAGCCTGCGCCTAAAGTTTTGATGTTCTTTTCACCGGAGGGGGTTCTTTTGTGTTCTGTTCTTATTTCTTTGTTTATCTTATAACCTTTTTTGCCACTTTATGCGAGGGGCAGACAACCATAAGGGAAGGGGAAACCCGAGCGTCCCTATGGACGCTCGCACGGTTTTCCCCTTCCCTTAGTTTTTCTCCCCTCGCGCTCCCCATTTTCCTTCAACCCTTCCCCTTCCGCGCTCGCTATCCTAAAGTTGATATTATAGAATAAATATCAAAGTTTGCGTGAACATAGTTTGTGAAATCAACGGAGACCCTTAGAACTCTTTTCTTAGTACGAGAGTTCTACTGTTAGTTTGATATTCAACAATTATAGAGTTCTACACGGAAAAAACTCCGCAAAAAGAAAATCTATTGTTTAGAAATACTATTCTTCTTTAATTTTAATCTGACATTAGAACGCTCGTACTAAGATAAGCTAAACTAAGGAACCCGTAGCCATTGCTTTCTATGTTCAAGAACGCTAAGTTTTTTCTTCTATTTTTTTCAACTCCGAGCATAGCGAGCGCGGAGAGGGATAGGGTTAGGAAAAGGGGGGCACGGGGGGAGAAACGCAGGGGAAGGGAGAACCCGGCGAGCGCCTATGGGCGCGTTCGGGTTCTCCCTTCCCTGAAGTGTCATCCCCCCGAAAGATTAGGCAAAAAGGGTCATAAGATAAACGAAAAGATAAGAACAGAACACAAAAGAACCCCACCGACCGTCCCCCACCCACCCCGCTCGGGTTTCCCCGTCCCTTATGGTTGTCTGCCCCTCGCATGAAAAACGAAAAGACTTTTGCCATACTTTTCGCGAAAAGTAAAATTGTCCTTGCCATTGCTTGACAAAGCTTTAAAAATATAGTATAATGTATGGTGATTTATTGTGTTCGGTTAAAACACCTTGACAAAAAGCGGAGCTTCTTAACATCTATCTTGTCCAAAATATCCGCTTTTTACCCCCGCGAATATTTGTATCGGAACGGAAAAATTATGTTGATCAAAACAAATAAGCATATTCCCCACCTACACCCCTATTCGCAGATCTACAATACATATACTGCACTATACTTGATCGCTTGCGGAAATTACTATGTACCGATGTACCGATCTATTACTTTCCGTCTCTTTTAGTATAGGCACGACCCGAAAGGAATGGTTCTATAGTGGCTAAAAATACCAAAGACGTGGAGCTGAATGCTTACGGCGAAAAAATTGCTCCAAAAAATACCAAAAAACCTGCTCCCGTAAAGAAAAATACCCGCTCCGCTAAACCCGCAGAGCCCGTTTTTGTCAAAAAACAACCCCAGAGACCCCCCGAAACTAAACCCCGCAGAAAAAATCCCCCCGCAGATATGCCCACGGAAACAAATATTCCCCTCCACCCCACAAACCACCGATCTATAAAGAAAACTCCTTTGAAAATAATCCCCCTCGGCGGTCTTAACGAAATAGGAAAAAATATGACCGTTTTTGAATGTTCAAACGATATGTTCATCGTGGACTGCGGTCTGGCGTTCCCCGACAGCGATATGCCCGGAGTGGATCTGGTGCTGCCCGATTTCACTTACGTTGAACAGAACGCCGATAAGATACGCGGCATAGTTATCACTCACGGTCATGAGGATCATATAGGCGGGCTTGCTTATCTGCTGAAAAAAATAAACGTCCCCGTTTACGCTACAAGACTTACTATAGGTCTTATCGAGGGAAAACTCAAAGAACACAATATCCTCTCTACGGCAGATCTGAACGTTGTTACCCCGAGACAAACCGTCAAAATGGGCTGCATGGCTGTGGAATTTATCCGCGTGAACCACTCTATCCCCGACGCGGTGGCGCTCGCTATCCACACTCCTGCGGGAATTGTCGTACACACGGGAGATTTCAAGGTGGACTTTACTCCTATCGAGGGAGAGATCATAGACCTTGCCCGCTTCGGCGAACTTGGAAATAAAGGCGTTCTTGCCCTTATGTCGGATTCCACAAACGCCGAAAGGCGCGGTCACACCGCTACCGAACGCACCGTCGGCAACAGCTTTGAACGGCTTTTCGACACAGCCGAGGGCAAACGTATCATTATCGCAACTTTTTCCTCAAATATCCACCGCATACAGCAGATAGTAAACAGCGCGATGCGATGCGGCAGAAAAATAGCCGTTTTCGGCAGAAGTATGCTGAACGTTATAAGCACCGCTATGGAACTTGGCTACCTGAAAGTTCCCGACGGACTGATGATAGATATAGACGCCATGAACCGCTTCCCGCCGGAAAAGATAGTTCTCATCACTACGGGAAGTCAGGGCGAACCTATGTCCGCTCTCTCAAGAATGGCTATGAACGAGCATAGGACCGTTACCATAACGCCTATGGATTTTATCATAATCAGCGCAACGCCTATCCCCGGCAACGAAAAACTCGTTACAAAAGTAGTTAACGAACTTATGCGGGCAGGCGCGGAAGTCATTTATGAGTCAATGTATGATGTTCACGTTTCGGGTCACGCCTGTCAGGAAGAACTGAAACTCATGCTCTCACTGACAAAGCCGAGGTTCTTTATCCCCGTTCACGGCGAATACAAACACCTTAAAAAACACGCGGGACTTGCTTACAGTCTCGGTTTTGAACAGGACAGCGTTATCGTCGGCAGCATCGGAAACGTTATAGAAACAAACGGTATAGATATGAAGATAACGGGACAAGTTCCCGCAGGACGGGTATTTGTTGACGGTCTGGGCGTGGGCGATGTAGGCTCTATCGTTCTCCGCGACAGAAAACATCTCTCCGAGGACGGTCTTATAATCGCCGTTGCTACTATAGAAAACGAGACGGGCGCGATACTTGCGGGACCTGACATCGTTTCAAGAGGATTTGTTTACGTCCGCGAATCGGAAGAACTTATGACAAATGCCCGCGAACTCCTTATGCGCACATTGCAGGATTGCCTCGAAAGCGATATGCGCGACTGGAACACTATCAAAGGCAGAATGAAAGACGAACTGGGCGATTACATCTATATGAAAACCAAACGCCGCCCTATGATCTTGCCTATAATCATGGAAATTTAACGGAAAGGAGAAAACTGCCGCAGAACAGGCAGAGTAATGATCTATGACAGGAAAACGCTGGACTGCTTTTAAAATGGTATCGCTTCTGCTGGTAGTAGTTGCGCTCGCCTGTGCATTTTCCGTTTATGAAGTTGACGAGATACGTTTCTGGACGCTGCTTGCGATAACTTCGCTGACGGCGCTGGCTTTTCTTACGCTTTTTTCCGCATCGCAGAAAAACCTGCACCATTTTGTCACCGAAATGGAATCACAGTTGAATCTTACCGAAAGGGACTCGCTGTATAAATTCCCCGCGCCCGCTGTCATAATCGACAGCGACGGCATAATAGTATGGTATAACATTGCTTTCACCGAACAGGTCTACGGCGGCGACGCTTTCGGATTACACATAACAAAGATAATCGACATCGACCTGCAAAAGACCCTCGAAAACAAAAATACCACCGTCAGCTATGAAACGGGACATTTCCGCATTTCTGCGGTAACTACCGAAAAGACCGATTCCGACCTTAATCTTATTTCGGAACTTACGCTGCTTTATTTTGACGATATAAGCGACTATATCACCCTCGAAAACAAGTTCAACGAGATACGCCCCGCGGTAATGCTCATATCCGTTGACAATTATGATGATATACATTCCAACGACAAAGACAGCGAAAAAGCCCACACTATGATACAGATCGACAAGCAGATGGAGGCTTACTTCGAGGAATATCACGCTATCCTCAAAAAACTCGGCAGCGACAGATTTATCGCGATCGTTGAGGAACGCGACCTCAACGCTATGATAAACAACAAGTTCAAGATCCTTGACAACGTAAGGAACATAAAAGTCAGCGGAAGATCCCCCGTTACACTTTCCATCGGCGTCGGAAAAGGCTCTTTAAGTATGCAGGACAGCGAAAAAGATGCAAAACAAGCCCTCGAAATGGCTCAAGGGCGCGGCGGCGATCAGGCTGCCGTAAAAAGCGATACGAATTTTGAATTTTTCGGCGGCGTTACAAAGGGCATCGAGCGCACAACAAAAGTCAAAACAAGAGTCGTCTCGACTGCTCTTGTTGAACTTATAAATTCCTGCGGGAACGTTATAGTTATGGGGCATCGCTTCGGCGACCTTGACAGTGTCGGAGCGGGAGCAGGTCTTGTGGGCGCGATACGCAGACTTGACCCGGAAAAAGAAGCTTACATGGCTGTAGATCCCGACAAGAACCTTGCCAAGCCCATTATCGAACGTCTTAACGAAAATCTTTCCGATGAACTTCCCATATTCTTGTCTCCTGCAGAAGCAATGGAAAAAGTCACGGAAAACACGCTGCTTATCATTGTTGACACACATAACAAGGACATCATCGAAAGTCCCGAACTTTATGAAAAAGCGAAAAATATCGCCGTTATCGACCACCACCGTCAGACGGTGAATTATATAGACAACGCGGTGATATTCCATCACGAGCCTTATTCTTCCTCCGCAAGTGAAATGACGGCGGAACTTATCCAGTATTTCGGCGATATAGACAAGCTGCCGAGTTACTATGCTGACGCTATGCTTGCGGGAATAATGCTTGACACGAAGAATTTTGTCATGCGCACAGGTGTGCGGACATTTGAAGCGGCAGCGTTTCTGCGCAAGCTTGGTGCGGACATGGTAGCGGTAAAGGGACTTTTTGCGAATTCACTTGACTGCATACGTCACCGTTCGCAGCTTATTTCCTCGGCGGAGATCTACCGCCGCTGTGCGGTAGCGGTAGATGAGACAAGTTCGGGAGATTCCCGTGTCAGTGCTGCACAGGCGGCAGATGAGCTGCTTGGCATTGAAGGTGTTGATGCAAGTTTTGTAATTTTCAACACTCCCGACGGTGGGATAAACATTTCCGCGCGGTCTCTGGGGGCGATGAATGTTCAGATCATCATGGAAAAGCTTGGCGGCGGCGGGCATCAGACTATGGCGGCGGCGCAGTTCAAAGATATTTCCATACACGATGCCAAAGCGAAGCTTATCGGTGCTATTGATGAGCATATTGCGAACATCAGCTGAAGCGGGGAAGCCCCTGCGGGGCTTTTAAGAACGCTGTTCTTATCTTTTATTTTGCTTTTGACCTTCTTTTTGTTTTTTTAGGGCAAATGTAAAAGGGGCGCAGTTTGCTTTTCTATTAAAAGCATAGTAAAAATTTCTTTTTACCACTCATGCGAGGAGCAAACCCGAGCGGGGTGGGTGGGGGACGGTCGGCGGGGTTCTCTATTTCTCTTTTCTTATCTTTTATTTTGAATATAACCCTTTTTGCCAAATCGTGCGAGGGGCAGACAACCATAAGGGAAGGGGAAACCCGACCGCCCCTATGGGCGCTCGCACGGTTTTCCCCTTCCCTTAGTTTTTCTCCCCTCGCGCTCCCCACTTTCCTTCAACCCTTCCCCTTCCACGCTCGCTATCCTAAAGTTGATATTATAGAAAAGATTTTTTAGAACTCTGGAACGGGGAAAGCGATGGCTACGGGTTCTTTAGTTTTGCTTACCTTAGTACGAGCGGTCTACTATTAGATGAAAATTAAAGAAGAATAAGCGTTCTAATCGGGAGAGAACTCTGCAAAAAGAAAATCTATTGTTTAGAACTCTATAATTGTTGAATATCAAACTAACAGTAGAACTCTCTTACCAAGAAAAGAATTCTAAGGGTTATTGTTAATTTCACAAACTATGTTATAGAACATTTTAAAATTTCTTCTATAATATCAACCTTTTTGGTAGCGAGCGCGGAAGGGGAAAGGTTGAAGGAAAATGGGGAGCGCGAGGGGAGAAAACCTAAGGGAAGGGGAAAACCGGCGAGCGTCCATAGGGACGCTCGGGTTTCCCCGTCCCTTATGGTTGTCTGCCCCTCGCACAAGAAACAAAAATAATTTTGCTAAGCTTTTGTCAAAAGCGCCGCGTTCGGGTTCGCCCTTCCCGGAAGGTTCTGTCCCCCGAAAATCAAAAAAGGGGTTATAAACAAAATAAAAGATAAGAAAAGAGAACTAAAGACCCCCCGCCGTCCCCCACCCACCCCATGCTTTCCCTTATGGTTGTCTGCCCCTCGCATGAATTGGCAAAAGAGGATTTTTACAAAATAAAAGATAAGAACAGAACACAAAAGAACCACCGCCAGTATCTCAACTCTCAACTTTCCACTCTCAAAACTATAATAAATGAAAGGATAGATAAAAATGAAAGTTATTTTTTTACAGGACGTTAAAGGATCAGGCAAAAAAGGAGAAGTAAAAGAAGTCGCAGACGGCTATGCAAGAAATTTCCTTATCGGAAAAGGTCTCGCCATCGAAGCTACAGCAAAAAATATGTCCGACCTCGCAGGAAAAAAATCTTCCGAACAGCATAAGGCTGACGTCGCTAAACAAGAAGCTCAGGCTGCCGCCGCTAAGATCAAGGACAAAAAAGTTATCTGTAAGTCCAAAGCAGGTCAGGGCGGAAAACTTTTCGGCTCGGTAACTGCCGCAAATATCGCGGACCTTATCTCGGAACAACTCGGAGTTCCAGTGGATAAAAAGAAAATTTCCCTCGCTTCCGAAATAAAAACTTTCGGAACATATACCGCCGAAGTGAAATTCCTTGCGGGAATTTCCGAAAAGATCACGGTAGAAGTAGTTGAAGAATAATTTATAGGAAAATTCATTGCAAAAGGAGCGTTAAATTTGGATATAGAAACAAATATCGGAGAACTTCCTTATAACCTCGAAGCGGAACAGACCGTCCTCGGCGCACTGCTCCTTAATCCCGATGCTCTGACAACAGCAATGAATTACATAAAGTCCGACAGCTTCTATGTTTCAAAGCATAAGGAACTCTTTTCCATCATTTCAAGACTGTTTTCCCTCGGCGTAAATGCCGACATAATTACCGTTATTGACGAAGCCGTCAAAAACGGAGTTTTCGACAGCACTTCCGCAGGAAAAGAATACCTCGCGGCAATAATGGAAGGCGTTCCTTCAACAAAAAATATCGAAAGCTACTGCAAAATTGTCGAGGAAAAATATTACACCCGACAGCTTATTACTACAGCACGGGAAATTATTGAGATATCTTCCGCAGGTCAGGAGTCTGCATCGGAACTGCTTGATTATGCCGAACAGAAGATCTATGACATTCGTCAGGGAAAAACCATAGACAGACTCACAAAACTCGAGGACGCAGTTCTTGAAGTCTATGATGAACTGGAAAAGAAATCAGGTCCCGATAAGGAAAAATATCTCGGCATAAGATCGGGATTTTCCGATCTGGACAGCATGATAACAGGTCTTAACCGATCCGACCTGCTTATCCTTGCCGCACGTCCCGCTATGGGAAAATCTACCCTCGCGCTGAATATTGCCACAAATGTCGCAAGAAAAGACAATAACACCGATGTTGTGATATTTTCTCTGGAAATGTCAAAGGAACAGCTCGTTACAAGAATGTTGTCCTCGGAAAGCCTTGTGGAAAACGATCACCTCATGAAAGGCAATATCACAAGCGAACTCTGGGTAAAACTTGCACAGGGCGCGGACAGACTTTCAAGAATGAACATCTACCTCGACGATACCCCCGGCATCACTACCGTTCAGATGAAAGCAAAGCTGAGACGAATGAAGAACCTCGGGCTCGTCATTATAGACTATCTCCAACTCATGAGCGCAGGACGGCGGATAGATAACCGCGTAAACGAAATTTCCGAAATAACCCGTCAGCTGAAACTTATGGCAAAAGAACTGAACGTTCCGATAATAGCTTTGTCGCAACTTTCGCGTTCGGTGGAGTCAAGAACGGATAAACGCCCGATACTTTCGGATCTTCGTGAATCGGGTTCTATCGAGCAGGACGCGGACATAGTAATGTTCTTGTACAGAGACTGGTATTACAACAAGGACACTCCCGATCCGTCACTGTCGGAATGTATAATCGCAAAAAACCGCCACGGCGAAACGGGAACGGTAAATATGCGCTACAACGGTCAGTTCACATTGTTTGTGGGAATGGACAGGCATAATCAGCCTCCCGAAAAGTAATGGATATGAATGATAATTTTATCGGCAAAATAAAAAACTTTATTGAAAAGTATGATATGATAAGCAAAGGAGACACCGTTTGCTGTGCTTTATCGGGCGGAGCGGATAGTACGGCTCTTTTGCTGGCGTTAAAAGAGCTTTCGGGGGAACTTGCCTTTTCCTTGAAAGCGGTGCATATAAACCATATGCTCAGAGGAAAGGAAAGCGACAGAGATGAAGCTTTCTGTGTTTCGCTGTGCAAAAAACTTCGTATAAGCCTTAAAGTTTTCAGACAGGACGCCGCGGAGTTCTCCCGCAAAAGAAAAATGTCCGTTGAAACAGGCGCAAGAGAAATGCGCTATAAAATATTCGGCGAACTTTCCGAAAGCGGTTTTGCCGCAAAGATCGCAACCGCGCATAATCTAAGCGATAACGCGGAAACAGTGATCTTCCGCCTTGCACGGGGAACGGGACTGAAAGGACTTTGCGGGATACCGCCTGTGCGGGAAAATTTCATAAGACCGCTTCTGAACTGTTCAAGGAAGGAGATCGAGGATTTCCTTGCGGAAAAAGGCGAAAGTTTTGTTACCGACAGTACAAATCTTTCGGATAATTATGCCCGCAACAGGATAAGACATAACATTTTGCCGGAACTTTCCGCTTTGCACGGTGGTTTTCCCGAAAATATCACGTCAATGACGCTTTCCCTTTCGGAAGATGAGGACTTTCTTTCAAAGGAAGCGGAAAAATTTGCAGACGCCGATCTGACAAAGTTACACCCCGCTTTGAGAAAGAGAGTTATAATAAATTTTCTTGTTTCCAACAATATTTCGGTAAACGCAGCCCGCGTACAAGAGGTAGATCGGGCGGTCATGCGGGCATATGAAACAGAAACAAGCGTAAGTTGTGACGGGAACAGGGTAGTTTCTTCAAGCAGAGGAAAACTTTACATCAAGGAAGATCTTCCTGCCGAAACGATAAATTCCCTGAAAATAGAAAAAGACGGGATCTATCCCTTTTCAAGTGACAGAATTGTGATAATATCAAAGGTAATTGACGAAAATATCAACAATATAAGCGTTGTTAACAAAAATTTAACAACTTATGTCTTAGATTGTGATAAAATACAAGGTGGCGTATTCTTGCGAAACAGACTTCGGAGCGATAGGATAAAGCCTGTCGGCTCGGACAAAACAAGAGAACTCCGTAAGATATTGCAGGAACGCCTTCCGAAAGAAAAACGTTCCGTATCGGCTGTCCTCGCCGACAAAGACGGCGTTTTCTGGTCGGAATGTGCAGGAATTGCCGAAAGAGTCAGACCCGATAAAAATACAAAAAATTTCCTTATGATACAGGTCTCGGACACTACACCGAAAGGAACTGAACAATGACAGAAAATATCATTATCTCCAAAGATGAAATACAGCAGAAGATCAAAGAAACAGGTATGCTCATAAGTAAAAAGTATGACGGAAAACCGCTGCTTCTGGTAAGCATTTTAAAAGGTGCATTCATATTTCTCGCCGACCTTTGCAGAGAAATAACGATACCATGCGAGATCGGTTTCATGCGGGTAAAAAGTTACTATGAGGGAACTTCATCTTCAGGCGATGTGAAGATCCTCATGGATATCGATCAAGATATAAGAAATTACCATGTTATAATTGTTGAAGATATAATCGACACGGGCAGGACGCTTTATGACGTTGTTGAAAAATTAAAGAAAAGAGACCCGCTCTCACTGGAAGTCGTAACATTGCTCGATAAACCCGAAAGGCGGGTAACGGACTTCAAAGCGGATATGTCGCTGTTCACGATACCGGATCTGTTCGTGGTGGGTTACGGTCTTGACTGCGGGGAAAAATACAGAAATCTCCCGTATATAGCGGAATATTCCGAAGATCAATAAAAAAGACTATTCTTTTCCAACCGAAATATATATAGATCACCCATAGAAAGGAATGATAACATTGGGCAGAAAAAGCAACAAAGGTCTTATAATCTATGCCGTTGCTATGATAGCAGCTATAGCTGTACTGGCTGTTCTCCTGCAAAGAGCAACAAAACCGGAATCAAACTATACCTATTCGGAGATCATGGAGTATTTTGACGACTACCGCGTTTCCGAAATGACTTTCGACCTTGGAACAGGCGAACTGAGAATGTACGTTGACGGAAATGACGTACCTATAACATATACCGTTCCGAATGTCAACGTTTTCCTTAACGAAATACAGCTGGGCGAGGAAAATTACCGTAAGGAATACAACGAAAGACACCCCGACGCCCCGCTCAAAATGGAATACTACAAGATACAGGACACTTCATGGCTTTATAACCTGCTCCCATCACTGCTTATCATAGGACTGATGATATTTTTCTTCTTCTTTATGATGAGACAGGCGGGCGGCGGCGGAAAAATGAACGGCTTCGGCAAGGCAAACGTCAAAAATACTTCAAACAAAAAGTATACCTTCGACGATGTAGCCGGAGCAGACGAAGAAAAAGCCGAACTGGTGGAAATAGTAGATTTCCTCAAAAATCCGAAGAAATATACCGAAATGGGCGCGCGCATACCTAAAGGCGTTCTGCTCATAGGTCCTCCGGGTACAGGTAAGACTTTGCTGGCAAAAGCTGTTTCGGGCGAAGCAGGCGTTCCGTTTTTCTCGATATCGGGTTCGGATTTCGTGGAAATGTTCGTGGGCGTAGGTGCTTCCCGTGTGCGTGATCTTTTTGAAACGGCAAAGAAAAATTCCCCGTCTATAGTTTTCATAGATGAGATAGACGCCGTTGGACGGCGCAGAGGCGCAGGTCTCGGCGGCGGTCACGATGAACGTGAGCAGACCCTTAACCAGCTCCTTGTTGAAATGGACGGTTTCGACCTCAACGAAGGCGTTATTGTTATGGCTGCAACGAACCGCCGTGATATCCTTGATCCCGCTCTTCTCCGTCCGGGACGTTTCGACCGTGAAGTTATGGTAGGATATCCCGATGTAAAGGGAAGAGAAGCGATCCTCCGCGTCCATGCGAAAAACAAGCCCCTCGGTCCCGATGTCGACCTTAACGTAATTGCAAAAACAACACAGTTCTTCACAGGTGCGGATCTTGAAAATCTTCTTAACGAAGCCGCGCTCCTTGCTGCAAGAGCAAACCGCAAAGCTATAATCGAAAGCGATATCGAAGAAGCAACTCTTAAAGTTATCGCAGGTCCGGAAAAGAAATCCCATATCGTTACAGACCGCGACAAACGCATAACAGCTTACCACGAAGCGGGTCATGCCGTTGCGGCATATCATCTTCCCGAATGTGAAAAAGTTCATCAGGTCACAACTATCCAGCGCGGTCAGGCTGCGGGACTTACCGTCTGCCGCCCCGAAACGGACGATTCTCATGTTACAAAGGGAAAACTCTATCAGGATATAGTTATGACAATGGGCGGACGAGTTGCGGAGTCTATTTCTTTTGAGGACGTCTGCACAGGCGCAAGCGGAGATATCCAGCAGGCTACCAAAAAAGCAAGGGCTATGGTAACGCAGTACGGTTTTTCGGAGGCTCTCGGTCCCGTTCAGTACGGCGGAGATTCGGACGAAGTTTTCCTCGGAAGAGATTACGGTCATACGCATCAATACAGTGAAGCTACAGCGGATCTTATCGACAACGAAGTAAAGCGTATCATTACCGAAGCATATAACGAATGTGAAAAGATCCTTACCGAGCATAACGATCAGCTCGTCAGAGTCGCGGAATATCTTATTGAACATGAAAAACTCAACGGCGATGAATTTGAAGCTATCATGAAAAACGTTGAAAAGGAAAGAGAGGACGCTCCTGCGGTAACTCTTGAAGAGATCGGCGCAGATGAAGCGAACATCGTCAAGGACATTGAAGAGATGGAAAATAAGAAAGACAGCGATAACGATGACAGCAATGAGTAAAAGTTCCGTTTAAAAATATCACGGCAGGGGAAGCCATTATTGAGCTTCCCCGTTTTGATTATTCCGAAGGGAGATCTTATGGTCTTATTGTTTTTAGGGGACGTTGTGGGCGAGATCGGCAGCAGATTTGTCGGATCAAAACTCCGCTCACTAAAAAAATTCTACGGTGCGGAGATCGCAGTTGTCAACGGTGAAAACAGTGCCAACGGCAACGGCATAACTCCCCATTCCGCAAAATATCTTTTTGAGCATGGTGCGGATATCATCACCACGGGAAATCATTGTTACCGCAGACGTGAGATATATGATATGCTGGAAAGTGAAGAGTATCTTCTCCGTCCTGCAAATTTTCCCGAGGGAAATCCCGGGCACGGATACTGCATCTACGATATGGGCAGCTGCCGCATAGCCGTTATAAACCTTATGGGAACAGTTTATATGGAAGCACTTGACAATCCGTTCTCAAAAGCAGACGAGATACTTGAAAAGATAGACACACCGAATATCTTTGTGGACTTCCACGCCGAAGCAACGGGTGAAAAAAAAGCTATGGGAAACTATCTTGCGGGAAAAGTCACAGGCGTTTTCGGAACGCATACCCATGTTCAGACTGCCGATGAAATAATTTTAGCGGATCATACGGGCTACATCACCGATGCGGGAATGTGCGGACCCGAGCTTTCCGTTCTCGGAGTAAAGACTGAGATAGCAATTGAAAAGCAGCGTTACCATTCACCTGTAAAATTTATTGAATCGGACGAACCGCCGTTCATAAACGGTGTGATACTTGAATTCAATGAAAACAATGGTAAATGTGTTAAAATTGACCGACTAATAATTAGATAAACCGCTGAATTAACATTTTATCTATTGAATTAGCGGAAAAGTTGATGTATACTAAATTTAAGATAAAGTTCATAGTTAAAATAATTTTTTCCATATGCTGCAATGAAATGTTAAGACAATGTTTTCATTGTCCGAAATCAATTTTCGAGTTTATGCTGTGACACAGGAAACTGTATTTTTGAAGGTCAGCAAAAACACTGCAAAAACAATATGAATTCGGGAGGATTCCTTATGGAAGTTCTTAAAGTTTCTGCACGTTCATATCCAAATTCTGTGGCAGGCGCAATTGCAAGCGTAATGCGTGAGCATGACTCTGTTGAAGTACAAGCGGTGGGCGCTGGTGCTTCAAACCAAGCTATAAAAGCAATTGCTATAGCACGGGGATATCTTGCTCCTATCGGAGTTGATCTTATTTGTTATCCTGCTTTTGCAAATATAGTAATTGACGGAGAGAACCGAACGGCTATTCGTCTCATATGCGAAAAGAGGTAAGAATAAATGACCGGCTTTGCGGGCATGATTCCGAACGGCAATAAGATATTGACAAAATCAATTAAAGACGGAACAGATAATGACAAATAAAAATGTGAAGTGAGTTGCAGCATGAACGTTCTATAGGTCAAAGATAAAAACCGACAAAGGCAGGTATTTTATTACCTGCCTTTATTTATCTGTAATTTAGTTTTAATTTTGCATTGGCGGAACTTCTGCTTGTTTCACCTTTTCAAAGCCTCCTTTATCTGGCTATCAGACAAACCTAACATTTTCAACTTACGAATTATCTCATTTTCTCTTTCTTTTCTACCCTTGGCAATACCCTCTGTTGGATATATAATAAAAAAGTGGACAAGTATGAAATAATAGAAGACAGAAAAAGGAGGAATAAAAATGTCTTCAAA
>CANQPX010000039.1 GCA_947625915.1 uncultured Clostridia bacterium
GTATTGAGGACTTGTTCCGATTTTTCATAATTACGATCGGCGCTCTTTTTTATGTTCTTGATCTTTTCGCTTGCAGAGGAAATTTCCTCGATTGCGGCGGCAGTTTCGGCAGCGGCTTTCTTTGTAGAAACAATATCCGATTCGGAAACGATTACCTTGTCTTTGCCCATGACCTTTGTTACAATGTTTGTGGAAGTTCGGATATTTGTATCTGCATAACTTTTCAACTTTTTGCCGTTGTTCCGAAGCTGATCAACGGTTTGATTCCCGAGAGCCGTTGCGCCGTTAAGAATACCAATATCCCGTCCGAATACTTTTGTCATATGTGCAGTCAGGTCGGTATGGAATGTTTTTAGTTCGTGCCGTGTAATGACTTCCTTTGCGGAAAGTTTCGGAATGTGCTTTTTCTTATCTTCCGCAACAGGCACAAAAGCATAATGAACGTGCGGAGTAGTTTCGTCCATATGTACATATGCAGAAATAACATTTTCTTTTCCGTATCTGTCTGTAAGGAATTTATAACATTCACGGAAGAACGTATCATACTCGGACGGAGAAACATTTTCGGGAACGGTTACTATCCAACTGCACATAACGTTGACATCTGCCCTTTTCAGAACTTTTATCTCGGATAATCTTTTATGAAGAAATTCAAGCTGCGGCAGCGGCTGATCCTGTTGAGCAAGATTGTAATTCAGAGAAGTTCTTGCAGGATCGATAAGACTTGTGCTGTTTGCTTTGTCCCTGTTGTAGTGGGCAAACATATGTCCCAAAGCGCCTGCGGCGTATTTTTCTAAGTGTGCCATAGTGCGATTCCTTTCTTTTGTGTGGAAATGTCGGCGGAAAGAGATTTCGACCAGGGCGGTTTGCAGAATAAGAAAATTTTTCCCAAGTCTGTCAGCGCATATAAGCGGCAAACTTGGGAAAATACTGTTTCATAAAATTCTCAGAATGTTAAGTGCTATTCGCTGATTATATTTTCTGATCCTTTCATTCCGTAAAGAATTTTGGTTATAAGGTTTATAGATTCTGCAAGTTCACTGTTTGGATCAATGCTTTTTATATAGATCAGTTCATTATATATGTTTTCAAGCTGCGTTTTTAGTGCTTTGTAAACTCGCGGATTCGGCATAACAATGACTTCTCGATTTTCAAGACGTTTTATAATGTAGTCCTGTTTTGTAAGTCCCGAAAGAGATACGGCAGCATTAAGCTGTTCGTTCTCTTGAGGAGACATTCTGAATGAAATAGTTTTGTTTCGGCTGCCTTTGCTCCTTGTTTTATCTGCTTGTTCAGAGAATTTCTTTAAAATTTTCTTATTGACAATATAATTCATTTGTGTTATAATTAATATATGATATTATTCAGTAAATATCAATATATAAATGATATTATAAATTCTATAATCAGTATCTTCAACATCAAAATCCTATATATTAAATGAAAATGTTGTTTTCATGGAGTGGGAATAATTGAAATCTCCCTGCAAACTGCGAGGCTTTTTTATATTAATATCTAAAAAAGGTGATTTTATGAATTTTACAGTTGTAAGAGCAAATATAGCTGATTTTGCTGCCGATGCAATAGTATTGCCCGCAAACGAATATCTGAAAGAGGGATCGGGCACATCAACAGCAATTTTCAGCGCCGCAGGTCGCTCTGAACTGACAAAAGCCTGTGCCGAAATAGGACACTGTGATACCGGTTCTGCTGTGCCGACACCGGCTTTTGATTTGGATGCGAAATACATAATTCATGCAGTTGTTCCAAAATGGATAGATGGTGAACATAATGAGTATGGGGCGTTAAGTTCTGCATATCTTACGGCTTTAAATCTTGCAGATATTATGTCATGCAGATCAATTGCATTTCCGCTTCTTGCTTCCGGAAATAACGGTTTTGATCGTGCTTTGGCTTTTAAAATTGCCGAAAGAAGTATAAATAATTTTGAAGGAAAAAATATAAAAGATGTAATTCTTGTTATATACGATGAAAATGCAGAATGTTTCGTTCGTTCTCAAGGTTATGATGTTACAGTGAAAGATGAAACAAAACCTGAGAACAGATCCGGACATAAAAATAAAGCCCCAAAAATTATTATGGAAAATTTAAAAGCTGCTGAAAAGTGGCTGAGAGACGGAAAAAATATTAAAAAATTGATCGATATAGGGCTTGAAATAGCCTTGGTCGTTCTGCCCGAAGGCGGAAAAGCGGCAAAAGTGATAGATATTGCAAAAAAAGCAAATAAGTAAAGTTTTATTGCGTGATAAATGATTTTATTGTTTATATAACTATCCATATCAAAAATATTTATAACATTGTAAAAAAAATATTAAATTTTTCTTAGCTATTGACAAATGTAAGCATATCTGGTATAATATTATCTGTTATAGTGATGTGCGGATATGGCGGAATCGGCAGACGCGCTAGATTCAGGTTCTAGTGGTAGCAATACCGTGTGTGTTCAAGTCACATTATCCGCACCAACGCAGAATAGGCATTTTCAAGATTTTTTCAATTCTTGGAAATGCTTATTTTTTTACATTTTTTGGCGATTTTCTGACACTTTCTGACGGATAAGCGGCAAGATACTTATTTGTGAAAACAGGTAAATTTCCCGGAATAGGACATTCCGCATGGGTCATACATTTTATCATGAGGGATCTTTCCCGTAAAAAAAATTTTTCGGAGATGTATCGGCTTGTTTACGGAACTTATCGATCTGGCACTTGAAAATCTTCTCTTTTTTGCGCTCCATCTTGAATCGGGAGGCGTTTTCCCTAAACCTCTTTCTCCTGCCGAGGAAGAGGAGTGCTTCAGAAAAATGCATGAGGAAGGCGACTCCGCCGCAAGAAATAAACTCATCGAACATAATCTCCGCCTTGTTGCTCATATCATGAAAAAATATTATAATACCGCCACCGATCAGGAAGATCTTATTTCCATAGGCACTATCGGGCTTATAAAGGCTGTTTCAACTTTCGACTATTCAAAAAAGACAAAATTCGCTACCTATGCTTCAAGATGTATAGAAAATGAGATACTTATGCATTTCCGCAGTCTGAAAAAATCCGCGGGCGATGTGTATTTTGACGAGCCTATAGATGTGGATAAGGACGGCAACCAGCTTTCGCTGATAGATATTATTGCGGAAGATGACGGCATAGTTGAAAAGATCGACCTGAATATAAAATCCGAACAGCTTTACAGATTTATCAACGAATGTCTCGATGAACGCGAACTTGATATCATAAAACACCGCTACGGTCTGTACGGCTGCAAACCTTTGACTCAGAGAGAAGTCGCAAAGCAGCTCGGCATATCACGTTCCTACGTTTCAAGGATCGAGAAAAAAGCTCTCCAGACGCTTAAAAAGAAATATGAACGCACTTCTATTTTTTCATCTTCCGATAAAAAATAACATGACAGTCCGCCGCAAAATGCGGCTCCCAAAAATATCAGTCTTATTTCATCGGTAAAAGGGAGGTGCCCGAAATGCAGAAAAACGCTCCGCCGCAAAACGCGCCGGAGCGTATTTTTTTGGAATAAAGCCGACTGCCGCAGCAGTACGGCTCTTCCGCATTATCCGTAAGGTCATACCTTATTCGGACAGGTCTTTCAGCAGCCGCAGCCGCAGTCATTGCCGCAGTTGTTATTGCAATTGTTGTTTCCGCAGGAATTATTTCCGCAGCAGAACCAGAGAAGGAGAAGAATGATGATGATCCAACAGCAGCTGCCATTTCCGAAATTAAATCCACAGTTCATAAAAAACGCTCCTTATAAAAATTATAATGTATTTCTGAAAACCGTGCAGGACTTTTTGCGTCTCTGTATCGGCTTTTCATAGTTTATCTTATGCAAACGGAGCAAACACGTTACAAAAATTATCAGGCTGTCGAAAAAGTATTTGTAAAAAATATGTTTGTTTGAAAGCGGACTGTTTATAAAAACAAATTGCTCTGTATTGCAAAACAGCTCACCGGGCTGTTTTGCAAGGCATAAATTATAATAACCGTCAATGCCAAGGGGAACGCTCTCTCTTGCAGAGCGTTCCCCTCTTGCCGCTTTCAGCGGCAATTCACCCCTTTGCAGAGGCGCCTAAAGGCATTAGGAGTTCCGCCGTCTGCGGACGGCGGCGAGGGCTCCGCCCCTCGACCCCGCGAGCTGGGCTCAGCTCGATCAGCTTTTCGGGCAAAGTTTTGTTTTTCGTTTTTTAGTTTATCCGCGCCCGTTTTTAGTTTTTAGACAGTCTGAAAAATTATATGCGGCGCTTTTTGGACGCTCGGCTATTGAAATGCAGCCGGCTTTGTGGTATAATGTATTGGAACAAGTCCGCTTTATGCGCAATATAAAGGAGTGTATGAAAATGCATTATGAAACAGTTTATCTTGAAGATCATTTCCCCGGTCTCCCGCCGCAAAAGGAAAAAACAAAACTTACTCTTTACATACCCGGCGTGTGTCAGGAAATAGATCTGAGCAAAAAATTTCCTTGTGCCGTTGTTTGCCCCGGGGGAGGGTATTGGTGGACATCGGGGCGTGAAGCGGAACCTGTTGCGCTTCGCCTTGTAGGGAACGGCATTGCCGCTGCGGTGCTCGAATACACCTGCGGGGGAGCGCATTATCCCGTTCAGCTGCTTCAGGTGCTGGCATCGGTCGCATATATGAGAAAGCACAGTGAGGAACTGCACATAGACGCGGAGAAAATTTCCGTTATGGGATTTTCCGCAGGCGGACACGCGGCGTGTTCCGCGGGAATGTTCTGGCATGAAAAGAAATGGGCGGATATTCTCGGAGTCTCTGTCGATGATGTAAGACCTGACGGAATGGTGCTTTGCTATCCTGTTATAACTTCCGGGAAGTATGCGCATCGGGACAGTTTCAAATGTCTTTTAGGTGATGATCCCGATCCTGCGCTCCTTGAAAAGATGTCTCTTGAAAAGCAGGTAACGGACAAGACACCGAAAGCGTTTATCTGGCATACTGCCGAGGACGGGCTTGTGCCTGCGGAGAATTCACTTATGCTTGCATTGGCTATGCATGAAAAGAACATACCCATTGAGATGCATATATATCCCATAGGGCATCATGGTATGTCGCTTTGCGATACGACAGTTGACAAGCCTGAGAATGTTACGGACGGTGCGAGGTATTGTACGGAATGGTTCGGACACTGTGTAAAATGGATAAAAGAAATGCTGTAAAAACACGGCGAGCGGGAATTTTTTAAAAAATTCCCGCTCGTTTGATCTTATTGAAAAATAAAAAATAGGCGCGGACAAACTAAATAGCGAAAAACAAAACCTTGCCCGAAAAGCTGGTCCAGCGCAGCCGCGCTGGTGGGGTCAAGGGGCGAAGCCCTTGTCGCGCTCCGCAGAGCGCGAAATCCCCTAATGCCTTTAGGAGCTCCGCAAGGGGTGAATTTACGCCGTAGGCGTAAAGAGGGGGCTGCCCTGCGATAGAGGGCGCCCCCTTGAACTAACAAATTTTTTCAAATTTTGCCTTACCAAACAGCCCTGTGGGCTGTTTGGTAATAAAGATCAATAAATTTTGTCCCAAAATTTTTTTAGCTTATTTCGTAGAGCAGATCCTGATAAAGTCCGTTGTAATCGGTGTTCTTCTCTTTTATAAACGCAATTGCCGCACGCGGGTGACGGTTGAACGCTCCCGTAAGCATATACGGTACATCGTAACCCCATACGGAACCCTTGGCTCTTTCTTCGGCAATATACTTCTCTATGAATTTAAGAGTCGGCGTAAGCTTGTAATTGGGGTTCTTCAGGAAGCTGAGCATCTGTTCCATGAAGCAGTTGCCCGCACCTCTGCCCATGCCGCTCATAGTAGCGTCAACATAGCTTGCTCCGCAGGCAATGCCTTCTATGGTATTTGCGAAAGCAAGCTGCTGATTGTTGTGCATATGCAGACCGACTTTCTTTCCCACCGCTTCCGCCGCGGTGCAATACTGACTTGCAAGTTTGCGCAGCTGCTCGGGATAAAGAGAACCGTAACTGTCAACAAGGTATATGACATCTACCGGGCTGCCGCATACAAGTTCGAGAGCCTTTGCGATATCTTCCTCACGGTTAGAGGAGATAGCCATGATATTTACCGTTGTTTCGTAACCGAGTTCGTGGCAATACTCGATCATTTCCAGAGCACCGGGCATCTGATGGGTATATGTTGCGATTCTTATTGTGTCGATAACGCTGTCTTTTTTGGGGATTATATCTTTTCTGAAATCGCAGCGTCCGACATCAGCCATAACTGTAAGTTTAAGGTCCGTATCATTTTCGCCGACGATCTCGCGGATATCCTCTTCTTCGCAGAATTTCCATTTTCCGAAATCCTCTTTTTTGAACAGTTCTTTTGAAGCTTTGTAGCCGAACTCCATATATTCGATACCCGACTTGACATTTGTTTCATAAAGCGCCTTTATGAAATCGTCCGAGAACCTGAAATCATTCACCAGTCCGCCGTCTCTTATGGTAGCGTCCAGCAGTTTGATATCCGGTCTGTAAGAGAGAAGATCTCCTTTTTGATTTGACATAGCAATTACTTCCTTTTGAATTGATTTAATGATTTAAAGATTTTATGACACAACGCGCTAAAGCGAACGCCGCAATCAAAAACTTCGCAAACAGTGCTGCGAAGTCAATTGGCACCCCCAGCGAGAATCGAACTCACAACTAACCCTTAGGAGGGGTTTATTATATCCATTTAACTATGGAGGCATATAGGCACATTGATAGTATAGCATATATTTTTCAATATTGCAAGAGTTTTTTGAAATTTTACAATTTCGGAACATATGTGCAATTTGTATCGGAGAAAAACGAAAAATTTGTTCAATATTTTTGAGAAAAGCTATTTACAAAACTTTTGTTCTGTGTTATCATATTTATAAAAGAACGTTTGTTTTATATTGGAGGGATCAGCTTGGAACTTTCCGAAAAACTCAGGATACTTTCCGATTCCGCAAAATATGACGCTGCCTGTACTTCAAGCGGTGTTGACCGCTCGGGAGAGGGCGGCATCGGAAATGCTTCCGTCGGCGGGATATGCCACAGCTTCGCAGGAGACGGAAGATGCATCTCACTGCTAAAGATACTTATGACCAACTATTGCCTTTTTGATTGTAAATATTGCGTGAACCGCCGCAGCAACGATGTTCCCAGAGCAAGATTTTCTCCCGATGAGATCGCCGACCTTACCATAGGATTTTACAGGAGAAATTATATCGAAGGCTTGTTCCTGAGTTCGGGCGTGATCCAAAGCCCCGACTATACCTGCGAACAGATCATAGAAACGCTTTCGATACTGCGGAACAAGTATAATTTCCGCGGATATATCCACGCCAAAGCTATCCCCGGCGCGGATCCGGAACTTATAAACCGCCTCGGTACGCTTGCGGACAGGATAAGCGTGAATATAGAACTTCCCTCGCAGAAAAGCCTTAACGCCCTTGCACCGGATAAATCCAAAAAGTCCATACTTTTGCCGATGGGGCATATCAGCGGCAGGATACGGGAAAACAAATACGACATTGTAAAATATCGTTCCGCACCGAAATTCGCTCCCGCAGGTCAAAGCACTCAGATGATAATCGGCGCAACGCCCGACAGCGACCTTCAGATACTACGCTTGTCCGAAGCGATGTACAGGAACTATACTTTAAAGAGAGTTTTCTATTCGGCATATGTTCCGGTGGGGGATCAGAAACTTCTTCCGCCTGCGGGAACAAAACCTCCGCTTTTAAGGGAACACCGCCTGTATCAGGCGGATTGGCTGTTGAGGTTCTACGGTTTCCGCGCGGAAGAACTGCTTGACGAGGAGCATCAAAATTTTGACCCGATGTTTGATCCGAAATGCAACTGGGCTTTGCACCACCCGGAATGTTTCCCGGTGGAAATAAATACGGCGGAAAAGGAAATGCTCCTGCGCGTTCCCGGGATAGGCGTGCGCTCGGCGCAAAGGATAGTCATTGCCAGACGTCAGGCAAAACTTGACTACAAGGATCTGAAAAAACTTGGCGTGGTGCTTAAAAGAGCGATATATTTCATACTTTGCGGGGGAAAACGATTTGACGGGCTTATCGTAACGGAAGAAGGCATAATGCGGCAGCTTATGTCGGAAAGCGCGGCAAGCGAACGAGAAAAACAGGACTTCTCAAATATGCAGATATCGTTCTTTGACGCGGGAAATATGCTTCCCACAATGGAGGACAGGGTAAAATGCTTAACGGGCGAGATGTGATATACTGTTATGACGGCAGCTTTGACGGGTTGATGAGCTGCGTTTTTGAAAGTTATCTTAAAAAGGAGATCCCCTCGGAAATAATCACGGGAGAACAGGAACAGCTGACTTTATCCGAAGTGAGATACATTGAAACAAATATCAAGCGTTCGGAAAGGGTCATGCGCGGGATAAAAAATAAAATTTCGGACAATGCGCTGCTTTTTATAAAACAGGCTTTCCTGACATTTGTTCCGCAAAGGGATATGCTGATACTTGATTTTATCCGCAAAGGTCTGAAATTCGGCAGAAAAGCGGAGTTCATGCTCACTGACGATACGGTGGACGCGTTGAGGAAAGCCGTTTATCATTGTACCCATGAAGCGCATTTGTTGGAAGGATTTATACGTTTTTCAGATCACGGCGGTTTCCTTTCGGCGGTGATAAGTCCGAAAAACAAAGTTCTGCCGCTTATTGGGGATCATTTTACGGACAGGCTCGGCGGGGAGAATTTTTTCATTTACGATAAAACTCACAGAATGGCGTTCGTTTATATCGATCACAGGGGAGAGATAATGGAGAACATAGATTTTGAACTTCCTCCGCCGGATGAATGTGAGCAGAGTTTCCGTGAACTCTGGCGGGATTTTTATAATGCGATAGAAATTCCCGAGCGCAGGAACCCGCGCTGCCGCATGAACAATATGCCCAAGCGTTTCTGGGAGAACATGACCGAAATGGAGCGTGATAACGGGAATATCCTGCTTGATCTTCCGCAGTCAGATGAAAATGATAAAATCGATTGAGTATATTAAACGATCAGCGCCCGCAAAAGCGGACGCTTTCTGTTTTGCCAAATGCCTTGACAAACCGACATAAAATGTGTTAAAATAATAATGTCAAATTGTTTCTTCTTGATGATAAAAATTATGGGGGTATTTTATGAAAAAATATGTCGCTCTTGTCACCGCTGCGTGCTTGGCACTGTGCCTTTGCTCATGCGGAAATAATGCGGTAAATGACGAACATAACGGAAATGCCGATAATGATGGAAAAATCGTTGTCACAATGATGTACGGCACCGACCTTCTGCCAAGCTTTGAATCATTGGTGGAATCTACATATCCCGATATAGATATGCAAATAGAGATAAACGCGGAAGCGACTATCGACGGCGAAAGCGAACGCCGCCTGAGGAACGGTCACGGAACGGATATCGTTACAACTACCATGCCCGCAGAATATGTAAAGGACTTCGTTCTTGACCTTTCCGCAGAACCGTTCGCGGGTAAATATGAATCAAGCATGATACAGTCTGCCATGATCGACGGAAAGACCTGCTTTATCCCGCTGCCGGGACAATATTACGGCTATATATATAATAAAACTTTTCTGGAGCAGAACGGCTGGAAAGTCCCCGAGTCCGTCTCGGAACTCATTGAACTTATGGATAAAGCCGCAGCGGCAAACGTGGGCAAAGGCGAGGACGGCGCACTGTTCGGCATGAACAACGCTGCGCTGGTAAGATCTTCATATTTTATCGGAACGCAGATACCCGATTTTCTCGGACTTTCGGACGGCGTTATCTGGAGCAGGGATCTGCTTGAAAATAATGCTTCTTTCTCGGATAAAATGCAGGATTGCCTTGACAATGATATGAAAATGGTGGAAAAAGGCTATTTCAGCCTTTCCGGACTCAGCGACAAAGGCAACGAACTCCCCATAGAACAAAGAATGCTTGACGGAACACTGCTCATAACATATTCGGATATGCATGAGTTCAACAGGCTTTGCGAACTCGGAGACAAATATGAATACGAAATGCTGCCGTTCCTAAGCGATAAGGGCAACCAGTCATGGATCATCGCTCAGCCTGACGCGTACCTTGCAATAAATTCCGAACTTTCCAAGCCCGAAAATGCGGACAAGCTTGATGCCTGCCTGCGGATATTTGATCTTCTGTCAACTGTCGAAGGACAGACTGCCGTAATAAACGATACAGGCGCGGAACATTCATACCTCGCAGAAGAAGTTCCCCACAGCGACAGGATCCCCGACGGACTGACCGACTGCATAGACAAGGGCATGATATACAATATCCGTATCCCGTCTAAACTGTTCAGGTATTTCGGATCAAAAATGGCTTCGGCACTTAATGGCGAAGTGGATGTAAAAGACGCTCTTGCGCAAGTCGATGACTACTATATCAACGGAAATGAAGAAATAGAGTACGACCAGACGCTTGTGGGCGTTGCGGCGGAAGATATGCTGTATGAGAATTTCAATACCCGCACAGGTGAAACGGCCATAGGAAATTTTGTTGCGGACGCTATGCGCGAAGTCGTCGGAGCGGACTTCGTCTTCGCAAACGGCGGCGCGATACGAGGCAGCCTTTATGAGGGAAATATCTTCGGCTCGGATCTTGATACCATATGCCCGTATGACAATAAGCTCGCGATACTTGAGACCGATGCGGCAACGATCCGCCTTATGCTGGAAAACGGCATTTCGGGCATGGTGCAGGACAGCGGCATACCCGCAGGAAGATTTTTAAATGTATCGGGACTTTGCTATTCCTTTAAAAAGCCCGCGGAGGACGGCTCGGCGGAACTGCTTTCCGTAACGCTGCCTGACGGCTCGCCGCTCGATGAAAATAAAAAATACACCATCGTTGTAACAACTTATATGGCAGGCGAGGACGGTTACCTCAACAATAACGGCGACGGATTTACAATGCTTAATGTTTTCAGCAGCGACGTTCCTCTTTCGGAAAGCGTGAAACTTGTTTCAAAGACGGACTATACCTATGCCGACGCACTGAAACATTATGTAGATATGCATAATTCCGAACCTATCTCCGCTAAGACAGAGGGAAGAATAAAGGTGGTCGAATAAATGGCATCAAATGAAAATAAAAAGACTTCGGTACATTTCAATATTTTAATGACAGCGGCGGTAATAGCAGGCTGTCTGGTGGGGTTCATTTTCCTTATGTTGGCGTCAAAGGGGATAACTTCGGATCTTACGGAAAGCATCAACAGGACTTACCTGCGGGAAATGATGAACCAGACCGCAAGTCATTTCGATACGGGACTTTCCGCTAAATTCGCAAATCTTAAAACAGTTGCCGAAAGCGTCGGGGAAAAAGACCTTGAAAATGAAAATGACCTCTCCGCTTTCCTGAAAAGAGTGGAAGAGTATAACGACTTTGACCTCATGGCTTTTCTCGATGAGGACGGTATGTATTACAGCAAGGACGGAGCATATTCGGCAGTGTCAAAACTCAGCTTTCTGGCGGATATCATGGAAGGAAAAACGGATCTTATATCTTATAACGAAACGTTTCTTGGAGAAAATATGATAGTGATAGGTTCCCGTATAGTTCCGAAAATGTATAACGGGAAAAAGATCATCGCTGCGATAGCGGGATTTTCCAGCAGCGATTTTTCCGATCAGCTTGCACTGAAAAGTCTTGACGGGAAAACTTACGCAAGTATAGTTACCGTACAGGGAAGCATTATCATACATAACGCGCCTGACGGCACAGCTTCGGAGGGAACGAACCTTTTTTCCAGACTTGAACAGCTTGCGGAATTTGAAAAAGGTTATTCTCTTGAACGCGTGCAGAACGATATAAATAACGGCGTATCGGATATGACCATTTTCCGTGCGGAAAGCGGCTTGCAGTGCGTGTATTATTCGCCGCTGAAAGATACGGATTGGTATATGCTGCTCGGGACTTCCTACGATGCGGTGGATCAGAGCGTGAACAGGCTTACATTGCAGCTGAACAGGAACGCGCTTGTAGTGATGATAATAGTGCTTATGCTGATAGGTATTTTGTACGCGGCAAATCTGAAAAATATACGCCGCCATGCGGAAGAACTTGCAAAAGCCAATGAAGCCGCTACCGCCGCACAGCTCCGCGCGGAAAAAGCCAACGCCGCAAAAAGCGAGTTCCTGAGCCGCATGAGCCACGAGATAAGAACTCCTATGAACGGCATCATCGGCATGACCGCTATCGCAAGACAGAACATAAATTCTACGGAAAAAGTCGAGGACTGCCTTAAAAAAGTTGAACTTTCCTCAAAACATCTGCTGTCGCTGATAAATGATGTTCTGGATATGTCGAAGATCGAAAGCGGAAAAATGGAGAT
Source organism: uncultured Clostridia bacterium (assembly GCA_947625915.1). Taxonomy (GTDB): domain Bacteria; phylum Bacillota; class Clostridia; order Oscillospirales; family Ruminococcaceae; genus RGIG8773. The sequence goes on from CANQPX010000039.1 coordinate 12,389, forward strand.
CAGGAACGAAACTTTTGAACTTGATATGCTGTTGCAGAATATAGACAATATTTTCTCTATACAGGCTGAAATGCGCGGCATAGAGTTCAGAACTGTCGTCAACGGAAAAATATACAGCCCGCTCACGGGCGATCCGCTTAGGCTCGATCAGATAATCTCGAACCTTATTTCAAATGCGCTGAAATTTACCCCGAAAAACGGAAGTATAACCCTTTTTGTCACGGAAATGAAGCGCAAAGACGATACCGCATGGTACAGATTTGATGTTTCCGATACGGGAATAGGCATTAAAAAAGAAAATTTCGATAAGATATTTGAATCCTTTGAGCAGGAAAATTCCAACATTTCTCATCAGTACGGCGGAACAGGTCTCGGACTCTCGATCGTAAAACGCTTTGCGGAACTTATGGGCGGAAATGTTTCGGTGAAAAGTATCCAAGGCTCGGGAAGTACGTTCACGGTCGAACTTCCTTTCGTTACAACGGAAAATACCGCCGAGGTCAAGGAATGGAGAAAAAGTTCGGGAAACAGATCTTACATCAAAAATAAAGAATATGATTTCCACGGAAAACATATCCTTCTTGCAGAGGATAACGAGATCAACCGCGAGATCGCAAGAGAACTCCTCGGCGCTTCTACAGGCGCAGTCATAGAGGAAGCCGAGGACGGAGCAAAAGCCGTTGAACTTTTTGAAAATTCCCGAGCGGGATATTACGATCTCATACTTATGGATATCCAGATGCCGAACATGGACGGCTGCGAGGCGGCAAGAAGGATACGCAGCATGGAAAGATCCGACGCAAAGAGCATACCCATATTTGCCATGACCGCAAACGCTTTTGCCGAGGACGAGGAGCGGAGCCGCAGTGCGGGAATGAACGCGCACCTTTCAAAACCCATAGATGTCAATGCCGTGTATGAAAAGATGAATGAGTATATTTCCGTTCGCAAGGGAGGAAAAGAACAATGAGCTTGATAAGCTTCGAGGACGTAAAAAAAAGCTTCGGCGGAACGACCGTTATCGAACACGTCAGCTTTTCCGTTGAAAAAGGCGGGATATACGGGTTTATCGGCAGGAACGGCAGCGGAAAGACCGTTATCTTCAAGCTTATGTCGGGGCTTATGCTGCCGGATTCGGGGAATATCCTTTATAAAGGGGAAAATCTTAAAAAAAACCGGAAGTTCATAGATCCGTTGGGGGTAATGATAGAAACTCCCGGATTTATCCCGCATTACAGCGGGATAAAAAATCTGAAAATACTTAATTCGCTTAGTTCATCACCTGTGCCTTCCGATGATATAAAGGGTCTTATGACAAGGCTCGGGCTTGACCCGAAAAACCGCCGCCCCGTGCGTACATATTCCCTAGGAATGAGACAGAAACTCGGCATCATACAGGCGGTAATGAACAGACCCGAACTTATAATACTTGACGAACCTATGAACAGCCTTGATACAAATTCCGCAGAGACGGTAAGAACTCTCCTGCGGGAGATAAACGAAAGCGGTACGGCTATAGTTATGGCAAGTCATATCGCGGAAGATATCGCTTCACTTTGCACAAAAAGATTTGTCATCGACAACTGCACCGTAAAGGAGCTCGAAGAATGAATTTCTTTAAAACAGATCTGAAAAGAGCGTTTTCCGAGCCGACTTTTTTCCTCGGGCTGATATTGGGAATATTGCTGCTTTTCGGTCCTATGGCATACTTTATGCTCACCGATGAGCATTACGGAGAAATATATAATTACGCAAGATCCATGCTCCTGCCCTTTGCAGCACCGCTTCTGGCGGCGATGCCGTATTCGTCGATGATAATGCTCGAAAGGGAAACGCATTACAGGACGATGATGAACGCCAAACTCCGCGGGAAAAGCTACGGAGCGCAGAGGTTTGCAGTCTGCGGGATATCGGGAGCGGTAACACTGTTTATACCGCAGGTGCTGCTGTTTGCGGTGTGTACTGTAATGGGACAAACCGAAGATATCCCCGAAGCTGCGGCGGAACTGGTGCTGCCGTTAAGTTTCGGCTTCGGATATGCGGCGTTTTCATACGGACTGACATATGTTAACCGTCAGAGATATATCCCCGCGGCAATGCCGCAGGTGCTGTACCTGTTCTGCGTTTACGCGTTCCCGCACCTCAGACTGGAACGCTTTTACCCGCCGCTTGATATCTCACCGTCGATCTACGGGGAAAGTTTGTCGCTTGACAGATTTATCCTGCCTGCCGTGCTTGCGGCAGCGGGAGTGCTGCTGACGGCTTTCGGAACGCTGACGGGAAAGGACAGAGCGGAATAGGAGGATAACGATATGAAAATTCTGCGGGGAGCGGCTTTCGGTATGTCGGAGCATATACCTGCGGCAAGGTGGTGCCTTGCACTGGCGGTGATCGCGTTTTCGGCAGCGGTCAGCGTGAGCAGGTATATAGATCTTGCGGATACGGCGGCTTTTTCATCATATGAAACGCTTTTTATGATAATGACAGACTCTATAAACATAGTATTCATATATCTTCCGGCATATCTTTTCACAGTATGCGGGATAATGTTCGGCAGCGGCTTCGGCGGGATAGAGATACTGCGCTGTCACAGCCGTTGGGACTGGCTGACGGGGAAACTTGTCGTTTATGCGGTGAATACGCTGCTGTTTTTTGCGGCGGTAGTTGCGGTGAATATGTTCGTATGCTCGAGATGTTTCTTTTTCAGCAGCGTGTGGAGCAGCGGATTTGTGGGCTTCAGAGTGATGATGGGCAGCCCGTCATCGGACTTTGCCGCACCGCCCGTCATAACGCTCACCTGCGCGTCAGCGGCGGCACTGTTATTTTACTTTTTCTGCGGCATAATAAATATGCTGGCATCGGTAATATTCGGGCGTGAATCCGCGGCGCTGTTCATATCACTTCTTACGGGCATAGGAGTCGGGATGCTGAACAATATGGTGTATTCAAACGACACGGAAAGCCAGCTCATAAGATGCGTTGTACTGGCGGCAGCATCGCTGCTGGGATATTCGTTATGTCTCGCGGTGTTCGGCAAAAAAGATCTGACTCGCAAGTCGGGATAACATCATTCCGCCGAAAGGAGAAAAAATGCTTAAGATCTTAAAGGTCATATTTATAATAATTTTCGGAGCGTTCTGCGTTCTGACGGCTTCGGGCATAGCGGAAAGATACGCGGCGGAAGCCGCCGAAAAGGAACAGACCCTTGCGGAAGCGGTAATGAAAAGTCAGCTTGAAGCTGAACTTAAAAAAGCCGAGGAAAAAGCACAGAAGGAACTTGAAGAACAGGGTACGGAACTCGTTACGGAAGTCCTTGAAACAAAACCGCCCGTTACAACGACCGCAGAAACAATAACGACTTCCGAAACAACGGCAGCGGAACCAGAAACTACCGTTACGGAAACGGAAACGACAACTGCGGAAATAACGGAGACTTCCGAAACATCAGCTTCGGAGACAGAGGAGACGACTTCCGCAGAGGACGAGATCATCACGGAATTCACCAGAGGCGGACTTCTGCCGAAGGACAGAACAGGAGTGCCTGTGCGCTCATTGTTCCTGCTTTCGGACAGCGAAATGGAAACGCTTACAAACTATCTGATAGAGCATTATTTTCTTGACGGATATAAATACAGCAGCGAGGAGACTCGTCCCGAACTGAAAGAGAAAAAGCGTTTTGCAGCGGATATGGAAAGCAGCGTTGTGGAAACGGTGAACATGGTCTTTGCAAATATAAATGTTAACGATGTTTCCGCCATACTTTCAGCCGATTACGGAAAAATGAAGGACGATGTGACAGAGATACGCAGTGAATTTGAGAAAGAATATGCAGACGCCGCTTCTTATGGGGAAGAATTCGGTGATCTTTATGAAAACAGCCTTAAATATTTCGACAGACTGATAGAAGCGATAGAAAATATAGAAAATGTTTCGGATAAATATTCAAAAGCCGAAAATCCGCTCCTTGCGCTGGGACTTCTGGCAGGAAGTCTGGAAAATGTCATAATTCCCGAAATAATGGGCGTTCTGGAGCGATCGTTCGATCTGGTAGAGGATTCGCAGGAGATCTTTCTTGAGGGAACACAGGGGACGCAGCTGCTTACACGAGATGAGGTAAGAGATATTATTACAAATCCCGGACTTATTCTTTAAAAAGGAAGGCTTGACTGAAAATGAACGAACAGATAAATTTGCTTGTGGAAAATATCGAAAAGGTGATCGTCGGCAAAAGAGATGCGATAACTCTTGCGGTGGCGGCACTGCTCACAGAAGGGCATATCCTTGTGGAGGACGTGCCCGGCGTCGGCAAGACCCAACTTGCGGCGGCTCTTGCAAAGTCGGTGGACGGCTCTTTCAGCCGCGTTCAGATGACGCCGGATATCATGCCGTCGGATATTACGGGATTTTCGATGCTTGACCGTGAAACGGGAAAATTCGAGTATAAAAAAGGCGCGGCGTTCTGCAACTTCCTGCTGGCGGACGAAATAAACCGCGCTTCGCCCAAATCCCAGTCCGCACTTCTGGAAGTAATGGAAGAACATCAAGTCAGCGCGGACGGCGAAACTTATACGCTGCCGAGACCGTTCATGGTGCTTGCAACGCAAAATCCCGTTGAAACTTACGGAACATATCATCTTCCCGAAGCGCAGATGGACAGGTTCATAATGAAGATAAGCATGGGTTACCCTGACGCGGCGGAGGAAATTTCCATTCTCGGCAGGAACGAATATGAAAATCCGCTGAATAACATATCTTCCGTGCTGACAACAAAGGATATCATCGATCTTCAGGAAAAGGTGAAAAAAATAAACGCTGCGGAAAATGTAAAGAATTACATAATTTCTCTTGTTAACGCGACCCGCTGCGATGAAGGAATAAAGCTCGGAGTAAGTCCGAGGGGAAGCATCGCTCTTTATAAGACTGCAAAAGCTTGGGCGTTCATAAACGGGCGGGAATATATCACCCCGCAGGACGTAAAGGATCTCTGCGTAAGTACGCTTGCGCACAGGATAATGCTTTCGCCGAAAGGAAAGTCGATATATGAAACTGCGGAAAACGCTTTGGAAAGCATAATGAAAAAAGTTGCCGTACCTGCCGAATGAGGTCTGACATATGTTCACGAAAATTTTTCTTTATCTTATGGCAATAGGTTTCAGCCTGTTTTTTGCACTGTATATGTCGGCGGGGATAGGCTGGGTATTTGTGTATATGCTTGTACTTTCGCCGATATTTTCTTTCGGGGTAACGCTGTTTTTTAAACTTACCCATAAGGTCACCGTTCGGGCGGATATCGACCGCAGTATGCTTTACAAAGGCGAAACGGTCACGCTGAGGATAATTGCCAAAAACAGGAGCATATATCCCGTTCCCGCAGTCAAAGTAAAGCTTTTCATGCCGAAAAATCTTGATATCCCCGCGGACAGTTCAAGCTGCGTAATAAGTATACCGCCGCGTTCCGAGTCGGAAGCTGCGGTAACGTATAAAGCAAAAGTCTGGGGCAGCTGCCGCATAGGTGCGGAAACGGCGGCAATGTATGATTTTATGGGATTTTTTCGGTTCAAAGTGCCGATAGGAGACGCTTCATTTGAGGTAAAAGTTTTCCCCGACGTGCCTGAAATGCCCGGAGATTCTCCGCTGCTTAGAGCGGCTGCGGAAAGAGCGATGTTTTTTGACGATACCGAGGACACAAAAGAAAATGACGGAAACATACAGTTCGGCGGTATGCCGGGCTATACACACAGGGAATATGTTGAAGGGGATCCGGTGCGCAGGATAAACTGGAAACTTTCTTCAAAAAGGGAAAAATATATGGTGCGTCTCGATGACGAAGTTGAGACCGTTCAGCAAAAAATAGTTCTTGACCCATGCGGCGGGCATGATGTTTTTGAAAACGAACGCGCGGTAGAAGGTATGCTCGGCGCGGCGCTGGGACTGCTGAAATGCGGCTACAACTCAACGGTATACTGCCGCTTCAATGAATGTTTTGAGACCTTTGACATATCCGAACCTGCCGATATTTCGGGCTTGCAGACGAAAATGGCGGATTATCGTTTTATATCGGAACTTGACGAAAACGCGGGAAAGACCGAGCGCATACCTGTTGAAATAATTTCCGAAAACGGCGGCGGAACGGGCATACTTTTCTACACATCGTTTTTTGACAGGCGGCTCAATTCGGAAATTTCCGCTGCGGAAAGCGACGGCATATCCACAGTGGTGATAAGTTCCGACAGGGTATCTTCCGGAAGCGCATATCAGGTGTGGAGACTTAACGAGGACTATTCCGCAGAATTGATGGACTGAGACTTGCAAAGGATAAGAGGAGGAGTACGGTGAAAACAGTTTTGCTGATATTGCTGATAATAATACTTATAGCCGCCGTGTCGCTGCTTATCCGAAAGGCGGGTCAGCTTGAAGAACTGCGGCAGAAATACATGAACGGCATTTACAATTTTATTGCCGGCAGCAAAGAATACACGGGAACTGTTCTCGGGAGAATGAAAGGCAAAGAACACGCTGTGATAATACAGTTCCGTGATGAAAAGCAGCACCGTACGCTTGTGCATAAGTATATGTTTTCGCACAAGCGTTACCGAAGGGGGGCGCAGGTAAAGCTTTACTATCGTGAGGACAATGATTCCATGTGTGTAATGTCAGACAATCCCTTTGCGCTGAAAGCTTTTCACTGTGCGGCGTTAAATGCGCTTTGTATTTTTGGGGCAATTTGCGCGATAGGCGCGGCGGCGTTTCTGATAATAAGAATAGTGATGAGTTATATATAAAACCAAAAAACAGGCGCGGACAAATTAAAAAACGAAAAACAAAACTTTGCCCGAAAAGCTGGTCCAGCGCAGCCGCGCTGGTGGGGTCGAGGGGCGAAGCCCCCGTCGCGCTCCGCAGAGCGCGAAATCCCCCATACGAAGGCGCCTCTGCAAAGGGGTGAATTGCCGCTGAAAGCGGCAAGAGGGGAACGCTC
>CANQPX010000040.1 GCA_947625915.1 uncultured Clostridia bacterium
AGTACGAGCGTTCTAATGTCAGATTAAAATTAAAGAAGAATAGTATTTCTAAACAATAGATTTTCTTTTTGCGGAGTCCTTTCCCGTGTAGAACTCTATAATTGTTGAATATCAAGCTAACAGTAGAACTCTCGTACCAAGATAAACAAAACTAAGGGTTCCTGTTGATATCACAAACTATGTCATAGAACAACTATAAAATCCAAATTATAAAATCTACATTTGGATAGCGAGCGTGGAAGGGGAAAGGTTGAAGGAAAGTGGGGAGCGCGAGGGGAGAAAAACTAAGGGAAGGGGAAAACCGTGCGAGCGTCCTTGTTGGACGCTCGGGTTTCCCCTTCCCTTATGGTTGTCTGCCCCTCGCATGAATTGGCAAAAAAGGTTATAAGAAAATTAAAAGATAAGAAAAGCAAAATAAAGAACCCCACCAAGCCGCCCCCCACCCACCCCATTCCTTCCCTTATGGTTGTCTGCCCCTCGCATAAATTGGCAAAAAGGGTTATAAGCAAAATAAAAAATCAAGAAAAGAGAACTAAAGAACCCCAACCGATGAAAAGAATATCAAAACTTTAGGCGCAGGCTCAAAACAGTAGAAAAACAAAATTCCACCCGCACGCCTGCAGGCTCAGCCTGCCTCCACTTTCAACTCTTAACCCTCAACACTGTTGCAAAATTTTATGAAATTTTACCAAAAACCCCTTGAATGAAAGTTTATTTTGTGATATAATATCAATATATTTGTTTTTTCGGAGGTCTTATTATGATTTCTATAGGAAGCGATCACGCCGGCTATCAGCTTAAAAAGGAAATTATCGCTTGGCTTGAAGAAAAAAATATCCCCTATCTGGAATTCGGCTGCATGAACGGTGAAAGCTGCGATTACCCCCTCGTCGCTAAAGAAGTCTGCGAACGCGTCATTTCCGGCAGCTCGGAATTCGCTGTACTCGTCTGCGGTACGGGAATAGGCATATCTATTGCGGCAAATAAAATAAAAGGCATACGCGCTGCCGTTTGCACCGATACATATACAGCTAAGTATACAAGGCTCCATAATAACGCAAATGCCCTTTGCATAGGCGGAAGAGTCACAGGTCCGGGAGTCGCTGTAGAAATTGTAGAAACTTTCCTGAATACCCCCTTCGAGGGCGGAAGGCACCAGCGCAGAGTGGATCAGATAACATCTCTGGAAAACGATTGAAAGGATAAGATCATCATGGATAATATGGATAACGTTATAATTCTGGAACACCCTCTCGTACAGCATAAGATCTCACTTATGAGAGATATAAATACAGGCGCAAAGGAGTTCAGAGAGCTTGTTTCCGAAACAGCTATGCTCATGTGCTATGAAGCGACCCGCGATCTTCCCCTTAAAACGGTGGAAGTTCAGACTCCGCTTGCAATTGCTAAAACTAAGGTCATTTCAGGCAGAAAACTTGCTTTTGTGCCGATATTGAGAGCCGGTCTCGGCATGGTCGAAGGCGCGGTGAAACTCGTTCCCGCCGCGAAGATAGGTCATATAGGCATCTTCCGCGACCCTGAAACAAAAAATGCAGTGGACTATTACTGTAAACTGCCTTTCGATATCGCCGAAAGAGACGTAATAGTTACGGACGTTATGCTCGCCACGGGAGGAACTGTCGTAAAAACAGTCGAAATACTGAAAAAAGCAGGCGTGAAAAATGTTAAGGTGATGTGCATAATCGCTTGCCCCGATGGCATAGAAGCCGTCCATAAAGTTTATCCCGAGGTGGAAATTTACTGCGGAGCCGTTGACGACGGCTTGGACGAAAAACTTTACATCGTTCCCGGAATGGGCGACGCGGGAGACAGGATATTCGGAACTAAATAACAAAAACGGGGAATGTTCTTTGCGGAACATTCCCTTGGGTATGCTTGCGGCAATTCTTTGACAAAATAGGAATTTGTAACGGAAAGATCAAGTATAATACTATATGCTGTTGTCGTAAACTGTGAAAGGAGAACTCGCATATGTGCGGAATTGTCGGATTTGTGGGCAGAAGAGCCTGCACGGACGTTCTTATAGACGCTTTGAAAAGGCTTGAGTACAGAGGTTATGATTCTGCGGGGATAGCTATTTTCGAGGGCGACAAAATAAAGACAGTAAAAGCTAAGGGAAAGATCAAGGAAGGTCTTGTTGAAAAACTTAAAAGCGAACCGATCTTTACCGCTGTATGCGGCATAGGACATACGCGCTGGGCAACTCACGGCGAACCTTCGGACGTTAATTCCCACCCGATCGGGAACGGCAGAGTTTCAATTGTCCATAACGGAATAATAGAAAATTACCGCGAGATAAAAAATTTCCTTATGGGAAAAGGCTACGGCTTTGAAAGCGAAACGGACACCGAGACCGTTGCAAAGCTTCTTGATTACTACTACGAGGGAGACCCGATAGAAGCTATAGAAAAAGCCGTCGGAGTTATCGAAGGCGCATATGCGCTCGGTATAGTTTTCAGAGAACATAAAAACAAGATCTATGCCGTCCGCAAGGACAGCCCGCTCATAGTCGGAAAAGGCAGGGGAGAAAGCTTCATAGCTTCGGATATCACCGCTATACTTGAATATACAAGAGAATATTATTGCCTTGAACGCGGCGAGATAGCCATGCTGGACGAAAACGGAATACATTTTACCGACCTGCACGGGGAACCTATAGAAAAGAAACTGTTTACCGCGGATTGGGACGTTGAATCCGCACAAAAAGGCGGATATGAGCATTTCATGCTCAAAGAGATACACGAACAGCCAGACGCGTTAAGAAATACCATTTCTCCGAGAATAAAAGACGGTCTGCCCGATCTCGGCGAATGCGGTCTTACAGCAGAAAAAATTTGCGGTTATAAGCATATTTTCATAGTGGGCTGCGGCTCGGCAATGCATTCGGGAATGGTAGGAAAATACCTTATAGAAGCTATCGCAAGAACACCTGTGATCGTCGATATCGCTTCGGAATTCAGATACAGGGATCCTCTCGTTTCGGAAGGCGATCTGGTGGTGATCGTTTCTCAGTCGGGAGAAACGGCGGATACGCTCGAAGCTTTGAAACTTTCAAAGGCAAAAGGCGCGGATACCCTTGCGGTGGTGAACGTTGTCGGTTCATCTATAGCAAGAGAAGCGGATATGGTGATATATACGAACGCAGGACCGGAAATTTCCGTATGTTCAACAAAGGCATACGCCGTTCAGGTGGCGTTCATGTATCTGCTTGCTTTTGAAGTGGCTTTTGCGCGCGGACGCATAGATGAAGCCCGCTGCAAAGAACTTGTCAGCGGACTTATGGGCGTTCCGGAAAAGATACAGGAATGTCTTGAAGATCTTTCGGCTTACCAGTTCGTTGCTTCAAAGATCTTCAACGCGGACAGCCTGCTTTATATCGGACGCGGACTTGATAATGCCCTGAGCATGGAAGGTTCGCTGAAATTGAAGGAAATTTCTTATATCCACAGCGAAGCATATGCTGCGGGAGAACTTAAACACGGTACGATCTCACTCATAGAAGAAGGTACGCCCGTTATCGCTGTTATGACGCAAAGCGCACTGTTCGATAAAATGCTTTCAAATGTAAGAACGGTAAAGAGCCGCGGAGCAAAGGTCATCGCGATATGCCGCGAGTCGGAAAAACTCGATGCTGACTGTGCGGACTATAAAGTCGGACTGCCTGAAGCTGACGACCTGTTCCTGCCGCTTATCTCAACGGTGGCAATGCAGCTCATCGCTTACTATACGGCTGTACAAAGAGGATGCGATGTTGACAAACCGAGAAATCTTGCCAAATCGGTAACTGTCGAATAAAATTGTATTTGAAAGGTGACATTCGGGAATGGAAAAAGAACTTATCTCTGTGATCGTTCCGTGTTATAATGAGCAGGAAGTCCTTCCGCTCTTTCGTGATGAGATCATAAGAGTTACAAACGAAATGAAAAGCAAATATCCGCATCTGGAATTTGAATTCATGTTCATAAATGACGGTTCAAGGGACGATACGCTGAAATTGCTGCGGGAATATTCACTTGAGGATAAACGGTTCAGATATGTTTCCTTCAGCAGGAATTTCGGAAAAGAATCGGCAATGTTCGCAGGACTGGAAAACTGCAAAGGAGATTACGCGGTTATCCTTGACGCAGACTTGCAGCACCCGCCGAAACTTATCCCGCAGATGTATGAATATGTTAAAAGCGGTGAATATGACTGCGCGGGAACGAGAAGGATATCCAGAGAAGGCGAACCGAAACTGCTTTCGTTCTTTTCAAGCAGCTTCTATAAAGTAATAAATAAAATTTCCCAGACGCAGATAGTTGACGGCGCACAGGATTTCAGATTGATGACAAGACAAATGGTGGACGCGATCCTGTCAATGCGCGAATATAACAGATTTACAAAGGGAATATTCAGTTGGGTAGGCTTCCGCACAAAGTATATCGAAGTTGAAAACACCGAACGTGCGGCGGGAAAGACCACATGGAACTTTTGGAAACTGCTAAAATATTCCTTTGAGGGGATATTTGCATTTTCAACATTTCCGCTGTCGTTTTCAATAATTTTTGCGGCGCTTGCATTTATTGCGGCGGTGATACTGCTCATAGCCGCAATAGTAAATTCCTCGGAAATGTTGGGGATAATGTGTCTTGTATGCTTTATGGGCGGGATCCGGCTGTTCTGTCTGGAAGTATTGGGGCAGTATATTGCAAAGACGTATCTTGAAGTAAAGAAACGTCCTGTGTATATAATCGGCGAGACCGAAGAAATTTACAGAAAAAGAAAGGAAAATTGATATGAACATCTGGCATGATATTTCACCGAACCGTATTACAAAGGATAACTTTTTTGCCGTTATCGAGATCGAAAAGGGCAGCAAAATGAAGTACGAACTTGATAAGAAAACAGGTTTTCTTATGCTTGACAGAGTTCTTTACACTTCCACACACTATCCCGCAAACTACGGGTTCATTCCGAGAACATATGCCGAGGACGGCGACCCGCTGGACGTTCTGGTGCTGTGTTCGGAGTCGATACGTTCGCTGGCACTGGTGAAATGCTATCCTATCGGAGTAATTTCAATGCTTGACAACGGCGCGCGTGATGATAAGATAATAGCTATCCCGTTCAACGACCCCACATACAACACTTACACCGATGTAAGCGAACTGCCGAAACATATTTTTGATGAAATGTCCCACTTCTTTGCGGTCTACAAATCTTTGGAAGGAAAAGAGACGGTCATTGACGAGATGAAGGGCAGGGAAGAAGCCGTTTCCATCATCGAACGCTGCATAGACCGTTACATAGACAGCTTCTGTAAGGGCAGAGCGGAATAACGAACGGAGGGAAATATATGAGAAAGAATTTAGGAGTGCAGCCGGCACTGTTCCCTATGCCGGTGGCAATAGTTGCGGCATATGACGAGGACGGCAAGGTCTGTGCAATGAACGCAGCTTGGGCGCAGATATGCGATATGGATAAGATCGCGCTTTTCATCGACGAGGATCACAAGACCACCAAGAACATCAGACAAAGCAAGGCTTTTACCGTAAGCATAGCAGATGTCCCCAACATGGAAGCGGCGGACTTTTTCGGCATAGCAACGGGAAACAAGATGTCAGATAAATTCGAGCGCACGGGTTACAACGCCGTAAAAAGCGAGTTCGTAAATGCACCCGTTATTGCGGAATTCCCCGTAACGCTGGAGTGTGAACTTGCGGAGATAGTAAATACTCCCAATCTTCATGCCGTGGTGGGAAAAATAATAAATGTCAGTGCCGATGAAAACGTTGTGGGCGACAAAGACAAGATAATCCCCGAAAGAGTCAATGCGCTCATATTTGATCAATTCCGCTCGGGATATTATTCTGTCGGAAACAAAATCGGTCAGGCTTGGAACGCGGGAAAAGGATATATGGATAACTAAAAAATAATAAACAGACTGTCGAAAAACTAAAAATAGGCGCGGACAAACTAAAAAACTAAAAACAAAACCTTGCCCGAAAAGCTGGTCCAGCGCAGCCGCGCTGGCGGGGTTGAGGGGCGGAGCCCCCATCGCCGTCCGCAGACGGCGAAATCCCCTAATGCCTTTAGGAGCTCCGCAGGGGGTGAATTGCTGTCGCAGACAGCAAGAGGGGGAAGCCCTGCGATAGAGGGCTTCCCCCTTGGCATTAACGGTTGTTGCCATTTAAGCCTTGCAAAACAGCCCGGTGAGCTGTTTTGCAATATAGAGCAATTTTTTCTAAAAAATGATCCGTTGTTTGACAAAAAACTATATTACGATTTATAGACAAGCTCATAATAAATTGACCTCCTGCGGTGTTATAATTTACCGCAGGAGGTCTTTCTGTCACTATTCTTTGCTTACCGACAGCAGCCGCTGCCGCTCTTCTTTTCAAATGAAAGACAGTCGGTACATTCACAGACTGTCGGATCCTGCTCGTGTGTGCCTACTTTGATGCAGTCAAGTGTGCAGTAATGCTCACTGTCCATGTTGTGCTTGCAGGATATTACATCGCATTGGATAGAAGGATTTTTCATGATCTTTAACTCCTTATTAACGGAACAGACCGCAGCTTTCACGGCATGAACGATATCAATGCCGTATGCTCCGATCTTTCCTTGATCGTGCCGATAATTCCCGGCAACGTTATTGTTTGCAGCCCGCATGAAAAGATACTATGGAATTTCTGACATTTGAAAAGAAAGAAATTTCAAAAAAAATTATAAAAAATACTTGAAATTTTGTGCAATTTGTTGTATACTATCATTGTGTATTTTTTATTATTGAAAGGATAGATCGTTATGACCTCTGTTGGATCTATAGGCGCGGGAAATATGGGTTCCGCCATTATTAAAGGTATTTCCGGCACCAATGACCCCGATATAAAACTTTTTGCTTTCGATAAAAAATCGGAAATGCTTGAAAAACTTGCCCCTCTCGGCGTTTCCGCCTGCGGCTCGGAAGCGGAACTCACCGAAAAATGCGATTACATTTTCCTTGCCGTAAAACCTCAGCAGCTGGAGGAAGTTCTTGAAAGCATCGCAGGTTCGGTAACAAAAGAAAAAGTAATAATTTCCATATGCGCGGGGATCTCGGCTGACTTTATACGTTCAAAAACTATCCCCGACGCAAAAGTCGTTCCTGTGATGCCCAATACCCCGCTTTTGCTCGGCGAAGGCGCTTCGGCACTTGCGAAATGCCCGAATGTTCCCGATAAGGAGTTTGAGTTCGTAAAGAATATCTTCGCTTCCTGCGGAAAAGTCGCGGTAGTTCCCGAAAATAAAATGCGTGAGGTAATTGCCGTCAACGGCAGCAGTCCCGCTTTTATATACCTTTTTGCAAAAGCTTTTGTGGAATATGCAGAAGGCGAGGGCATAAGCGAAAACTCCGCAAAGGAACTCTTTGCCCAGTCGCTTATCGGTTCCGCAAAAATGATAACGGATTCGGGATATACTATTGACGAACTTATAAAAATGGTATCGTCTCCGGGGGGAACGACCCTTGCGGGACTTAAGGAACTTTACGACGGAAAGCTTGAAGAAACTGTAAAAAAAGCTTGTGAGAGCTGCACACGCCGCGCTTATGAACTTTCAAAGTAGACTGTAAGTTCTGAAAACAGACTTGTCCGCATATGCTATTATAAAGGCAACACCGCGCAAAGACCGCCTTACGGCTTTGCCGCACATCTGCTTGCATATTTTCCGTCATCGTGCGGTATTGCCTTAAAAAAGCAAAGGACGGTCTCACTATGAGAGAAAATAAAAGCTTGCCTGCCGTACGCAGACGAAAAGCCGATAAACTGCTCATGCTGCTTGCGGCAATGTATTTTCTGGGCGTTATCTTCGGAACGATATTGTACTGCACGGCGGACACAGGCGAAGCGGAACAGATCAACAGCCTTGCGGCGGGAGCGGTGGAAGCACGGCTCGGAAACAGTTTCCGTGAAACAGTGATAAATTCGTTTTCAGGCGCGTTCCTGCTGCTGATGATCTGTTTTTTGCTCGGGTTCTGCACGATAGCCGTCCCGATGGAAATTTTCCTCCCGATGTTCAGAGGTCTCGGCACGGGTATAGTTATCGCAGGATCGTACGGAAAATACGGAGTACGCGGCATCGGAGCGGCGGCTGTTTTTGTTATACCGGGAGCGGTGATGACGGCTCTCGTGCTGATAATGGCTTCGCGGGAAGCGGCAAGATTTTCCGCGGCATTGTATGATTCCGTTTTCGGCAAAGCTGCCGAAAGGGAACGCCCCGATGTAAAGCTTTATTTTACAAAATTTGTTATATTATGCATAGGTCTGGCGGCTGCGTCAATTGCCGACGGAGCAATAACACTTGTTTCCGCAGGATCGTGGACAAGCATGGTGTGAATTTATTTTAAAGGAGCTGCATATTGGCATTGTTTGGAATGTATAATTACGAAAAAGCAGGAAGAGGCGTCGAAAAAAATGCGCCGAAAAAGAAAGCGTTCTTTGCGTTCTTTGAACTGTATTTCAGGTACGGCTGGAGACTTGTAAGACTAAATATCATGACTTTCATATTCTGCATACCGATAGTTACGATAGGACCTGCCATTGCGGGAATGACAAAAGTCCTCAGGAACTATACCCTCGACAAGAGCGCGTTTATGTTCCATGAGTTCTGGAAAGGATTTTCTAATAACTGGAAACAATCCTTGCCCATAGGGCTCCTTGATACATTGTTTGCGATATCGGCAGCGGCGGCGCTTTACGTTTACCCCAGAATGGGAGACGCAGCCGTACAACAGGGCGGCAGCGGAACTATATACACCGTTTTGTGCGTTATCTCGGTAAGCTTTGCGGTAACGCTGTTCATGATGAATTTCTACATCATGCCCATGATAATCGCAACGGATCTGAAACTTAAAGATATCGTAAAGAACAGTTTTTTCCTGACTTGCATAGCACTGAAGAAGAACCTTATCACACTGCTGATAGTCGCTGTTACGGTATTTCTCCTGATCCTTACGGATATGGGCGTGTTCCTGCTCGTTCCGCTGTGGGCAATAAGCTTTCTGGGATTTGTGATAATGTTCAATTCCTACCCCCAGATACAAAAATATGTCATAGATCCCTATTATGAAGAACGCGGAATGGACAACCCCGAGTACGACTACCTGAAACCACTTTCCGCAGAGGAAAGCGTTTTTACCGATATGGGCGGCAAAGAAGCCCCCATGGAAGGCAAAAAGAAGAAAAAAGGCAAAATTATTTCATAAAAACCCCTTTACAAATCGGTTTTTATGTGTTATAATTTATTTGTTGTGCATTTGCACAGCCTGTGCCGTATACCCGGTCTGCGGAATAAGCCGTTTTACGGAATGATACCTGCCGCTTACTGCGTTTACGGAAAATATTTTTGAAAGAGGTGTTTTTTGCTATGATGCAGAAAGAAGAAAAGACCGCTATTATCGCGGCAAACAAGACCAGCGAGAACGATACCGGTTCTCCCGAAGTACAGATCGCTATACTCACAAAGAGAATAAACGATCTTACCGAACATCTTAAAGTCCACAAGAAAGACCACCACTCCAGACGCGGACTCCTCAAGATGGTAGGTCACAGACGTAATCTCCTCAACTACCTTGCAAAGAAGGATATAAACAGATACCGTGCGGTAGTTGATAAGCTCGGTCTTCGTAAGTAAGATCGTTTTTAAGGCAGAATGCAGGGGGATCCTTTTCTCCTGCCCTGCCTTTCATACGTTAAGGGCGACCCCGCATTTGCGGAAAAATATATCCCGGTCGGCGGCGCTTAGCATTAGATCGTGCCCGTTTCAGTGCGAAACGGTCAGGCTTTATTGCTAAAGCTGCTTTCCGGCAAAAAAACAGGAGGCAGTTTATGTTTGATAATTACAGAGTTTTTAAGACAACTTATGCAGGCAGGGAACTTACCGTTGAAACAGGAAAGACCTGCGAACTTTCCAACGGCTCATGCTGGGTAAGATACGGCGAAACAGTCGTTATGGCTAACGTTACGGCAAGCGTAAAGCCCAGAGAAGGCGTTGATTTCTTCCCACTTTCCGTTGACTATGAGGAAAGACTTTATTCTGTGGGACGTATCCCGGGTTCGTTCATGAAAAGAGAAGGAAAGCCCAGCGAAAAGGCTATCCTCACTTCCCGTGTGGTAGACAGACCTATCCGTCCGCTTTTCCCCAAGGATATGAGGAACGATGTGGCGGTAGTAATGACAGTGCTTGCGGTAGATTCGGATCACTCGCCCGAAATTTGCGGAATGATCGCTACTTCCGTGGCTCTTTCCATTTCCGATATCCCTTGGAACGGTCCTATAGGCGGCATAAGCGTCGGTCTTGTGGACGGGGAAATTATCCTCAATCCTACGCTTGCACAGCGCGAAAAGTCCGATCTGAACCTTACCGTTGCGGGAACTGCACAGAAGGTAGTTATGATCGAAGCAGGCGCAAACGAAGTTGACGATGATACCATGCTCGAAGCTATCCTCAAAGGTCATGAGGAGATCAAGAAAATGGTAGCTTTCATTTCCGATATACAGAAACAGATAGGCAAGAAAAAGTTTGAATTCGAGTCTATGGAAGTTGACCACGATCTGTTCGATGCAATAGAAGAACTTGTTGGCGAAAAGGTAAAATTCGCACTCGATACCAATGACAAGAACGTCCGCGAAGAAAGACTCAACCCCATCAAGGACGAAGTTCACGCCAAGTTTGACGAACAGTACCCCGAACAGCTTGCTATGATAGACGAGTGCATCTACAAACTCCAGAAGAAGATAGTAAGGAACTGGCTCTACGAGGGCAAGCGCGTTGACGGCAGAGGAATAGACGAGATACGTCCTCTTGCGGCGGAAGTCGGCGTTCTCCCGAGAGTTCACGGTTCGGGACTTTTCACAAGAGGTCAGACTCAGGTGCTTACCGTCGCAACTCTCGGTCCTATAAGCGATTCACAGAAGATCGACGGTCTTGATGAAGAGGACAGCAAGAGATATATGCACCACTACAATTTCCCGTCTTACTCTGTCGGCGAAACAAAGCCCAGCAGAGGTCCCGGACGCCGCGAGATCGGTCACGGCGCACTTGCGGAAAGAGCTCTTGAACCTGTTATCCCGTCGGTAGAGGAATTTCCTTATGCACTTAGATTGGTTTCGGAAGTCCTTTCTTCCAACGGTTCAACATCACAGGGTTCGATATGCGGTTCAACACTTGCGCTCATGGACGCAGGCGTTCCGATAAAAGCACCGGTTGCGGGAATTTCCTGCGGTCTTATAACAAGAGACGACGGAAGTTTCATGACAATGGTAGATATACAGGGTCTGGAAGATTTCTTCGGAGATATGGACTTCAAAGTCGGCGGTACTCATAAGGGTATCACAGCCATTCAGGTGGATATAAAAGTTGACGGACTTACTCCCGAAATTATCAAGGAAGCTTTTGCAAAGACCCATAAAGCAAGAGATTATATCCTTGATGAGATAATCCTTAAAGCTATCCCCGCACCAAGAGCGGAAGTCGGCAAGTATGCTCCTAAAATGCTGCAGACCAAAGTTCCCGTTGACAAGATCAGGGAAGTTATCGGTCAGGGCGGAAAAGTTATCCAGAAAATTTCCGCAGACTGCAATGTCAAGATCGACATCAATGATGAGGGAAATGTATTCATTTCCGGCATTGATATGGAAAACGCAAAGAAGGCTCTTCAGATCGTTGAGACTATTGCAAACGATCCCGAGATCGGAGCGATCTATAAGGGAAAAGTTGTTCGCATAATGAATTTCGGCGCATTTGTTGAGATCGCACCGGGCAAGGACGGACTTGTACACATATCCAAGCTTGACAAACAGCGTGTTGAAAAGGTAGAGGACGTAGTTTCCATAGGCGATGAGATCGTTGTAAAAGTAATGGAAATAGACAGTCAGGGCAGAATAAATCTTTCCCGCAGAGACGCTCTTGCGGATATTGAAGCAAAGAAAAACGGCTGATGAGCCGATAATTACGGAAAACGCTTCCGAAAGGGAGCACTCAGTCTGTCAAAAATCTGAAAAATCGGCGCGGACAAATTAAAAAAACGAAAAACAAAACCTTGCCCGAAAAGCTGATCGAGCTGAGCCCAGCTCGCGGGGTCTGAGGGAAAAACGAATGCTTCGCATTCGTCTAAGCCCATTGTCGCCATCCGCAGACGGCGAAACTCCTTTGCCTTCAAAAACGGAGAGTGGGGTGAGAAAACGCGACAGCGTTTTCGAGGGGCGGCGAACAAGACCGCCGCCCCTTTCTAACAAAATTAAACCATTTTTATCTTCAAAACAGTCCGGTTGACTGTTTTGAACAAAGCAAAATTAGTTCGTTGCAAAACAGAGCAATTTGTTTTTCTAAAAAAGCCCGTTGCTTGACAACAAACTATATTATATTTTATCGACAAGCTGGCGCTTCCGAAAGGGAGCGTTTTCGTTTTTCTGTCCAAATGGAAGGAGTGAGTCTAAATGACCGATATTGACATTAAAGCGGACGGTAAAAAATTCCGATACCGCGCAGGAGGATTACTTATAAACGATGATAAAATATTGTTTGTCAGGAGTTCTGTGGGGGATTATTATTACGTTATAGGCGGCGGAGTCCATATAGGAGAATCATCAAAAGAAGCCGCCGAAAGGGAATTTTCCGAGGAAACGGGTATAAACGCAAAAGCAGATAGGCTTGCGATAGTATGCGAAAATTTCTTTAAAGACAAAGACGGCAATATTGACGGACTGGACTGCCATACTCTTGAATTTTACTACTTTATGACTGCCAACGAGAAAGACATCCAGAAATGTAAAACTATCAGTGACGCAGGAGAAAAGATAGTATGGCTTACCCTTAACAGCGTTAAAGAAAGCAATATCAAACCGTCATTTATAAAAAATATCATTGACAAAATAACCTGCCGCAAAGACGTGATCCATATTATTGAGGACAGTGACAAGTAAATTATTGCCAAAATGTGTGCCACAACAAAAATCAATTTTTATTTGTGATCGTTGTAAAAAAGTTCAAAAAATATATCCAAAAATATCATTGCATTTTTGTGTAATGCGCACTATAATGTTTTAGACAAGTTATTATTGAAAAAATTGTAAAGATTGGAGAGGTTTTATGGCGGCAGCAAAGGATCTGACAAACGGCAAACCGGTAAAGCTCATTCTCGGCTTCGGAGTGCCGCTGCTTTTCGGCTTTTTGTTCCAACAGTTCTATAACGCGGCGGATACGGCTATAGTGGGACAATTCCTCGGCGGCGACGCTCTCGGTTCGGTGGGCTGTACAGGTTCGATAAATTTCCTTATAATCGGTTTTGTAATGGGCATATGCAACGGCTTTGCGATACCCGTTGCTCAGGCGTACGGCGCGGGCGATGTAAAGCAGCTGAGAAAATATGTCACAAATTCCCTGTGGCTGTGCATTGCTTTTGCGGCGATCATAACTGCGGTAACTTTGGTATTTTGCAGCGATATACTGCGGATAATGGATACGCAGCCCAACTTCTTCGACAGAGCGTATACATACATCTTTACGATATTTGCAGGTATTCCCGGATATTTCCTTTACAATATGACCGCGGGCATACTGCGTTCCCTCGGCGACAGCAAGACTCCTGTAAGCTGGCTGGTAATTTCTTCTATCGTAAATATAGTTCTGGATATCGTTTTTATAGTGTGTTTCAAACTTGACGTTTTCGGCGCGGCACTGGCAACGGTGATCGCCCAGTTCGTGTCGGGCTTCGGCTGTCTGGAACGCGTTTGCAGAGGTTACGGCATACTTAAACCGGAAAAAGAAGATTGGCATATAAGTTCAAAACATATCGCAAGGCTTTGTACAATGGGTCTGCCGATGGGACTGCAATATTCCATAACGGCAATAGGAAGCGTTGTGCTGCAGGCTGCTGTAAACGGACTTGGCGAAACATACGTTACGGCAATAACAGCCGCAAATAAGCTCTCTATGTTCATGTGCTGTCCGTTTGACGCAATGGGTTCAACAATGGCGACATATGCGGGTCAGAATGTCGGCGCAAAAAAGTGGGACAGGCTCAACAAGGGCATTGGCGCGTGTACGCTGCTGGGACTTGCGTATTCGGCATTTGCGTTCGTGGTGCTTTTCTTTGCGGGAGAACATCTGGCAATGATCTTCCTTGATGAAGAAAGCAGGTTCATGCTGCCGTTGGTGAAACAGTACCTTACAACACTTTCAGCGTTTTATTTCCCGCTGGCACTGGTGAATATAGTGCGTTTCTTCATACAGGGAATGGGTTTTTCTCCTACGGCAACATTTGCGGGAGTTATGGAAATGGCTGCAAGAGGCGGCATAGCATATATGGTAAAGATATACGGCTTTGCGGCAGCTTGTTTTTCATCGCCCGCAGCATGGATACTGGCGGATATTTTCCTTATACCTGCGTATTTCGTATGCAAAAAACGCCTTATAAAAAAAGCTGATCTGCCGCCTGCCGAAGTGCAGCAAGCCTGAGGAGGTACATTATGGAAAACAGGAAAATAATTGCACTGACTTTTGATGACGGTCCGAATACCGTTACAACGCCGCAAGTCCTTGATGTGATAGAGAAATATGATGTTCTCGCAAGTTTTTTTGTATGCGGTATGAATATCAACGAGAAAACTGCGGAAGTAATGAAAAGAGCCGTTTCGCTGGGCTGCGAGATACAAAACCATTCAAAAACACATTCCGATATGACAAAAATGTCCGCTGCTGAAATGTCGGAAGAAATAAATTTTACTTCCGATGCTGTGGAAAAAGCAGTTGGAAAGCGTTCGTTATTTTTCCGTCCGCCGTATATAGCGGTGAACGATCTTATGTTTGAAACGATAGGACTGCCGTTCATACAAGGCGCGGGAGCGGAAGATTATCTTGACGAAGTTTCCGCGAAGGAGCGTTACCGCAGGATAATTGCTCAAGCCGATGACGGAATGGTGATACTGCTCCATGATGCGGAAGGGAATTTCCGCACGGTAGAAGCGTTGGATAAGATAATTCCCGAACTTAAAAAGGAAGGTTACAGCATGGTGACCGTTTCGGAACTTTTCAAGCAAAAGGGGATAGTGCCGCAAAAGCGCATACTTTACACAAATGTGATGCAAACAGAGATGTATTATCATAAATGACAGCAAGACCGCCCGTTATTTTCGGGCGGTCTTTAAACTATCAAAAAACTAAAAACAGGCGCGGACAAACTAAAAAACGAAAGGCAAAACCTTGCCCGAAAAGCTGGTCGAGCTGAGCACAGCTCGCGGTTTCCAAAGGCAGAGCCTTTGGTCGCGCTCCGCAGAGCGCGAAATCCCCTTTACGAAGGCGCCTCTGCAAAGGGGTGAATTGCCGCGTAAGCGGCAAGAGGGGAACGCTCTGCAAGAGAGAGCGTTCCCCTTGGTATTAACGTTTATTGCCATTTAAGCCTTGCAAAACAGCCCGGTGAGCTGTTTTGCAATACAGAGCAATTTGTTTTTCTAAAAATATCCGTTGTTTGACAACAAAATATATTATACTTTATCGACAAGCTGAGACCGCCCGTTATTTTCGGGCGGTCTTGATCTTTTAGCAGATCGGTCGAAGTCGGATAATGACGGAAATTGTTTATACTGCTTTAAAACGGGTCACATTATTATGCATTTTTTACAAATACATCTAATGCTTTGCTGAGATTTGTATAAAATTTATCTAATATTAACATTGAATTCACAAATAATACAGCGATAATATATATAATTATAATGTATAGTATTTGTTTGAACACGGCAAAAAATAACAAATATATCATTGCAATAAGGAGGATACGGCAGGTCAGCCTGTACGTTATTGATGATAATGAAAAAGATCGCTGTTGTTTATTCAACTAAATTCGGGCATACAAAACAATATGCCGATTGGCTGAAAGAAGATGTAGACGCCGATGTTATGAGCCTTGACGGCTTTAACATAACCAAAATGGTCGCCTATAAACTGGTCATATTTGCCTGCGGCGTGTACGGAGACAAGCTGCCGATCATGGATTATATCAAGAAAAATCTGTCCTCTATACCCGCACAAAAGATAATGATTATGGCTGTAAGCTGGTATACAAACGATTCCGAAGAAGCTTCACAAAGGCTTATAGACGAAAATTTCCCCGAACAGCTGAAAAAGGTCGTTCCTTTGTATGTTGTCAACAGCGGTCTGGATAAAAAGAAAGTCCCCGCTATGGATAAGGCAAAGCTTATTGCCGCACAAATGATGATCGAAAAGAAGGACGGACGTTCTTCCGATGATATCAACGCCCTTGCTATCATAAAAGGTTATTCCGACCAGACTTCAAGGGATAATCTTGCAAGCATAAAAAAAGGCGTTGAGGAATTCTTTGACCCGTCTAAAAAAGAGGAGCAGCCTGCTGCCGCCGTACAGCCCGCAGCCGCGCCGAAAGCGTCTCCCGCTCCCGCTCCGCGTGAAACAAGACCCGAGCCGAAGCCGCAAGCTCCTGCCGCAGTACATGAAGATCCGATCCCGCAGCAGGACGAACCCGTTGTAAGATTTAATTCGAGCGGTCAGGTAGTCGTTTCATCGGTACTGGACGCAATAAATTCTTTGAACAGCAGCACTCCGAGTGCACCTGCGTACAAACCTGCCGCTGACTCAGCAGTTACGGAGCAAAAAGCTGAAACTCCCGCTCCGAAGCCCGTTCCTAAGGCAGAAACTCCCGCTCCCGCGCCGCAGCCGCAGCCTTCCGCAGATGATGATATCAGCAAACTTGCGGACGAAGCTTTCAAAAATCTCGGTGCGTCCAAAGCTGCACCCAAGGCGGAAATTCCCGTTCCCACGCCGCAGCCCGAGCCTTCCTTGGCAGAGGAAACAGCTGCTCCCGCTCCTGCACAGGGACCTGCCGCTCATCAGCACAAGAACAGTTACATGGAAATGTTCGCGAGCCGCAGAAAGAAAAGGGAGGAAGAAGCTGCCGCACAGCCCGCTCCTTCCGATATAGATCTCTCATCTTTTGAGTCGGATATTGCCGAACCCGAAGTACAGACTGCTGCTCCTGCGCCGAAAACTGTTCCCGAAACAGTGCAAAAGGCAGAGCCCGCCAAGCCTTCCGCTCCAAAAGATACAGAAGGCAGCTTTATTGATTTTGAACTTGACTTCTCTCCGGAATTGTCCAAATCGGAACAGTTCACATTTAAAAGAACTGCTCCACAGGCTGAGCCTGAAACTCCGAAAGCACAGGAAGTTCCCGCTCCAAAGCCTGCGCCTAAGCCTGTTCCCAAGCCCGAACCTCCGAAAGCACAGGAAGTTCCCGCTCCGAAGCCTGCGCCTAAGCCTATTCCCAAACCGGAACCCGAGCCTATAGGATCGGAAGTCATTGACTTTGACGATTTCGAGATAATCGGCGAGGAAACAAAGACAGCCAGCAAGAGAGCGTTGAACGCCGTTCAGGATCTTGCAAAGGCAAAAGCCGCTGCCGCAGCCGAAGCCGCAAAGAAAGCTGCTGCCAAAGAAGCCGCATTGATCGCGGAGGAACCTGCCGAAGAACAGACTTCCGCCGAAGAAGAAAATACAGCAGTTCCGGAGCATGGCGATACGTCCGGCATTATCGAGAAGATGAAACACGATATGGAACTTCTCGTTGAGGAAAGCGAACATGATGCCGAAACTGCCGCCGAGGAAAGTTATGAAGAAGAGGTTCCTCAACAGCAGCAGGAAGAAGACGACGGTCTGAGCGCATTTGCATTTGCCGATACTGCCGATTATTACGCAGGAGATACTAAACCTGTTATTGAAGAGTTTGAAGATGAGCCTGCGGAACATCATAATGCCGATCTTGACCTGCGTAAACTTCAGGAGCAGATCAACGCTTCTATCGAGACCAATAAAGCCAACCGTGAGAAAATGCAGGCGAAATACGGCAAAAAGCAGAAAGAAGCTGTTCATAATCCGTTTGCCGTTCAGTTTGACGATGAAGAAGATGACAAGAAGGATAAAAAGGGCAAAAAACAAGCGCCGCCGCCTAAACGTCTTGACGATCCTATCGATCCGGATATTTTCTTCAGCAGACCGAACAAGAGCAAGGATTTTGATATGCTGTCCGATACTATGCCCGAGATCAAATTCAAGAACAGATAACTTTTAAAAAACGAAAACGACCGCATCGAAGTTTATTTCGGTGCGGTCTCAGCTTGTCGATAAAGCATAATATACATTTTTTGGTAAAACAAATTGTTCTGTATTGCAAAACAGCTCACCGGGCTGTTTTGCAAGGCTTAAATTACAAGTAATCGTTAATGCCAAGGGGGAAGCCCTCTATCGCAGGGCTTCCCCCTCTTGCTGTCTGCGACAGCAATTCACCCCCTGCG